>NZ_DATKFP010000323.1:0-12582 GCF_035511395.1 Sphingobium sp.
ATCCAGATCGTCCCTGGCCCCGACTTCCCGACCGCGCCGCTAATTCTCGGCCAGTCTGGCGCACGTAGCGCCTATCATACCGGTCGCGGCTCGATCATGATGCGCGCGCGTCATGATATCGAGGAAGGTCGCGGCGACCGCCGCTCGATCGTCCTGACGTCTATCCCCTATCAGGTCGGCAAGAGCGGCTTGGTAGAGAAGATTGCCGAAGCCGCGAAGGACAAGCGGATCGAGGGCATCAGCGACATCCGCGACGAATCGAACCGCGAAGGCGTGCGCATCGTCATGGACCTGAAGCGCGACGCCACGCCCGAAGTCGTGCTGAACCAGTTGTGGCGCAACACCCCCGCCCAGTCGAGCTTCCCCGCGAACATGCTGGCCATCCGTGGCGGCCGCCCTGAAATATTGGGCCTGCGCGAGATCATCGAGGCCTTCGTCAAGTTCCGCGAAGAGGTCATCACCCGCCGCACCAAGTTCGAACTGAACAAGGCGCGCGACCGGGCGCATATCTTGCTCGGCCTCGTCGTCGCGGTCAGCAACCTCGATGAAGTCGTCAAGATCATCCGTGGATCGTCCAGCCCGGCCGAAGCACGCGAATCCCTGCTGGCCCGCGAATGGCCGATCAGCGAGATCGCGCCCTATCTGCGTCTGGTCGAAGCGATCGAGACGGAAGTCACCGGCGACGTCTACAAGCTGAGCGACATTCAGGTTCGCGCCATCCTCGACCTGCGCCTGCATCGCTTGACGGCGCTGGGCCGCGACGAAATCGGCAAGGAACTGGCCGAACTGGCCGAATCCATCGCCGAATATCTCGCCATTCTGGGCGATCGGGTAAAGCTCTACGCGGTGATGCGCGAAGAGCTGGAAGCGATCGAGAACGAATTCGCCACGCCGCGCCTATCGGAAATCACCGCTGCCGCCGACGGCATCGAGGATGAAGACCTGATCGAGCGCGAAGAGATGGTCGTCACCGTCACGGTGCAGGGCTATATCAAACGCACTCCGCTCGAAAGCTTCCGCGCTCAGGCACGCGGCGGCAAGGGCCGGTCGGGTATGACGACCAAGGAAGAGGATGCCGTCACCGAACTGTTCGTGACGTCGACCCACACGCCGGTGCTCTTCTTCTCGACCGCCGGAAAGGTCTATCGCATGAAGGTGTGGCGCCTGCCCGAAGGCGGGCCGGCCACCCGTGGCCGTCCGATGGTGAACCTGCTCCCGCTGGGTCCGGGCGAAACCATCCAGACCGTCCTGCCGCTGCCGGAAGATGAGGAAAGCTGGAAGGATCTGCACGTCATGTTCGCCACGGCGAACGGCACCGTGCGCCGCAACAGCATGGACGCCTTCGCCAACATCCCGTCCAACGGCAAGCTCGCCATGCGCTTCGACGAAGGCAGCGACGATCGCCTGATCGGCGTGGCGTTGTTGACCGAAGATGACGACGTGCTCCTCGCGACGCGTCAAGGCAAGGCGATCCGTTTCGCCGCCACCGACGTGCGCGAATTCCAGAGCCGTACCTCGACCGGCGTGCGCGGCATGACGCTCAAGGACGATGACGAGGTGATCTCGCTGTCCGTCCTGCATCGCTCCGGCGCCAATCAGGAACAGCGCGAGGAATATCTGCGCTTTGCCCCCTGGAAGCCGGAAAAGGAAGGCGAAATGGCCGATCAGGAGATGTTCGCCATGATGAAGGAGCGCGAGCAGTTCATCCTGACCGTATGCACCAACGGCTATGGCAAGCTGTCTTCGGCCTATGACTATCGCCGTACCGGCCGTGGCGGTCAGGGCATCACCAATATCGACAATATCGGCCGCAACGGACCGGTCGTCGCCAGCTTCCCTGCTACGCAGGCAAACCAGTTGATGCTCGTCACCGATCAGGCCAAGCTGATTCGCATGGGTCTCGACAGCTTGCGCGTCATCGGCCGCAGTTCGGCAGGTGTGCGCCTGTTCAACGTCTCCGACAACGAACATGTGGTGAGCGCCGCCAAGATCGAGGAAAGCGACGAGGATGGCGACGCAACGGAAGCGACAGAGGCGTGAGCGACCTGTTCGCCTATAAGGTGCTGACCGCCGATCAATATGACCAGTTCAAGGCCGATGGTGTGTTCAAGGGCGCGCCGATCGACCTGACGGACGGTTACATCCACATGTCCACGCGTGATCAGGCGGCCGAGACCGTCGCCAAGCATTTTGCGGGACAGGATCGGCTGGTCATGCTGATGATCGACCTCGCCCCCTTTGGCGAGGCTATTAAATGGGAAGTGTCACGCGGCGGCGCGCTCTTCCCTCACCTTTATGGCGACCTGCCGATGAGCGCCGTTGCGGGCAAGGTGGTGCTGCGCATCGGCGATGACGGCCAGCACCAGTTCCCGGCGGGCTTCTGAAAAGCCCGGCACACATCAGCCTTTGACTCGTTCCATCCGCACGACTTTCCCGCGCCTGACCCAATAGTCCCAACCGCCCCAACGGATGCGGTTGGACAGGGCCGCCTGCAACTGCACTGCCAGATGCGCCCATAGGAGTATAAAGGGTGCCAGCGCATCCCAAAGGAGCGAACGCCCAGCACGCCGGACTTGATGCGCGTCCAGGGTCCGCGCCATGATGCGGCGACGGATCAGAACCCGACTCCAGGCCGCACCATAGCCGATCGCGATGGCGATCGGTCCGCCACAGCCAATCGCCCACAGCCAGGCCCCCGACTGGATCGCCACGCCCAGCATCGCTACGAACCACATGCCGGGGCTGTTGGTGATGATGTGCCGATATTGCCGTACGCCGAACGCCCAGAGCGGCGCCATTCGCCCCTCCAGCGGGCTGGCCACCAGCAGATCGCGGACCGGTCGCAGGCGTAGTTTCGCGCGCCATCCGGCCAGCCCGATAGCCAGATCGTCCGACAGGCGCCCCGCCATTGCCGCATGCAGGTCCAGCCGTTCCGCGATCGTTCGCGGCAGCGCCATGGCGCCGCCCCAGGGCATGGTGGCGTTGGCCGATCGCGGCATTGTCGCCAGTTGCATCTCCACCGCACCGACAAGCGCCGGCATACAGCCCCGGCCCGGCAACAACAGTCGATAGCCGGTGACGATGTCCGCCTTGTGCCTGACCAACGGAAAGAGCAGCCGTCCAACCAGCCGCGCCGGCGGCGTGATGTCTGCATCGATGAAGATCAGCCATCGATCCTCCGGGCGCAACGCTCGCAAGGCGGCACGCAGCTTATGGACCTTCTGCCCTTCATCCGTCGCCACGCCGGCCGCCACGACCTGCACCCAATCCCCCTCTTTCACCGCAAGCGCCTGCGCCGAAGGGCAATCGCCGGACGTCGCCAAAAGCAGACGAAAGGACGCGGTCTGCGCCTTGAGACTGGCGATCAGATCCGGTCCGCCGTCCCAGTCGTCCCGCACGCTCAGGATTACGACGACGCCATCGGGCGCCTCGATCTTCCGATCGGTTGGCAGATGACGCAGGTAATTGAACACACCCAACACCGTCATCGCCTGGAGAAAGATCCACAGCCCCATCATCATCGCGAATGTCGTGCCCCTTTACCGTCTCACAGGCTGCTGTATGACCCTTGGACGATGCTATCCAACCCCTTTCTTTTTGCCCTGCTGCGCTTCCTGCCCGCACGGTTGGCTTCTTGGATCGGCGGACAACTGGCGCTTCATGTCGCGCGTCCACGGATGAAGCTGCGCGATGCGCGCGCACGCGCCAATCTGGCGCTGCTTCGCCCCGATCTGGGCGACGCCACACGCGAGGCCATGCTGTCCCGACGCTGGCAGAATATGGGCCGCACGCTCGCGGAACTCGCAAATGTCGACCGGCTCGTCAGCCCGGCCCATGTCAGCGTGCGTGACGAACCCGGCTACCGCGCCGTGCTCGACATGCCGGGACCGATGATCTTCCTCACTACCCATGTCGGCAACTGGGATCTGATGGCCGCGCACCTCAAGGCCGCCACCGATCGGCCACCGCTTGGCGTCTATGATCCGCCCGCAGACGAAAAGGTCGCTTCCCAGCTCAAGAAGGCACGCAAAAGCTATATGGGCGACGCCATCACCGGCAGCGGAGGCGCGGCGCGCGCCATCTTGCGCCATCTGGCGAAGGATCGGGCGATGCTTTACATCCTGATCGACGAACGCCGCGAACAGCAGGTCTGGTTCCCCCGCTTCGGCCGCGACCTGCCGCCATCCGGCAATCTGGATTTCACGCTGAGGCTCGCCCGCAAGGCCAGCGCCAGGCTGACCCCCTTCTATCTCGCCCGGACCAGCGGTCCCAATTTCGACCTACACTGGCACCCCCCGATCGATCTCACCCAGAGCGACGACAAGGAGGTCATGGCGACGCTCGACGCTTTCCTGGGCCAAGCCTGCATCGACCATGCGGACGACTGGTTGGCGCTGCACGACATGGACCTGACCCAACCGGGCCACCAGCCTGCCAGCGGCATGTGACTTCGCTGCCCATCGCCGCTAAGGCCGCCTTCATGTCCCGACTCGCGATCAAGATTTGCGGCCTGTCCACGCCCGACACTTTGGGGGCCGCCGTGCGCGCGGGCGCGAGCCATGTCGGCTTCGTCCATTTCCCCAACAGCCCCCGCCATATCGAGCCGGACCAGATCAAGGCGCTCGCCTTCGTCGTGCCTTCGCATGTCGAGCGGGTCGCCGTTGTCGTCGATCCCGACGACGAACAGCTTGCCCGTCTCGTTGCAACCGATGTCATCACCGCCTTCCAACTACATGGCAAGGAAAGCCCGGAGCGTGTAGCCGCCATCCGCCAGCGCTTCAGCCTGCCTGTCTGGAAGGCAATTTCCGTCAAGACCCGCGCCGACATCGACAACGCCAGCGCCTATGCCGGCGCGGTCGACCGCCTGCTGTTCGACGCCAAGACGCCCGATGGCGCGGCGTTGCCCGGCGGCATGGGACTGCGCTTCGACTGGACGCTCCTGCGGGGCCTGGCGATGCCCGCGCCGTGGGGCCTGTCCGGCGGACTTGGCATCGACAATGTCTGCGAAGCGATCCGCGTCAGCGGCGCCCCGCTCATCGACGTTTCTTCGGGCGTCGAAAGCGCGCCGGGCATCAAGAGTGTGGACAAGATCACGGCCTTCTGCAAAGCGGTGTCGGCATGTTGACGCAGACGCTCATAGTCGTGCGCATCGGACAACGATGGCGCTGATCGCTTTTCCTGTAAGCGAACGCCCATATCTGTCCCGGAAAGACTGACATCATGACCGACACCGTTACCTTGCCCAACAGCCTCCGCGCCCAGCCCGATGCGAGCGGCCATTTCGGCGCCTTTGGCGGCCGCTATGTCGCGGAAACGCTGATGCCGCTGATCCTTGAACTGGAGAAGGTCTACAAGGCCGCCAAGGCCGACCCCGCGTTCGACGCAGAGTTTGCCGAACTGTTGCGCTCCTACGTCGGCCGGCCCAACCCGCTCTATTATGCCGAGCGACTGACCGAAGCGCTGCGAGCCAGGGCACCCGCAGGCCCAAATGGGGAAAAGAGGGGCGCCAAGATCTACCTGAAGCGCGAGGAACTGAACCACACCGGCGCGCACAAGATCAACAATTGCATCGGTCAGGCGCTGCTTGCCCGCCGCATGGGCAAGAAGAAGGTCATCGCCGAAACCGGCGCGGGCCAGCATGGCGTCGCCACCGCGACCGTCGCCGCCCTGTTCGGCATGGAATGCAAGATCTTCATGGGCGCGAAGGACGTGGAGCGGCAGAAGCCCAACGTCTTCCGCATGAAGCTGCTCGGCGCAGAAGTCATTCCGGTCCATTCAGGGTCGTCGACGCTGAAGGATTCGATGAACGATGCCCTCCGCTACTGGGTGTCGAACGTCCATGACACCTTCTACATCATTGGCACCGCCGCCGGCCCGCACCCCTATCCTGAACTCGTTCGCGATTTCCAGTCGATCATCGGCAAGGAAATTCGCACCCAGATCATGGAAGCCGAGGGCCGTCTGCCCGACCTGCTGATCGCCCCGGTTGGCGGCGGCTCCAACGCAATCGGCATGTTCCATCCCTTCCTCGACGATCCTGAAGTCGCGATGATTGGCGTGGAAGCAGCAGGAGAGGGCCTGGACAAGAAGCACGCCGCGTCTCTTGCAGGCGGCGCGTCGGGCATCCTGCATGGCAACCGCACCTATCTGCTTCAGGATGAAGACGGCCAGATTACGGAGGCGCACAGTATTTCCGCCGGCCTCGACTATCCCGGCATCGGCCCCGAACATAGCTGGCTGCATGAGGTCGGTCGGGTGCAGTATATGCCAATCAAGGATGACGAGGCGCTGGAAAGCTTCCAGACCCTTTCGCGCCTCGAAGGCATCATCCCCGCCCTCGAATCCGCCCATGCCGTCGCGGCCGCGCAGCAGGTCGCGCCGACGCTCGACGCGGACAAGATCATCGTCGTCAATCTGTCGGGCCGGGGGGACAAGGATATCTTCACCGTCGCCGACGCGCTGGGAGTGGAGATGTGAGCGCCGTCATGACCGGGGATCGTCTCTCCACCCGCTTCGCCGCGTGCAAGGCGCAGGGCCGCGCCGCGCTCATCACCTTCGTGACCGCCGGTGATCCCGATGTCGCCGCCACGCCTGCTATCCTCAACGCGCTGGTCGCGGGCGGCGCGGACATCATCGAACTGGGCATGCCCTTCACCGATCCAATGGCCGACGGCCCGGCGATCGAGCTGGCCAATCTGCGCAGCCTCGGTTCGGGCACGAAGACGAAGGACATCTTCGCCCTCGCCACCGATTTCCGCACGCGCCACGCCGACACACCGCTGGTCCTGATGGGCTATGCCAATCCGATGCTGGTGCGCGGTGCTGACTGGTTCGCGGACCAGTGCAAGGCTGCCGGTGTGGACGGCGTCATCTGCGTCGATATCCCACCGGAAGAAGATGCCGAGATCGGTCCCGCCCTGCGCGCTGCCGGCGTCCACCTCGTGCGCCTCGCCACCCCGACCACGGACGCGGCGCGCCTGCCGGCCGTACTCGAAGGCGCAAGCGGCTTCCTCTACCATGTCTCGGTCGCCGGCGTGACCGGCAAGCAACAGGCGGCGCAGGCCAATATCGAGATCGCAGTCGAAAAGCTGAAGGCCGCCACCAACCTTCCGATCGCGGTCGGCTTCGGCGTGCGTACGCCCGAACAGGCGGCCGCCATCGGCCGCATCGCCGATGGCGTCGTCGTCGGCTCGGCGATCGTCGATATCGTGGGCAGCCATGGCGATGCCGCCGGCCCCTTCGTCCAGGAATTCGTTGCGTCGCTGAGCGGCGCCCTCACCACTTTCTCTCGGGAGACCGCAGCATGAGCTGGATCAACCGCGTTCGTAACGCCTTGCCCTTCACCAAGAAGGAAACCACCGCCGAAACGCTGTGGCACAAATGCCCGTCCTGCATGGAGATGATCTTCATCAAGGAATGGGAAGAAAATCTCTCGGTCTGCCCGCGTTGCGACCACCATGGCCGTATCGGCCCGGATGCCCGTTTCGAGCAGATCCTCGACGCCGGGTTCATCCTGCTGCCGACGCCGCACGTCCCAGAAGATCCGTTGAAGTTCCGTGACTCCAAGCGCTATCCCGATCGTATCAAGGCCGCCCGCGCCTCGACCGGTGATCAGGATGCGCTGATCAACGCGCGCGGCGCGATCGACGATGTACCGCTCGTCATGGGCGTGCAGAACTTCGCCTTCATGGGCGGCTCCATGGGCATGGGCGTGGGCGCGGCCTTCATCCAGGGCGTCAACGACGCGATCGCCCACAAATGCCCCTATGTCATCTTCACCGCCGCCGGCGGCGCGCGCATGCAGGAGGGCATCCTGTCCCTGATGCAGATGCCGCGCGCGACTGTCGCGATCCAGAAGCTGCACGCGGCGGGCTTGCCCTATATCGTCGTGCTGACCGATCCGACCACCGGCGGCGTCACCGCCAGCTACGCCATGCTGGGCGACATCCAGATCGCCGAGCCGAATGCCTTGATCGGTTTCGCCGGCCAGCGCGTGATCGAAAGCACGATCCGCGAAAAGCTGCCCGAAGGCTTCCAGCGCGCCGAATATCTGCTCGATCATGGTATGCTAGACATGGTGGTCCATCGCAGCGAGTTGCGCGACACGCTGGCCCGCGTGATCGGCTATCTGACGCCACGCGTGGCCGCCTGACCAAGACTTGATCGCCCTACAGGGGAGCAGGCGCGCCATGGCCGACAACGCCGTTTCGGATGACCCGCGGGTGCAGGCTCAGCTTGACCGGCTTTGGTCGCTCTCCCCCGGCGCCGACGTGCTGGGGCTGGAGCGGATCACCCGGTTGCTTGAGCGGCTGGGCGATCCGCATCGGGCGCTCCCCCCTGTCTTCCATGTCGCGGGAACCAACGGCAAGGGATCGACCTGCGCCTTCTTGCGCGCGGCGATGGAGGCGGACGGCAAAAGCGTCCATGTATTCACCTCGCCCCATCTCGTCCGCTTCAACGAACGTATCCGTGTATCGGGCCAGCTCATCGCCGACGACCATCTTGCCCGCTATCTCGAACGGGTGCTGGATATCGCGGAGGGCGTGAATGCCAGCTTCTTCGAGGTGACGACGGCCGCCGCTTTCCTCGCCTTCGCGGAACATGACGCCGACGCCTGCATCATTGAGGTGGGCCTTGGTGGCCGGCTCGATGCTACTAATATACTGGTCGCACCTGCGGTTTGCGGCATCGCCCAACTCGGTATCGACCATCAGGCTTTCTTGGGCGACACGCTGGCAAAGATTGCTGCCGAAAAGGCCGGCATCGCCAAATCCGGCGCGCCGCTGGTGACACAACGCTACCCCGAGGCGCTCCATCCTATCATGCAGGATGCGGCAGACCGCAGTGGCACCGTCTGGATCGGCCAGGGCGAAGACTGGGATGCTGCCGTCTATCGCGACCGCCTCCATTATCGCGACGATCTTGGCCGACTCGACACGCCGCTGCCGCGCCTCGCCGGCGCACATCAGGTACAGAATGCCGCGCTGGCCTTCGCCATGCTGCGCCATCAGGACGTCGTGCCACTGCCCGAAGCCGCGCTCAAGGCCGCACCGCTCTGGGCGCACTGGCCGGCCCGTCTCCAGCGACTGGAACATGGTCCGCTGCTTGCACCCTTACCGGAAAACGCAACGGTGTGGCTCGACGGTGGGCATAATGCGGGTGCGGGTGAGGCAATAGGCGCCTATTTCACCACCGATCGGCTGGAGGGGCAAAAGCTGCATCTTGTCATCGGCATGCTCGCCAACAAGGAAATGGACGCCTTCCTTGCACCCTTCGCGGGCAAAATCGCCCATATCCACGCCCTGCCGGTTCCAGGCCATGACCATCATCCGCCGGAACGCTTCGCCGCTGTCGCGGCCCGCTGGGGCATTGCCAGCACCGCTCACGCAGCGCCCGAAGAGGCCATCCGCGCCATCGCCACGAACACAGCAGATGCCGGCAACGCCGCGCCAAAGCTGCTGATCGGCGGCTCTCTCTATCTGGCGGGCGAAATTTTGCGACTGAACGAGCAACTACCCGACTGAATAGGACTTGCGACTGACTCGCAATAGCGTATCTTGCGTTATCTGAACAACGCAGAAGGCGCGATTCTATGGCTTATGGAGAGACCTCCCCCCTCGACCTGCCCCGGCCCATTCCCGGCGGCTACGGCAACCGTCTCTTCCTGTTCGTGATGCGCCGGATGGCCACCGCCGGAGTCAATGACGCCCATGCTGCCAATGCCATGCTGGGCGCGTTCGGCCGCAGCTATCGCCGGCCGCTGGTCCTGATGCGGGCGATGATGCTCGAACTCGCACGCGCGTCGAGCCGCAAGATATTGGTCGCCCCCTGCTGCTGCGCCCGGATGACCGCGGACGAAGCGCTGATGATGCAGGCGACGGGCGAAGCGCTGCGCGAACCCAACGCTGCCTATGAACGCGTCAGTGAACTTCTGGGCAACGACGACGCATTGGGCGCCCTCACCTGCCTCCAGGCCGTAGCGCAGGCACACAGCGATCTTGGTCGACCGCTGGACCTCTACGCGGCAGGCTGATCCCCCGTCTCCGTCGCCGCCGTACCGACGCTGGCATCGATCAGCCCCGCGCGCATCATCAGCCAGAACAGCAATATGCCCGGCACCGCGAGCGCAGTCGTCAGCAGGTAGAAGTCGACATAACCGAACCGCTCGATCAAGCCGCCCGCCGTCGTGCCGGTAAGGAAGCGTCCGACGATGCTCGCTGCGGCCGAGATCAGCGCATATTGGGCGGCGGTGAAGCGCAGATCGCAAAGGGCTGAGAAATAAGCGACCACGGTGACACCACCGATGCCGCTTGCGAAATTCTCGAACCCGATGGCGCCGGCCATGCCCCAGTTGCTCTTCCCCAGCGCCGCCAGCGCCGCGAAGCTGAAATTGGAAATACACATCAGGATCAGGCTGAACAACACCGACCGCTTCATGCCGAGCCGTGCGTAGAGGATGCCGCCGACGAAAATGCCGATCAGATAGGCCCAGAAACCCATGCCGACATCGTAGAGAGCGATTTCGTCATTGGTATATCCCATATCGTCGAACAACAGGCGGAAAGTCAGGTTCGCCAGCGTGTCGCCGATCTTGTGCAGCAGGATGAACAGCAGCACGAGCAACGCGCCACGCCGTTTGAAGAATTCCACCAACGGCCCGGTAATCGATGCCATCACTTCCGACAGTCCACGCCGCGCGACCGGATCGCGATGTCGTTCGGGCTCTCCCATCAGCAGGCCGGTGAGCATGGCCGGCAATGCAAAGGCCCCACAGGCCAGATAGGCGCCATGCCAGCCGATCCGCGCCGCCAGCACCAGCGCCAGCGAACCTGCGGCGACCGATCCGATCCGCCAGCCATATTGCGACATGCCCGAACCGACGCCCAGTTGTTCCGGCTTCAGCAGTTCGATCCGATAGGCGTCGATCACGATGTCATAGGTCGCCCCGGCCACGCCGACCAATATGGCGGCATAGGCGGTCTGGATCAGGCTGGTTTTGGGATCGACGAGTGCCAGATAGCTCATGGCGGCCATCACGAAGAACCCAGCCACGATCAGCCAGGATACGCGCTGCCCCAGCCGGCCGATGATCGGCAACCTGACGCCGTCGACGATCCAGGCCCACAGCCATTTCAGATTGTAGACGAGGAAGGCGAGCGTGAATGCCGTCACCGCCTTCTTGTCGATCCCGTCCTGTGCCAATCGTGTGGTCAGCGTCGCGGCGATCATCGCAAAGGGCGCGCCCGATGAAACGCCCAGGAAAAAGGCCGCCAGCGGCGCCTTCTGCACATAAGGCTTTACGGCGTCGAGCCAGCTATGGCTGGCCTGCGTAGCGTCGGTCATGGATGCGCGTGTTCCCCGGTGGCGTCAATTCTGGCGCCACCATATGGCCTGATCCGTCGCTGGCAAGGGCCGAGTGCGCGGATCAGCTTTCGGGAGTGAACAGACTGAGGCCGTGCGGTAATCTGGGCTGACGTACACCGCGCAGCACCGCATCGACCACGCCGATCGCGGCGATCAACTCGCGGGGGGCATAGGGCTTGGCCAGACATCCAATGGCCAGAGAGCGTGCATCGACGGGGCAACGGGCGGTGACGAACAGCACCGGCAATCCCTGCGCGGCGGCGTGACGTGCCACGTCGATCCCACTTTTCTTTCCGTGCAACGTCACGTCGGCGATTACCAGGTCGACCCCGCCATCATCGATCACTCGCACCGCATGGCCATATTCGTCCACTGTAGCCGCAATGCGATACCCCGCCTGCTCCAGCGCATGTTCATTGTCGAAGGCAACCAGCGGTTCATCTTCCACCACCAACACGGTGCGGACGGCCTTGCGACGCGGCCGACGAGCTTCTCCCTCTTTCACCAATCCGAAAAACATTTGCCAAGTCCGCCCTGTTTCCGCCATGCACCCGAAGAAACGCCGCGCTCCCGGAACGGGTTGCCCAAGGACTGCCCAAGTCCTCTCGCCCAAGCGCCGGAGCGGCACATTTCAGCCTGTTGCTGGCATTTGTCTCATATGGGAATGGCCAGTGCGTTAATAAAGGAATTGCCCGTGCAACCGCCGAAAAAATCCGGACCGCCCCGCAGGGCAGCCCCCGGCGGCCCGAAACGCCCGACCGGCCCCGGCGGCAGACGGCCCGGCGGCCCTGCATCGCGCAGCGCAGGGTCGAAGGAAGAGGAAGAAAAACCTCGCTTCGGCCATGGCAAGAGCGATCGACCCGACCGTGCGCGCACGGACTCGCCACGCGCCGGTGCATCGTCGCGACGCGGAGAAGACTCCAAGGACGCGCGCGTCCATCGACAGGATGACGATCGCACGGAGCGCGGCCGCACCGACCGCAATCGCGCCGATCGCGATCGCACCGGGCGCCCCCGCGCCGATGCGCCCCGCACAGGCGCACGATCGCGGCGCGACGACAGCGCGAAGGACACCCCCGCCAAGCCCCGCTTCACGTCGCGGGACGGCGACCGGGTCGAACGACCCCGTGCCGATCGCAGTCGCCCGGAACGCGCGCGTACTGATGCACCGCGCACCGCCGCGCCCAAACCCTATCCGCCGCGCAGGACGGGACCGAA
>NZ_DATKFP010000324.1:0-1708 GCF_035511395.1 Sphingobium sp.
GGTTCGGCGATCAGGGCATTGTCGTTGTGCTTGGTCTTACGGGCATGTGGGATGTGGACGCAGCCGTACTCACGCTCGCGGGGCTGCCTGAGGATATGCTGAAACCCGACACGGCCGGACTGGTGCTTGCGGTGCCCGTGCTCGCCAACACGATGTGGAAGGCTGTACTCACGCTGGTACTGGCAGGGCCATCAAAGCAAGGCTGGAAGGCGTCCGGCCCACTCTTCGCATCAGTTCTGGCATCTGCTGCCGGTATCGCCGCGCTCATGGTGTTTCGCTAGGAGCGATGAGCGGGCAGCTCGTGCCTGGTTCGAAGCTGGTTCAGGTCCATTCCTGAGGGGGGATGCGCGCTTTCGTTGCTGGCCGTGAATTTGTGGCGACGCAGAGCCATGGCCGGCTATTGTCGTAAGGGCCGAACGCGCGGCATCCGGCCCTTGGGCAGATCAGGCGGCCTGCGACAGGGCTTCGGCGATCTGATCCTTGATCGCGAGGCGGCGCTTGCGAAGTTCGGTCTCGTGATCTTGCGAGGTCGGTTCGATATTGGTTTCAGCCACGTGGATTTCGTCGTTCACGACATCATAATCGAGAAGAAGCTGCGCGAAGCGAGAGTCCGAAACCTTCAAGGCGTGAATCTTGTCCATCTGACCGGGGAATTCCTCGCTCAGGGTGTGGGGGGTATTCGACATAATTACTCCTTTGATGAAACTATGATATATAGCGAATTCGCGCGTGCCGGCACCCGTTTATGTCTGGGGCTGGTCACTTTGTTTTCGCCGATCAGCTCGATCGGCTCTTACGATGCTCGCGATAGGCCTGATAGGAATGCAGAATCTCGGCCATGCGGGCGAGTGCCTCGCGCCGGGCCGACGCGCTCTCGATATTCTGCAGTTCTTTTTTCAGATGGGTCGAAAAATCCGCATAGTCATTCTGCCAATCGCGGCCGACAGCCTCCTGTAGTTCCAGCTTTCCGGTCTTCAGGCGCTTGGACGAGGCGCGTGACGGCAGTGAATAGGTTTCCCCGATCTTCGGCGTGACAATCGATGCCGCAGCATCGTCCGCCTGCATCAGGCGGCGGAACGTCTCGATCGAGCCCTCTTCGCCGTGTCCCAGGAACAGGCTGCCATCGATCGGCTTCCGCGCCCTTATCCAGCGCTGCAGATCCTTCTGGTCGGCATGCGCCGAATAAGTGTCGATCCGCCGGATCTGCGCGCGCACCGCGACGTCCTGCCCCCAGATGCGCACGCGGTTCGCGCCATCGAGGATTGTCCGGCCAAGGGTGCCTGCGGCCTGGAAACCGACGAACAGGATCGTCGATTCACGGCGGCCGAGATTGTACCGCAGATGGTGACGGATGCGTCCCGCTTCGCACATGCCGGATGCCGCCATGATGATGGCTCCGGACATGTCGTTGAGCCGCATCGATTCCATCGTGCTGGCAGTGTAGTGGAACGAGGGGTGACGGAAGATTTCACCCGAGCCCATGTCTTCGAGTTCCCCGGCATGTTTGGCGAACACCTCTGTCGCGCGGGTCGCAAGTGGCGAATCGATGAACACCTGTGGATGCGCCAGGCGTCCGGTGTTGATCAGGGTCGCGATATCGAGGAGCAATTCCTGGGTGCGTTCGAGCGCGAAAACGGGAATGACGAGGTTGCCGCCGCGCGTAAGCGCTGCATTGATCTCGGCTTCCAGCAAAGTCCGGCGCTGCTCG
>NZ_DATKFP010000325.1:0-1792 GCF_035511395.1 Sphingobium sp.
CTCGATCGGGATCGCAAAGCCGACCGTGGTTTCCGCGCTGCGGACCCCCCGATACGGCCCGGAGCCGATGACATTCTCGACTTGGCCTTGAACCACCGGATTGGGCCGCAAGCCAGCGACTGTGCGACCTGCACGGGCCGCGTCGATTCCAGCTGTCGCCGCTTCCGCAGCAGGGGCCGAACCGCCCGCTGCACTGACCGCTTGGTCAAGCGTGTAGACCGGCGCATCCTGCGCAACAGGCGCGGACGGTCCGACCTGCGCCTGCGCCATCGTGGCGCAAGACGCTGCGGCCAGCATGGCCGCGAGGATACGATTCATGAAAATAGGACTCCTGACGATGATCGACAGGGGCGCGCCAACGCACGCCCAAATCGGACGTCAGGCTTGGGGGGGCCTCAAATGGACCATGCCGGTGCGGCCGTCGAGCGACGCAGAGGCGGAGATTGTCGGCTTGGGCACTGTGAGGACGGGGGTATATTCCATCGTCGTGCGCGCAGGCGCGCCGACGTCGTGTCCGTGACAATAATTGTGATGATGCGGGACATTCTTGTCCGAGTCCGATGGCACCTGATCGATGTCACCGGCGGTATGGACCGTGAACTCAACGCCCGCGATGCTTCCCCCCGCCAGATCGGCGGCATGGGCCATGCCGGAGAAGCTGGTCAGGACCAGCATCAGGCATGTCAGGAAAGGCAAAAAGGCTCGCACTAGCTTGCCTCTATCACGGAAGGGTTTTCATGTCATTGCACTAATTCGAACCAAGGGTCACTGAGCCGGAACCCGAGCGGGATCGGTCGCGCCCGTTCCAGGCGAACCCGACCGCAATGGCGACCGCCATCAGGAGTTGCGCCAGCACCGATTGCCAAGTGGGAAACACGCCGAGCATCGACAGCCGTGGCACGTCCGCGAGCGGTGCGATGTTGATAAGGCCGGCTTCCTGGAGCGCGGCGACGCCTTTACCCGCCAGCACGACGGTCAGGACCGCCATGAGCCAGGAGCTATAGCGGAAGAACTGCGCGATCGGCAGCTTGCGACTGTAGCGAAGCATGGCCCAAGCGATCAGGCTGAGCAGTCCAATCGCCGACCCGGCCCCCGCGAGAAGCATCCCGTTGTCACCTTGCGCCGAAAGCGCGGCATAGAACAGGATCGTCTCGAAGACCTCGCGATAAACTACGACGAACGCCAGCCCGAACAGGAACCAGCCCGACCCGCCCGAGAGCGCCCGCGACATCTTCTCGCGAATATAGCGCTGCCACTGATCGGCCTGCGCCTTGCCGTGCATCCAAATCCCGACCGAGAGCAGCACGACCGCGGCGAACAGCGAGCCAAACCCTTCCGTCAGCTCCCGGCTCGCACCGCTGATCCCGATCGCATAGGTGGCGACCGCCCAGGTGATCCCGCCCGCGATGATCGCGCTGACCCAGCCGCCATGCACGTACCGCAGCGCCTCGCCGCGCTCGGCTTTACGCAGGAACGCGATCATGGCGACAACGATGAGCAGGGCTTCGAGCCCTTCACGCAGCAGGATCGTGAACGCGCCCAGGAACGTGGACGCTTCGGTGGCGGCATCAGGCGCGAGCGCCGCTTCCGCATCGTCGAAAAGGCCGCCCAGTACTGCGACCTTCTCCGCGAGATCATCGGGCGACGCGCCCCGGTCGATCGAGGCGCGGAACTCCCCCATCGCGCCCTCGATTCGACCCATCAGCGTCGCGTCGCGCGCGGTGAGTGTTGGCTCGATCGGCTCGAACCCATCGAGATAGGCCGACAGCGCCAGCTCTTTCGCCATGCGCGC
>NZ_DATKFP010000326.1:0-10882 GCF_035511395.1 Sphingobium sp.
CGCGAGGCGCGGGGCGAAACCAATGCCGATATCGCCGCCAAGTCGGTCGCCGCGCATGAGGCAGGAATCAACGTCATCCTGTGCGTCGGCGAAACGCTGGCCGTGCGGGACGCCGGACGGGCCGAGCAGGTCGTGGCCGACCAGTTGCTCGCATCCCTGCCCGAAGGCGCGTCGGCGGACTGGCTGGCGGTCGCCTATGAACCCATCTGGGCGATCGGCACCGGCCGCATCCCGACGATCGAAGCGGTCGCGTCGATGCATGCCGCGCTGCGCGCCGCGCTGGCAAGCCGGATCGGCGAGGAAGCCGACAAGGTGCGAATCCTCTATGGCGGATCGATGAATGGCGACAATGCGGCGGACCTGATGGCGATCGTCGATGTCGACGGCGGCCTGGTCGGCGGCGCAAGCCTGACCGCAGCGAAGTTCGCCCCGATCATCGAGGCGGCCGACCAGCGCATGGCGGCTGCGGCCTGATATAAACTTCCTATCATTCCTGTCTCCGTTCGCCCTGATCTTGTCGAAGGGCGCTTCTTTCTTGAAGAGAAGTGCTGGGCTTCGACAGGCTCAGCCCGAACGGGGGAAAGGGAGCGGGTTATCCCGCTTTCATCCACATCATGTGGATTGGCGGTTATGCTCCTGGGGCGTTGAACGCCCTCACAGGTTGCCCCCGCGCCCCATCGTCGCTATGTGCGCGCCAACGCACTCCTTCACCGGACAGAAACTCGCAATGTTCACTTTCCTCCTCGTCGTGCAGGCGATCATCGCCGCCCTGCTGGTTGCCGTCATCCTGATGCAGAAGTCGGAAGGCGGCGGTCTGGGCGTGGGCGGCAGCCCGGCGGGGCTGATGTCGGCGCGCGGCGCGGCGGACTTCTTGACCCGTTCGACCACTGTCCTCGCCAGCATCTTCGTGCTGCTGTCGATCGTCATGGCGGTCATTGCCTCGGTGCGTCATGCGCCGAGCGACATCGATACCTCGCTGGTCAAGCAGGCGCCGGCAACGCAGAGCGCTCCGGCAACGCCGAACGCCGATCCGCTGGCGGGCGCCGCGAGCAATGCGGCCTCCGCGCCTGCGTCCAATGGCGCGGTTCCGCTCGCCAACTAACCACTTCACCGATCTTTCGATCTTTTTTTAAGCGCGCGTGGATTCGCGCGCTTGCCCTTTGTTGTTCCGAAAGGCTAAGCCTCCACTCCCATGGCGCGGTATATTTTCATCACCGGCGGCGTGGTCTCCTCGCTTGGCAAGGGCCTGATGGCCGCTTCGCTTGCAGCTCTGTTGCAGGCGCGAGGTTTCCGTGTTCGCATCCGGAAATTCGATCCCTATCTCAACGTCGATCCGGGGACGATGAGCCCGTATCAGCATGGTGAGGTCTATGTGACCGACGACGGGGCGGAAACCGACCTCGACCTTGGCCATTATGAGCGGTTCACCGGGGTTTCCGCGCGCCAGTCGGACAATGTGACGCAGGGCCGCGTCTATCAGACGATCATCCAGCGCGAGCGGCGCGGCGATTATCTGGGCGCGACGGTGCAGGTCATTCCGCACGTCACCGACGAGATCAAGGCGTTCGCCCTGGCCGATACCGAAGACCTCGACTTCGTGCTCTGCGAAATCGGCGGCACGGTCGGCGACATCGAATCGCTGCCCTTCATGGAAGCGATTCGCCAGCTGCATAACGATCTTGATCGCGGCCAGTCGATCTTCGTTCATGTGACGCTGGTGCCCTATATCGCGGCCGCCGGCGAGCTGAAGACCAAGCCGACCCAGCACAGCGTGCGCGAACTGACCTCGCTTGGCATCCAGCCCGACATCCTGCTCTGCCGCTGCGAACATCCGCTGCCCGAGAGCGAGCGCAGGAAGATCGCGCTCTTCTGCAATGTGCGTCCCGAAGCGGTCATTCCCGCGCTCGACGCCAGCAGCATCTACGCCGTGCCGCAGCAATATCATGCCGAAGGTCTGGACGCCGAAGTGCTGCGCGCCTTCGGCATCGGCGATGCGCCCGCGCCCACCATGGAGCGCTGGGACGACATCATGGATCGCCAGCTGAACCCGGAGGGCGAAGTCACCATCGGCGTGGTCGGCAAATATGTCGGCCTGCTCGACGCCTACAAGTCGCTGCACGAAGCGCTGCACCATGGCGGCCTCGCCAACCGGGTGAAGGTCAACATCAAGTGGATCGACGCCGAACTGTTCGAGAAGGGCGAGGATCTCGCCTCCAGCCTCGAACCGATGCACGGCATCCTTGTCCCCGGCGGCTTTGGCGTGCGCGGGTCGGAGGGCAAGATCGCCTCCGTCCGCTTCGCGCGTGAACGCAACGTGCCCTTCTTCGGCATCTGCCTTGGCATGCAGATGGCCTGCATCGAAGGTGCGCGGAACACCGCGGGCATCGCCGACGCGTCGACCACCGAATTCGGCGAGACGTCGGAGCCGGTCGTCGGTCTGATCACCGAATGGATGAGCAAGGAAGGTCTGCAACAGCGTACCGCCGAAACCGATCTGGGCGGCACGATGCGTCTGGGCGCCTATCCGGCGAAGCTGACGGGTAACAGCGTCGTCGCGGGGATCTACGGCACCAACGACATCAGCGAACGGCACCGCCATCGCTACGAAGTCAATGCCAGCTATCGCGATCCGCTGGAAAAGGGCGGCCTGATCTTCTCGGGCATGTCGCCCGACGGCACGCTGCCGGAGATCGTGGAGCGGCCCGACCATAGCTGGTTCGTGGGCGTGCAGTTCCACCCGGAACTGAAATCCAAGCCCTTCGACCCGCACCCGCTCTTCGCCAGCTTCATCGAAGCGGCGGTCAAGCAGAGCCGGTTGGTATAAAAGGAAACGGGGCCGGTAAGGCCCCGTTTTTCGTTTCAGCCCTCCATCTTCGGCACGTCGAACAGATGCCGGTACTGGCGGGGCTGGCAGCGCAGATATTGCGGGGCGGCTTTGACGCTCGCCCCCAGATGCGCCGCTGCGTGCCAGGGCCAGCGCGGATCGTAGAGGATGGTGCGTGCGATCGCGATCAGGTCCGCGTCGCCGGTGCCGACGATCGCCTCGGCCTGCTCATAGTCGGTGATCAGGCCCACCGCGATCACCGGCATCGTCACAGCCTGCTTCACCGCGCGTGCGAGCGGCACCTGATAGCTGGGACCGACCGGAATATCCTGTCGCGGATCGAGGCCGCCGCTCGACACATGGATCGCGCTGCATCCGCGCGCCTCCAGCGCCATGGCAAAGGCGATCGTCTGCTCGATGTCCCAGCCACCCTCGACCCAGTCGGTGCCCGAGACGCGCATCGTCACCGCCTTGTCCGCCGGGAAGGCCGCACGCACGGCGTCGAAAATCTCCAGCGGCAGACGCATCCGGTTTTCGAGACTGCCGCCATAGTCATCATCGCGCCGGTTGGAGAGGGGCGATAGGAACTGGTGCATCAGATAGCCATGCGCGCCATGCAGCTGCACCGCATCCAGCCCCAGATTGTCCGCTCGCTTCGCCGCCGCGACGAAGGCGTCGCGCAGCCGCTCGATCCCGGCCCGGTCGAGCGCCATCGGGGCGTTGGTGCCCGGCGTGAAGGGCAGGGGAAAGGGGGCGACCGTCTGCCAGCCATTGGAGGCATCGGGGGCGATCTGTGCGCCGCCCTGCCACGGCACCTGCGTCGACGCCTTGCGTCCCGCATGACCAAGCTGGATGGCGATCGGCATGTCGCTATGGCGCCGCACGCCGTCCAGCACCCGCTTCATCGCCGCCTCGGTGCGGTCGTCCCACAGGCCGACATCGGCATGGCTGATCCGCCCCTCCGGCAGGACCGCGGTCGCCTCGATCGTCAGCAGTGCGGCACCCGACAGGGCGAGTTGGCCGAGATGGATGAGGTGCCAGTCGGTCATTTCCCCGTCCACCGCCGAATATTGGCACATGGGGGCGATGACGATGCGATTGTCGAGCTTGATGTCGCCGACATGGAAGGGCTGGAACAGCTTGGGACCGCTCATGGGGTTCTCCATGAAAGAAAAAGGCGCGGCACGAATGATCGTGCCGCGCCGCAAATAGGAAGCGTAATGGGCCGCTGAAAGGGGTCAGCCCACCGGCGTCAGCTTCAGCATCCGGCCCTGCGATCCGTCCTTGCCATCCTCCAGCAGCCAGAGCGCGCCGTCCGGTCCCTGCTCGACCTCGCGGATTCGGGCGCCCATGTCCCACTGGTCGGCCTTTTCCGCCTTCTCTCCGTCCAGCTTCACGCGGACCAGCGCCTGGCTCGACAGGCCGCCGATGAACAGCGAGTTCTTCCATTGCGGGAAGAGGTCGCCCGAATAATAGAGCAGGCCGGCCGGCGAGATGACCGGGTTCCACCAGACCTTGGGCGCCTCGAACCCGTCGCCCGGCGCATGGTCGGGAATCGGCTTGCCGTCATAATGGTCGCCGTTCGACACCTTGGGATAGCCATAGTTGAGGCCGGGCTTGATCAGGTTGACCTCGTCACCGCCCTTGGGGCCCATTTCCTGCTCCCAGAGCCGCCCGTCCGCGTCGAAGGCAATGCCCAGCAGGTTGCGATGGCCGTAGGACCAGATGGCGGGGTTGAAACCCTTTGCCGCCAGCGGATTGCTTGCCGCCGGCGTGCCGTCCAGGTTCAGGCGCAGCACCTTGCCCAGCGTCGATTTGGGATCCTGCGCCGGGTCGAATTTCTGCCGCTCGCCATTGGTGAAGAACAGATATTTGCCATCGGGCGAAAAGGCGATGCGGCCGGAATAATGGCCATTGCCATCGACATAGGGGCTGGCGCGGAAGATGACCTGCACGCCGTCCAGCTTCGTCGTTCCGTCGCTCGCCTGGTTGAACGCGCCCTTCGCCAGCGCCACGCCCTTGAGGCCGTCGCGCTCCTCGGAGAAGCTGAAATAGACCGCCTTGTCCTTCGCGAAGCTGGGCGACAGCACCACGTCCATCAGCGCGCCCTGTCCCGCATAATCGACCTTGGGGATACCCGCGACCGGGATCTTGGTGCCGTTCTTCGGATCGAACAGGATCATCTCGCCTGCCTTCTCCGTTACCAGCGCGCGGCCGTCGGGCAGGAAGGTCATCGCCCAGGGCGAATCGAAGTCGGCGATGACTGACGTCTTGAACGGCTTTTCGCCGGGCGCGGTCGTCTGGCTGTTGGCCCCCTCGCCCGAACAGGCGATCAGCAGGAGGGGAAGGGCGGCGAGCGTCAAATGGCGCATCTGTGTCTCCATGTCAGGGCTTTGGGGCGGGTGCGTGGCGCGGAATGATGCGCTTCAAATGGTTCGAGACGAATAATGTTGCAGATTTTCCGCGCGCCGCCTATATCGCCCTTGCTTCCTTACATCGTCAAACATGTCAGGGTCGCAGGCCAAGCCTGCGGCGCGGGAAGACGCACATATTTGGTTTACGGAGACTGCATGGCGGACATCGCCGAACTGACCGCGCTGATCGAACCCGAGGTGAAGGCCCTGGGCTTCGAACTCGTGCGCATCAAGCTGTTCGGGTCGGGCGACGAATATACGCTTCAGATCATGGCCGAAAATCCGAAGACCAGGCAGCTCGTGATCGAGGATTGCGCGACCATCTCGCGCCGCCTGTCGGACGTGCTGGATGAAGCCGACCCGATCGAGGACGCCTATCGCCTGGAAGTGAGTTCGCCCGGTATCGACCGGCCGCTGACCCGCCTGCACGACTTCCTCGAATGGGCCGGGCATGAGGCGAAGGTCAACGCGACCGAGATCGTGTCGGGCCGCAAGAGCTTTCGCGGCATCCTGAAGGGCGTCGAGGGCGAGGATATCCTCTTCGCCGACGCCAAGGCGGGTGACGTTTCCATTCCTTTCGCGCTTGTAGGCGACGCCAAGCTGGTGCTGACCGACAAGCTGATTGCTGCTAGTATGCCGCTCTCCTCCGATGGGGCGGACGAGTTTGAAACCGAAGAATAAGGGTTCATAACGTCATGGCCAACGCCATTTCCGCCAACAAGGCAGAACTGATCGCCATCGCCAATTCGGTGGCATCGGAAAAGATGATCGACAAGGCCATCGTCATCGAGGCGATGGAGGACGCGATCCAGCGCGCCGCCCGCGCGCGGTACGGCGCCGAGAATGATATTCGTGCGAAGCTGGACCCGGACAGCGGCGATCTGCGTCTGTGGCGCGTCGTCGAAGTGGTCGAGGTCGTGGAGGATTATTTCAAGCAGGTGGACCTGAAGCAGGCCGCCAAGCTGAAGAAGGACGCCGTCGTCGGCGACTTCATCGTCGATCCGCTGCCCGCGATCGATCTGGGCCGCATCGACGCCCAGTCGGCCAAGCAGGTCATTTTCCAGAAGGTCCGCGACGCCGAGCGCGAGCGCCAGCATGAAGAATATAAGGATCGCGTCGGCGAGATCATCACCGGCGTCGTCAAGTCGGTCGAGTTCGGCCATGTCGTCGTGAACCTGGGCCGCGCCGAAGGCGTGATCCGTCGCGACCAGCAGATTCCGCGCGAAGTCGTCCGCGTCGGCGACCGCATCCGCTCGGTCGTTCTGAACGTGCGCCGCGAAAATCGCGGCCCGCAGATCTTCCTCAGCCGCGCGCACCCCGAATTCATGAAGAAGCTGTTCGCGCAGGAAGTTCCCGAAATCTACGACGGCGTCATCACCATCATGGCCGCTGCCCGCGATCCGGGTTCGCGCGCCAAGATCGGCGTCATCAGCCGTGACAGCAGCATTGATCCGGTCGGCGCCTGCGTCGGCATGAAGGGCAGTCGCGTTCAGGCCGTCGTGCAGGAAATGCAGGGCGAGAAGATCGACATCATCCCCTGGTCGGAAGATACCGCGACCTTCGTCGTTAACGCGCTTCAGCCCGCGCAGGTCGCCCGCGTCGTCATCGACGAGGAAGAAGAGCGTATCGAAGTCGTCGTTCCGGACGATCAGCTGAGCCTCGCGATTGGTCGTCGCGGCCAGAATGTCCGTCTCGCCAGCCAGCTGACCGGCAAGGCGATCGACATCATGACCGAGGCTGACGCGAGCGAGAAGCGCCAGAAGGAATTCGTCGCCCGTTCCGAACTGTTCCAGAACGAACTGGACGTGGACGAAACGCTGTCGCAGCTGCTGGTCGCCGAAGGCTTTGGCGAGCTGGAAGAAGTCGCCTATGTCAGCGTCGAGGAACTCGCCGCGATCGAGGGTTTCGACGAGGATCTGGCCGCCGAATTGCAGAGCCGTGCGCAGGAAGCACTCGACCGCCGCGAACAGGCTGCTCGCGAAGAGCGTCAGGCGCTGGGCGTCGACGACGCGCTGGCCGACATGCCGCACCTGACCGAAGCGATGCTGGTCACGCTGGGCAAGGCGGGCGTCAAGACGCTCGACGACCTCGCCGACCTCGCCACTGACGAGCTGGTGCAGAAGAAGCGCGTCGACCAGCGTCGTCGCAAATCGGACAGCAGCAGCGATGACAAGGGCGGCATTCTGGCGGCCTATGGCCTGAGCGACGAGCAGGGCAATGAGATCATCATGGCCGCCCGCGCCCACTGGTTCGAAGAGGAAGCCTGAGACTCCATGTCTGTTTTCGATATCCGTCTGGCCGACCCGGCGATCGTCGCCGATGTCACCCAGTCGCTCGTTGAGCGGCTGGGGCGGCCGGCGGCTGTCGATCTTGCGCTCCAGCCAAGGGAGGACGCCAATGCTGCGGACACTCCCCGATGAGAGAATAACCGCTCTCGACAGCGTCGGACTTGCCCTTTCTTCCGTTCTGGCGGAGGAGCGCGCATGACCGAACGCAAATGTATATTGACCGGCGACCGCGCCGATCCCGAAATGCTGATCCGTCTGGCCGTGGGGCCGGAAGGGCAGGTGCTTCCCGATATCCGTGCCAAGGCGCCGGGGCGGGGTGCCTGGATCGGCGTGAATCGCGCCGAGCTGGAAGTCGCGCTGGCCAAGGGCAAGCTCAAGGGAGCGTTCGCTCGCGCCTTCAAGGAAGGCGCGCTCCAGATTCCCGATACGCTGCCGGAGATGATCGAGTCGGGTCTGCGCAAGGCTCTGCTCGACCGGATGGGGCTGGAGGCGCGTGCGTCCATGCTGCTCACCGGCTCGGAAAAGATCGACGTCGCCTGCCGCAAGGGCCAGGTGCAGATGTTGCTCCACGCCGCCGATGCGGCGGCAGACGGCAACCGCAAGCTGGACCAGGCCTATCGCGTCGGTCAGGAAGCGGAGGGCACGGATTTGGCGGGCATCACCTTGCCTGTGGACCGAGACGCCCTATCTATGGCAATGGGGCGGGACAATGTTGTCCATATCGCGGTAACCGACTCGCGCGCTGCTTCGCGCCTGCGCGCGGCCATAGGCCGCTTGGAAAGCTATCTGGGTTGCGCTAACGGGGCGCCAGTGCATGGGGAGCATGGCTCCGCTGATGCGCCGGCCGTCCTTGAATAGGCTTTGGCCTGGTACGCATCGAGAAATAAGGGCGCTGGCGGGCCTTTCCGGCCAGAGCGGAAGTGAAGGGTTAAGTTCGAACATATGAGTGACAGCAAGGAAGACAAGCCGGTTCTGGGCCGCAAGCCGCTGGGCATCAAGCGGACCGTCGAATCCGGTCAGGTGCAGCAGCAGTTCAGCCATGGCCGCAAGAATACGGTCGTGGTTGAGGTGAAGCGGCGCCGCGTCCTGGGCAAGCCCGGTGAGACGACCGGTGGCGCTCCTGCGGCTGCGCCCCAGGCCGATCCGACCCCGGTCGCTCCCGCGCCGCGCCCGGCCGCGCCCGCGCCGCAGCAGCCGCAGGCGCGTGCGCCGCAGCCTGCTCCGGTGCGTCAGGCGCCGCCGCAGAGCCTGATGTCGCGTCAGGAACTCCAGGCCAAGCTGCTGCGTGAGGCCGAAGAGGCCCGCATGACCGCGCTGGAAGATGCGCGCCGTCGTGAGGATGCCCAGCGACTCGCCGCGATCGAGGAAGAAAAGCGCCGCGCCGAGGAAAATCGCCTCGCCGCTGAAAATGCGGAAGCCAATGCCACGCGTCAGACCGAAGCCGCCGCAAAGGCTGCGGAGGACACTGCCGCGGCGCCTGCGCCGGTCCCGGTCGAAGAGGCTGCGCCCGTCGCTGCGGCGCCTGCCGAAACGGTCGCACCTGCCGCTGCGCCCGCCGAGCAGAAGCCCGCGGCGACCGCCGCCACCATTCCGCCGCCGCGCCGCTTCACGCCGGTAGCGCCGGTAAAGCGCCCCGAACCGGCCAAGCCCGATCGTGCCAAGAAGGGCGAGGATAATCGTCGTCAGGCCGGCAAGCTGACCGTTACCCGCGCCCTTGCGGACGACGACAGCGCCCGCGCCCGTAGCCTCGCGGCGCTGAAGCGCGCGCGTGAAAAGGAGCGTCGCGCACATTATTCGGGCGGGTCCAAGACTCGCGAGAAGCAGAGCCGCGACGTGATCGTGCCTGAAAGCATCACCGTTCAGGAACTCGCCAACCGCATGGCCGAAAAGGGTGCGGACCTGGTGAAGGCCCTGTTCAAGATGGGCACCGCCGTCACGCTCAACCAGCCGATCGATCAGGATACGGCGGAACTGCTGGTCGAGGAATTCGGCCACCGCATCCAGCGCGTGTCCGATGCCGACGTCGAAATCGGCATGGAAGGCGAAGCCGACGCTGTTGAAACGCTGAAGTCCCGTGCGCCGGTCGTGACCATCATGGGTCATGTCGATCACGGCAAGACCTCGCTGCTTGACGCGCTGCGCGGGACCGACGTGGTCGCCGGCGAAAGCGGTGGCATCACCCAGCATATCGGCGCCTATCAGGTGAAGACCAAGGGCGGTGATGTCATCACTTTCCTCGATACGCCGGGCCACGAAGCCTTCTCGGAAATGCGCGCCCGCGGTGCCAACGTCACCGACATCGTCATCCTGGTGGTGGCAGCCGATGACGGCCTGATGCCGCAGACGATCGAGGCCATCAACCATACCAAGGCGGCTGGCGTTCCGATGATCGTGGCGATCAACAAGTGCGACAAGCCCGAAGCGAATCCGCAGAAGGTGCGCGAGCGCCTGCTGAGCGAGGAGATCGTGGTCGAGGATATGGGCGGTGACGTGCAGGACGTGGAGGTTTCGGCGCTCAAGAAGACCGGCCTCGACGAACTGATCGAAAAGATCCTGCTCCAGGCCGAGGTCATGGAACTGACCGCCAACCCCGATCGCGCCGCCGAAGGCAATGTGATCGAGGCGCAGCTCGACAAGGGCCGCGGCGCAGTGGCGACCGTTCTCGTCCGCAAGGGCACGCTGAAGATCGGCGACACCTTCGTCATCGGGTCTGAAAGCGGCAAGGTCCGCGCGATGATCAACGACAAGGGCCAGCAGGTGAAGACCGCCGGTCCCTCGACCCCGGTCGAGGTTCTGGGTCTGTCGGGCGTCCCGATGGCGGGCGACCAGCTCACCGTCGTGGAGAATGAAGCCCGCGCCCGCGAAGTCGCCGCTTACCGTCAGGAACAGGCGACCAAGAAGCGCACCACCGCAGCCCCGACCAGCTTCGAGCATATGTTCTCGGCGCTCAACACGACCGTCATCGAATATCCGGTGGTGGTGAAGGGGGACGTGCAGGGATCGGTCGAAGCGATCGTGACCGCGTTGAACCGTATCTCGACCGACGAGATCAAGGTTCGCGTCCTGCATTCGGGCGTCGGTGCGATCACCGAAAGCGACGTCACGCTGGCCGCTGCCAGCCGTGCGCCGCTGATCGGCTTCAACGTCCGTCCCAATGCCAAGGCGCGTCAGCTGGCGGAGCGCGAGAAGATTTCGCTGCGCTACTATGACGTGATCTACGACCTGCTTGAGGAAGTCCGCGGCGAAATGGCGGGCCAGCTGGCGCCCGAGCGCATCGAAACGATCGTTGGTCGTGCCGAAGTGCTTCAGGTGTTCCCGGCGGGCAAGAAGGACAAGGCAGCCGGTCTGCTCGTCCT
>NZ_DATKFP010000327.1:0-2614 GCF_035511395.1 Sphingobium sp.
GGAAGGAGGCGAGTGGACCGGATTCGAACCCCGCCACAAAGCTTTCGTCGGATACCTCGTCAAGCCGGCCGAGCGGGGCTTCCTGCGCATCGTTGACCAATATGTCTACGCCGCCCAGTTCTCGCACTGCGGTATCTGCCACATGGGCCAGATCATCCGCCGCCTTCACGTTGCAGCCGACCGGAACGGCGCGCACGCCGCGTTCTCTGGCGATGCGGGCGGTGTCCTCCAGCTTTGCGATGGTACGGCCGGCGAGCGGCAAATCGACCCCTTCGCTTGCCATGGCGAGCGCGATACCTTGGCCGATCCCTTGCCCGGCCCCAGTGATCAGGGCTACCTTGCCTTTCAAAGCGGACATCAGCTCTCCTTGCATTCATCGTAGAATATTTGTCATCATACTACGCAGGAAGTTGACTTTATGGCAAGTGGGGCCACAATCTGCGTGAAGATTGTAGGGAGGGGGTGGGGTGGCCGGTGTGGCCAGCCTGTCTTTGATCCGCAGAGTGATAACGAGATTCGAGAAGCGGACAGGCATGAGCAACTGGGACAAGGAAGTCGACATCCTCGTGGTAGGATCGGGCGCGGGCGGGATGCTGTCGGCGCTGGTGGGTGCTCATAATCATGCCGATGTGCTGATCGTCGAGAAGGCTGACCTGTGGGGCGGCACCTCCGCCACGTCGGGCGGCGGCATCTGGATTCCGGGCAGCGATCCGGCCAAGGCGGCGGGGTTCGAGGATGATCTGGACGACGCCTTCACCTATTTGCGCGCATTGTCGGCGGACAATGTGCCGGACGCCAATATCCGTGCCTATGTCGATAATGCCGCGCCGATGCTGCGTTGGGTGATGGCCAACACGCCGGTCCAATATATGGCCTTTCCTTATCCCGACTATCATGCCGAAAATCCTGGCGGATCGGCACAGGGCTTTCGTACCCATCTGCCGATGCCGCTCGACGGCAAGCCGCTGGGTGGAGACATTCGTAGGCAGCGCTTCGCTTCACCTGCGGCCAGCCTTTTCGGCTATCTGAACTGGCATTTCAGCGAAACCTATGAACTGCTCTATCGGACCAAGGGGTGGATCAGGAACCTGGTCGTCAATATGGGCAAATATTGGCTCGACCTGCCCTTCCGCCTGACATCGCGCAAGGACCGGCGACTGACCCTGGGCAATGCGCTGACCGGAGGGCTGCGCATGGCGCTCAACCGGCAAAATGTACCGCTGTGGCTGGAAACGCCCCTCCGGCAACTGGTACGTGAAGACGGCAAGGTGATGGGCGCGGTGGTCGATAGGGACGGCAAACCCTATCGTATCGGCGTGCGCAAAGGCGTGGTGCTCGCCGCAGGCGGCTATGACAAGAATCAGGCCATGCGCGAAGGCCATGCGCCGCTTTACCCCACGGCCCAATATTCGGGCGGCGTCACCAGCAATACCGGCGATTCCATTCGCGCGGGCGAAGCTGTGGGCGCGGGGACGCTCAATATGCAGTCGGCCTGGGCGGCGCCGGTCTTTTACGTGCCGGGCGAGGATCGCGGGCGGCTCTGCACCGTCGAGCGAGCGCTGCCGGGCTGCATCATGGTGAACCAGTCGGGACACCGTTATCTCAATGAGGCAGCCTCCTACCATATCGTCGGGCAACAGATGGCACGGCGGCAGGCGGAGCATGGCGATGCTTCCCCCAGTTGGATGATCTTCGACCACAAATATCGGCACCAGTTCCCGATGGGGCCGCTCTATCCGCTGATGCCGACCTTCCTGCACAACCGGGCGGTGCGCTCGATCCTGAAGCAGGGAAGGTCGATCGAGGCGTTGGCGAAGCGGATCGGCATGGATCCAGCGGCGCTGTCGGCCACGGTGGCGCGCTTCAACATCCATGCGGCCAAAGGCGAGGATCCCGAATTTCATCGCGGCGTCGCGGCCTATGACAAGATGTATGGCGACCCGCGCCATGGCCCGAACCCTTGCCTGCGCCCGCTGGACCAAGGGCCATATTATGCGATGCCGATCTATCCTGGCGACATCGGCACCAATGGCGGGCTGCGTACCAACGCGCAGGCACAGGTGGTGGATGACGCGGGCAATGCGATCGCCGGCCTCTATGCGGTGGGGAATAATGCGGCGTCGGCCATGGGGGAAAGCTATCCCGGCGCGGGTGTCACCATCGGGCCGGCCATGACCTTCGGCTATGTCGCTGCGCGTCACATGACCGGCGGGAATGCCTGATACGAAAAGGGCGGCGCCATGGAGGCGCCGCCCTTACTGCGTCGATCAGATCAGTTCAGGCCGTAGGATCGCGTCGCTGCCGCCGTCGATGAAGATGATCTGGCCCAGCAAATAATGATTTTCCATGCCAAGCAGGAAATCGATCAGTTCGGCAATCTCGCCGGGGCCGGCATAGTCCTTCACTGCGATCGGATTGCTCTGGCCGATCAGTTTCACCATTTCGGGCTGCTCGAACAGCGGTGCGGTCATCGGCGTCGCGACGACACCCGGCCCGATGCCGTTCAACAAGATGCCCGCGCCTGCCCATTCGGCTTTGGTCGCGGCGCGGCGTAGCCAGAGCGACAGCGCATTCTTGGACGTGGCGTAGGAACTCTGCGGATCGGCGGCCATGG
>NZ_DATKFP010000328.1:0-3678 GCF_035511395.1 Sphingobium sp.
AGATCCCCTGCGTTGTCGTAGAGGAATTCGCCCGATCCGTAGAGCGCGTCGTAGAAGTATGAGTAGTCCGAATAGTCGGACTCGGTGCGGTCCTTGCGGTTGAGGATGCCGCCCGTCGCCACGAGGTCCCAGTTGCCCAGCTTGCCCTCGATGGTGAGGGCCGCCTGATACCACTCGTCCTTGCTGCCTTCCGGATTGTACTGGACGGTCTGCAGCTTCTTGTCGACCGCACTGGAGCGCTCCTGCGCGAAGCTGCCATCGGTCTTCTGGACCTGCCCCATCAATGTGGGCGTGATGGTCCAGTTGTCGTCCAGTTCGATGCCGAGTGCCACCCTGGCGCCGTAAGTCTCGACGTCGTTGTAGTCCTTCTCGACGAGATCGGCGTTGTCCTGGGTGATGCCAGAAACCGGGTAGGTCCGGCTGCCGGCGATGTTGTCGATGTAGCCCGCGTCACGGCGATACCAGCCCACGACGCGCAGCGCTGCACGGTCGGACAGCTTGAAGTTGAGGAAGCCCTGCGCGACGCCGCCGATGTCGCCGTGGGCGACCGAGTTCAATTCCGCATCGACTGCGCCGTATGTTCCCGAATAGTCCGGCGCATTGGTGACGATCTTGATCGTGCCCGCCATCGAACTGGCGCCGTAGAGGGTGCCCTGCGGACCGGCGAGCGCTTCCACCCGGGATATGTCGTATGCATGGATGTCGAGCGCGCCCTGGATGGTCGTGATCGGCATCTCGTCGAGATAGGTGCCCACGGTGGGCAGCGGTCCCGAATGGTTGGCGTTCTCCCCTGAGGCGACGCCGCGGAAGTAGACCTGGCTGAAGCCGGGCTGGGTGGTCTGGATCGTGACCGACGGGATGAACTTGACCGCGTCCTGCAGTTCCTTGACCTGCAACTCGCGCAGCTTTTCCCCGCCGAGCGCCGTGATGGCGATGGGAACGTCCTGGATGTTCTGCGTGCGCTTGAGAGCGGTCACCAGAATGACGTCGCCCTGTTCTTCGGCAGGCGCCTGTTGTGCCAGCGCCGGTTGCGCTGCAGCGAGAGTGGAGGAGCCAAGCAGTGCGACGATGACGCTGCGACGAGAAGCCAGACGCGATGTACCCACCCGTGTTCCCCTGTATTGCCCTGAAGGGAAAGCGCCACAGTTCATGAGTTTTGACAATAGGTCTGCCGGGTAAACTCCATTGTGCAGTGCACTGTATGACATTTCTGCCACAAAACGCGGTACTTGGCTCAGGCGCGCGCGTATGTCTCCGGCAAGTCGCCGAGCGCAGACAGAAGAGGGGCCAGCCAGCCTTGGTAAGGCCGCCATTGGCCGACGCCGTCGCGGTTGATCGGGCGCCGCACCTGTTCGCTCGATGCCGTGCGCACCGCACGCGGGTTGCGATGAAATTCCAGGCACGCTTCTTCGAACGGAAGGCCGACATAGGCAAGCAGCCGGCGCACTTCCGCCTCCGGCGCATCAAGGAGGTTCTCGTGGATGACGCGGTACACGCGCCCGGGCAGCACGCGGTCATAATGCGTCATGGCGCGCACGTAGTCGGCATAGTAACGACCGACGTGATCGAGATCGTATGAGAACGGCTGCCCTTTCGCGAAATGTTGGCGGAAATTCGAGAAGCAGCAGTCCAGCGGATGACGGCGAGCGTCGATGATCCGGGCGTTCGGCAGGGCAAGGGCGATGAGGCCGAGGTACGCCCAGTTGTTGGGCAGCTTGTCGATGTATAGTGGCCTTGCCGTCTTGCGCTGGACACGAGTGCGTTCGAGGTACTCGGCGCCGAGTTCGGCCAGTTTCTCTGCCGGCATTGCGGCGAGCGCTTGCGACCAGTCGCGCGCATGGCCGCCGGCGGCCTGGGCCTCGCGCATGGCGATGGCGGGAATGTCTGGAAGTTCCATCGTGCCCTCGATCTGCGAATGGCTCGACAGGATCTGTTCGATCAGTGTCGAGCCGGCGCGTGGCAGACCAAGGATGAACACCGGGTCCGGCGAAGGATCGCCCGCCACGAGGCGCGACGCCACGAAGTCGGACGTGAAGGTCATGATCATGCCGTCGACCTGGGCCGTCACGGCAGCCGGATCGTAGTCCAGCTGGTCGCGGCGCAGCTTGTTGCCCTTCGCATAGTGCGCGAACGAGCGGGCGGCATCGTCCCGATCGTCCATCGCCTTGCCCAGGGCGAAGTGGAGGTGGAGGCGATCGTCCTCGGACAGCGGAGCCGCGCCGGAGAGTGCCGCTTCCATGGCCGTCACGTCATCATCCTCGAAACGCCAGGTCTTGAGATTGGCGAGGCTCCACCAGACTTCGCCGAGCCCCGGTTCTATCGCCAGTGCCCGGCGATAGGCGGCGACGCTCTGCGTCTGTTCGCCCAGGGTCTTCAGGATGTGGCCGTAGCTCATCCACAGCCTCGCATGGTCGGGGAAGGTGCCGGTGAGGTTGGCGTAGATCTGGCGGGCCTCCTCGTAGTCGCCCGTCCGCCCGAGCGCGGCGGCCCGCAAGGTGAGGTTCCCGGCATCGCCGCCCCCCGCCGCGAGCACGGCATCGAGTTCACTCACCGCGTCCGCAAAGCGGTTCTGCCGGTAGAGGACGATCGCCAGGTTCGCTCTTGCCGCAGTGAAACCCGGCGCAAGCTCCAGGGCGCGGCGCAGCAGGGCCTCGGCGTCGCGATAGCGCCCGATCCGGCCGGCAAGCTCGGCCATCATGCGGATCGCGGCAACGTCGGTCGGCTGTTCGCGCAGCCGCTGGCGCAGGCCCGCCTCGGCCCCCGGCAGGTCGTTCGAGATGAGCGAGCGGGCAATGGCGACAAGTTGCGGGTCGTGCGCCGAGGCACGGATCGCCTCGCTCTCGGCGAACAGCGCCTCTGCATCACGCCCGAGCGTTCGCATGGCTCGGCCAAGCAGGCGGTAGGCGCCCGCGTCGTTGGCGTTTCGCAGGATCTCCGCGCGCAGCATGGGCACCGCACGCGCGGGATCGGCGGCGACGAGCGCAGCCATGGACACTGTTTGGCCGGGACGATTCATGCCGCAAGGTATGCGCAAGACCCCGGCGGACCTCAAGCGATCCCGCAGTTCGGGAAACCGACGCGCTTGTCGGTCTTGCGAAAATATGACAGCTTCGCCGCAGGCTTGATCGCCGGGATCAGGATCGTTAGCGGGCGCCCTCCAAGTGCCGGCCAACAAATCCAAGGGTATATCCGTCATGCGCGTAACACCTGTACGCAAAGGACTTTTTCGGACCAATTTGCCCGGCCTCGGCGAATGCGCACGGGTCGATATGAGCGCGGGAGACGCCGCTCCCTACCTTGAGCGAGAGATGTACGTTCTGCTTGGATTCCAGCCCAGTTTCGACCTCCTGCCGGAGCAGCTGGCCGACGCGAAGCCGGCGGCGCGAGGTCTGTGGAACCTCGCCGGCTGAGCGCGTTTCCCGGACGACTTTGCGCCGATGCGGTTGCACAATTTGCAGTAAAGTGAAATTGGTACGCGCAAATTCCTGCGCTTTGGTCTATGGGCGGCCCAATCGGTGCGCCTGCGGGCGAGCCCCGCAGCCCTCCCTACGCTCGCCAAAGCCGCACAAGCGGCAGGATTGATTTGCCAGTTATGACCTTTTCGCAACTCCCCCAGCCTCTCGCCGAGGCGCTCGCAGCGCATGGCTACGAAACGCTCACGCCGGTCCAGGCCGCCGT
>NZ_DATKFP010000329.1:0-8470 GCF_035511395.1 Sphingobium sp.
GTGGCGAAGTCGTCCGTCCGCGAGAAGGTTGAAGTAGACCTCGGTGATATGATCGGTGCCGGTGATGCGCACGCCGATCCAGTCGGTGCCTTCAAGGCGTTCGATCCGCGACGCAGGCTTGCCGTCGATGCGGGGTTGCAGGGCGACCAGGAACTTCTCGCGATCGCTTTTTCCGACGGGCTGGAAGCCGAAGTAGGCCTGCTTTACTTTCGGGTCCTCGTCGGCGAGGCCCTCATGGCTGACGAGGCGCAGTGCATAAGGATAGTCGGTCGGCAAACCGCCGTCCGGCAGAGCCGCCGGGAAGAGTGGTGTGACGTCGACGCCGGCGTCCCCGTCGCGAATTTCGACTGTCCCGCCTTTTCGCGTCGCTGTACCGCCATGATGCAGCAGCCATTCGAACTGACCGGGATCGCGGCTACGCAAGTCGTCGATGAGAAGGATCGTGTCTCCTACCCAAAGGATGTTGCGGTAGTTGCGCTGGAAGTACCGGCTCGTCGGACCGGTTGCGTCCGCCCATGCGTAGCGAACGTTGGGCGTGTCGAGCACATGGTCGATGGTGCCCATCGAAGCCGACCCGTCGTACAGGTCGCTAGCGGGCTCCGCGTGTCCGTCGATGGTGACGACATTGTGGGCTTCGCTCTGCCGGTAGTAGCTGTCGTATTCCGGCGTCGAGTAGCTCGAATGGCCGGAATCCGCGATCAGCGTGCGCCCCTTGTGATAGAGGATGAAGCTGCCGGCATCGGCATGATTGTGGTTCCAGGCGAACCCGGATTTGACCGCGAGGAGCGTGGCGTCGGGGGACCAGTCGCTGCGCATGGTCAGCAGGCCCTGGTCGTGCGATACGTAAGTGCGCGATGCGCCGGTGGACGCTGACGCCGATGCGCGTGCCGACGCGTCAGGGAAATAGGGAAGGTTGGTGGCATCCTTCCACGCATCCTTCGCAGGTACGGCGGAGAAGCCGGCGATGTACTTCAGGTACTCGGGATTATGGTCGCCGAGTGCCCACAGGTCGACCAGCGTGTGGCAGCCACAACTCGGCGGGCGGCTGTCACCGAAGTTGAGCGACACCCACCCTTCGTTGCGGGGATAGCTGGTGGCGAGAAAATACCCCGCGATCTTGTCGAGACCCTTGATGGGGGAGGGCGCGGTGCCCATCGCTTCGGTCCACGACCGGCGGAAAAGCATGAGGCTGTGCAATGCCAGCTCGGCATAGGAGACAGTCTCCGAATAGGCGCCGTCACGGCCGAAGGTGGGTGGCTTGGTGCCCATGCGGGTGCCCGGAAACTCGAACCATTCCACGCTTGCCTCGTCGATGCGGCGGGCCCAGTCGAGGCCACGAGGATCATCCTCGCGCACGGCAAGCGCCGCCACCCCGGCGCCGAAGACGATGTGCGCCCACCAGTTGTGGCCCATCGTGTCGAGCGTATGGATGCGCTTTGCACCATCGACCCAGTCGTCCATGATCGGGAGGATAGCGCCTCGGATGAGACCCTGGACGATGGTCTGGCGATCGTCCTGCGACAGCGTGTCGCGCACGGCGTCATAGGCAATGCCGGTGCTCGCGGCGGCGTATCCCATACCGAGATCGGATCTCCAAGGCGGATCGCGGCGGGCGAGGGGGGCGTCGGTCAGCCAGTTGGCCTTTGCCGCACGCTGCAGCAAAAGCGTCCTTGCCCCTTGCGCGTACTTTGCTTGGCCGGTGACACGGAATGCGAGTGCGAGAGCCTCCAGCGCGGTGTCGATCTCGCGGTCACCCTTGAGAGGAGAAGAAAGGGCCTTGTCCGCCGTCTTGTGCAAAGCATTCCAGCGCGCGCGCGCCTCGGCGTCGCTGGCGATCAGCTGCTTGACCCGCACGATGTTTGCCGGATTGAAAGCGAGGCTGGGAGGGGCTGCGCCTGACTCCTGTGCCTGCCCTCCCACGGGGCAGGATGCTATCGTCAGAGCTGCGGCTGCCAGCGCGGTACGCATCATCTTATTCATTCCTTCGCCCACGCGGAGCGCGGTGGGGATTAGCTCCGTTGCCGGCCGTCAGGCCAGCCTCTCGAACAGGATCGCCTGACCGCCGCTCGGCCGCATCGCTACAGTGATGGTGGCGGCGCCATCCACCTCGCGGTGAGAGACGACCACCTCGGTCAGGTAGGCTTGGGACTGCTGCACTCCGTCTGCGAAGAAGGTTGCGCGCCACTTTCCTTCTCCGAGGAAGGCGAGGGGAACTTTGATCGTGCGGGCCTCCTCGTTGGTCATAGCGCCGAGGAACCAGCGTTCGCCACTTCGCCGCGCGACCGCGACGTATTCGCCGGGGTCGCCGCCAATCGCGTGCGTTTCGTCCCAGGTTGTCGGACATTCGTCGAACCAGTGCAGCGCGGGCCAGTTTCCGGCACGGTACTTGGCCGGAGCGTCGTACCAGTAAAGGAACGTGAGCGGATTGTAGTAGACCGCCGCCATAGCCAGCTGGTGCGCGTTGGTCGTCTTGTTCATGTAGTGATCGTAGCAGATCGTATAATCGATCGGCCCGGACAGCGCGCGGGTGAAGGGCAGGGTGACGTTGTGCCTTGCGGTGGGGAACTGCTCGTTCCCGCGAACGCCTTCGAGTGCGACATAGTTCGGCAAGGTGCGCTCCAGCCCGGCGGGACGCAGATTGTCGTGCAGGTTCACCAAGAGGTAGTTGTCGCCGCAGGTCTTCACGAGGTTGTAGATCCAGTCCACATCCTCCTGCCGTCCTTCCCAGATGAAGCCGAACTTGATCCCGGCTATACCCCACTTGCGGTATGTGGCGACGATAGCATCGAGCTGGCGCATCGCGGGCATGCGGTCGACGTAGACGATTGTGCCAATCCCGTTCTCGCGCGCGGCGGCAACGATGCCCTCGATGTCGAAGCCGTCGATCGGGCGGGTCGCATCGCTAGGGTCGGTGCCGTCGCCATACCAGTGTGCGTCGAACTCGATGTAGTCCAGCTTGCGCTCGCGGGCGAAGGCAATGCCTTCCATGGCGCCTGCGTTCGAATAGGGTTTGCGAATCCGAAAAGCGCGGCCCGGGCGTATCCAGTCGTCGGAGTCGAGCCTGTCCGGCGTGGCGAGCGTCGGCACGAGCCCGGCCTTGTCGATCAGTGCGGCGGGACGTTCGCCGACCATGATGACGCGCCAGGGCGTAGCGAAAGGCGCTTCGATGGCGAACACGGGTGCGGCGTGCGTGTCGCCGGGCCCCGAATAGCCGGTGGCGCGGCCCGGGAAGTGCATCAGGCGGCTGACCATCGTCTGCTCGTCCTCACCCGGTGCGAACATCATGCGCGGGTAGTGCAGCCGGTCGGATTCGCACAGCAGCATGGCGAGTCCTGCGGGTGTCTGGGCCAGTACCGGCGTGTCGGCCAGCGCGCCCTTGTCGGTGCTGGCAGTCAGTTCGGGATGAGGCACGGGCGCTATGCGGCCTGGCGAGGAAACGGCATACTCGCCTTCGTCGCGGCTGGTCCAGACACGGGTTCCGATTGGCATGCGGAATTCGATCTGTTCGCCGCCCAGCGTTATGGACTTCGTTGGCGCGGAGATCAGCACGAAGCGGCAGGCGATCCCGTCGTCGTGCGCGAGCAGGCGGATTGCGAAGCGAATGCGCGTCCGGCGGTCCTCGAAGCGGGCTTCCAGCTGGTTCGCCTTGCCGTCATAACGCGCGGAGATTCCATAAGGGGGCTGCCAGGTGCCATCGATGGTGGTGATCTCCGAGGCGAGGAACTTCGCATCCGGTCCGAGGCGCTTGCCATCGCCAAGCACGAGCGCCAACCGCGAGGGTTCCAGAATGACGGCGTTGCCGTGCCGGGCCGCCCAGCGCGGGTGCTCGCCGCGCGAGGTGGGGACCAGCAACTCGAGCGTGATACGTCCATCGGGCGATGACACGGTCAGGCGCTGACCCTCTGCGGCAGCATCGGCGCGGGCCGCAGGGATGGTCGCGGCTATCCCTGTCGCGGCAGCGCCAAGGCTTGCCAGGATGGTGCGGCGATTGGTCTTCATGCTTGTTCTCTCTCCCGCAAGGCGTGCCGGCATCAGCGGATGCGCAGGGCCTCGACGTGCTTGCCTACCACCATATCCGCAGCCTGCGGGGTGTCGATGCGTTGGCCGGCGATGCTGAGGTTCTCGATCGTGACGTTGCGAACGGCCGTCTTCGCGGAAAGACCCGAGATGACCGATTGGCTCGGCATGCCCTCGCCGGTGAAGGTGACGTTTCGGATGGTCACCCCGTCGATCCCGTGTCCCGGCGCCTTGTTGTATCGGGCGTTATCGCCTGCGACGATGTTGATCAGCTTGCCTTCCTCGATCCTGTCGACGCGGATGTTGCTGAAGGTGATGTTGCGGATGAGGGTACTGTCGCCCGAATAGGCAGCGATCGCTCCTTCCCAGTCGGGGTCATCCTCGTCGAGATTGGCGATGTCGATGTTGTCGAAGGTGACGTCGCGGATCGTGCGCGGGTCGGCATTGTCGCCGAAATGCCCGATGTAGAGCGCGTGAGCCACATCGTTCCAGATGCGCAGGTTGCGGACCGAAATATCAAACGTGTCCCCCGGCGGGTTGACGTCGGGAATGCCCGTCTTCGCCGCCCGCTGGCGGCACAGCGGACAATCGGCGACGGCGTAGACCACCACAGCGTCGTCCGACACGCGCAGGTAGCCGCCGTCGATGGAGACATGCTGCGAGGTGGAGATATTGATCCCGTCCGACCATTTGCCCGAGGTGAAGCCGGTGACGTTGCGCAGCGCGACATTGCTGGAATTGCGGATGTTGATGACCCGTGCCGCGTCCTTGCGATCGGTATTGACCATGATGAGGTCCGAGATCGCGATGTTCTTCGCCTTCTCGAGGTCGATCCCCCGTCCGGGATCCCATAGCATCCCGCGTCCCGTTATGCTGACGTCCTTCACGCCCTCCAGCGCGAAGGAACCCTTCAGGACGGCCCCGCCTGCAAGGTAGATGCGCTCGCCGGACTTGACCGGGAACACGTCGCTGCGCTCGGGCGGGAGATGGAGGCCCGGCTCGAAAACGCGCACGTTCGGCCCGGTCGGCGCGCCCGCGGGCACGGCCCCGGCCAGGATGTGCAGGTTGTGGAGCCGGTCGTCATCGAACTGGAGCGAGAAGCTCTCCGGACGCGTCAGCGTCAAGCGCACGATGTTTCCCTGGCGTTCAGGCTTCACCGCGCTCGCCAGCGGTGCGACGGAGACCGTATCGAAGCGGCCGTTGTTCTTGAGCACCTCGATTTCAACAGTGCCTTGGAAATCGAAATACACCATCGACGCATTCTGTCTGGTGTCGGTATCGACCTGGACGCGGTATTCGTAGAGATCCTGCCAGGGCCCGCCGGGTTTGCGCACGCGAACCGTGAAATCGTCGTTGAATGCCGAGTACATCAGACCCTTGGGCACGGGATAGACCTGCAGGGCATCTTGTGCGGCGAGGACGGCTGGTGCCGCCGCGCAGGACAGGGCGATGGCGGCAAGGCAGATGCCGGTTCGGCGCAGGATCTTGGCTTTGCGCATCGAAGTGACTCCTGGGCGATGCGATGGCATCAGAAATTCGCCGTCCCGGTCAGGAAGAACGAGCGTGGCTGGGTGGTCAGGATCCCGGTGGTTGCATTGGGATACATGCTGATGATCTGGGCCTGCGACAGCCCCGAGACCGGCAGGTTCGGGTTCTGGATCGAGAAGATGCCGATGTCGTTGAACACGTTGTTCACATTGAAGCCGAGGCGGAAGTCGGGTGTCACGTCGTAGGACAGCGAGAGATCGGTCTGGCTCTGGCTAGGGAACGTCGTCAGCCCCGTGAAGTTCGACGGACGGGAGCCCAGATAGGTGAAGTTGACAAGGGCCGTGAACGGACCGGTCGCATATTCCAGGCCAATGCGGCCCTGCACCTTCGCGAGGTTCTCAAGCTTGCTGTCGGGATAGGCCTCCAGCTGGTCGTCCGCCCGGCCCGTCTGGCCCATGTTCCAGTTGTACCATTCGAGCGCCTTGCCCTTCTGGAGCGTCACGGCGGCCGTCAGGCGCAACTGCTGCGTCATGCGGACATCGCCCTCGATCTCGACCCCGTAAACCCTCGTCTTGTTGAAGGCGGGCGTGGTGACGTAGGTCGTGCCGTCAAGGTCGGTCCCCTGGCCGACGACGTTGACCTTGTCGAGCAGGGTGAGGAACGGGGTCAGCGTCAGGCGCACCCTCGGGCTCACATAGCTGAACCCTGCTTCGTACTGGGTGATCAGCGGCGGCGTGATCGGCTGGTTCTGGGCCTTGAACACCGTGTCGTATCCGCCCCAGAGGCCATCGCCGTTCTTCTTGCCGCGGGCATAGCGGACGTACGCCGAGAACCGATCGGAGAAGCGGTAGTTGGCTGCCGCCGTGTAGTTCACGAAGTCGAGCTTCTTGTCGAAAGGCACTTCACGGTTCAGCACGCCGACCAGATTGTCGTAGATCGTCAGCGGATCGCCATCGACGCCGCCATAGGTGCGATCGCGGGCCTGCGGGTTCGCGGAGGCAAGCAGGTTCGTGCCCCTGTAGCCGAAGCGCTCGTAGCGGATACCGGCATCGAGGGTGAGCTTGTCGGTCGCCTTCCAGTTGAGGCCGCCGAACAACGAGGTCGAGCGGTTCTTCACGGTGTTGCGGACCGGCGCAGTGCCGATCGAACCGAACCCGGCGGAATTGGTCATATGATAGACATTGCCGGTCGCGGCGTCGGTGAAAGTGACCTGCGCGGCCTCCATGTCTGACTGGATGGGAGCGATGTAGCCGCCGGGCGGCAGCAGTTCGCGCACGAACTTTGATCGCGACAGGTAGCCCCCGGCGGTCACGGTCAGTCGGCCGACGCGCTTGGAGATCGTCAGCTGGTCGATGAACGACTGCTCGTCGAAATCGGTCGAGGTGCCGGTCCCCGAAATGACGCCGTTGGCCAGGACCTGCTGGTTGGGCAGGTTGTTGGCCAGCACCGTGTAGCCGCTGGCGGCGCTGGCCACGCGGGCGAGCAACTGGCCGTTACTGCCGGTCACCGTGATCGTTCCGGGGACGCGGCTGAGCCCTGCGGCGCTGAAACCGAGGTTGTTCCACAGGTTCTGGTTGTCCAGACCGAAAGTTCCGACGCCGTTCTGGTTGAGCTTCAGGCGGTTGTCGTTGAACCGGAAATGATTGCTGATCTGGAGCGTGTCGTCGACGTCGTGCTCCCACTTGAGACCCACGGTCCGCGCGACGGTGTGGTCGAGATTGTCCGGCTCGAAGCGCTGGCTGTCCACGACGCCTGATCCGGGAATGGTGAAGGCCGATTTGCGGCCCAGCGTGTAGTTGTCGTAGCGCGACAGGCCGGGCGCGATCTGCGGATCGTCGAAGCCGATCGAGGGTATGCGCTCGGAATCGTAGGATCCGTTGTGATCGTCGAGATACTTGCCGTAGAGCACCAGCGAGCCCGACCCGTAGTTCCAGCCCAGCGATGCCTTGATCTGCCCACCTCGGTTGAACGGATAGGCGGTCGGCCGTGGGCCGAACGAACGGCGATAGAACCCGCCGATCGAGCCATAGACGCCGCTTTCGCCGAACTCGGTGCCGTAGTAGGCGTCCGCACGCTGATAGGGCTGGCTCTTGCCTTCGAGGCCGATGCGAACCGAGGCCACGCCGCCATCGTGGTCGGTGAGGGCATTCTTGGAGATGTAGTTGAACAGACCGCCGGGCGCGTTGGGGCCCGTGACGGTCGCACTGCCGCCGCGCAGCGCCTCGACGCGTTTCAGCGTCAGGTCCTGGCGATAGAAACTGTCGGGTTGGAAGCCGCTGCCCTGAATGCCAATCACCGGCAGGCCATCGTCGAGCAGGGCGACGAAGTAATATCCCGATGTCGCGGACTGCGTTCCGACCGACAGGCCGCGCGCATAGACGATGTTGCGCGCCTCGCCGATCGATGAGTTCACATAGACGCCCGGCACGTTCTTCAGAAGGTCGGCGGCGCTGACCGGGGCCGAGCGTTGTACGGTGTCGGAATCGATGGTCGAGATGGCGACGGCTGCGTCACGCTTGGCCGTGCGGCTTAGCACGCCCGTGACGATGATCTCGTTGGCCGAGGCATCCTGCGCATTGGCGTCGGTGTCCTGGGCAAATGCCGGCAGTGCCGAGCACGAGGCAAGAAGCACGCAGGTCAGCCTGATGGTCGCGACAGGGCGCCGGTTTGAGCCGGGCAAGATATTGGAATTCATGAAGCGCTCTCCCAAGGGGCGTCTGGTTGTTGTCCAAACTGATATCGATATCAGACATGGCGCGCAAGTGGGTATCGATATCAGAAAGGTGCGTATATTCATCTTATATCCGGAAGGATGCCCGCCGTTACCGCCGCACGTCGCCGCCGGATGCGGAGAAGGCTTCCAGCTCTTCTGGACCGACGAGGCACATGTCTCCGGGCTGGGTGTGCTTGAGGACGGTATAGGCGAGCCCTGCCTGCGCGGTTTCGACCAGTCCCGCGCCCTGCA
>NZ_DATKFP010000330.1:0-20528 GCF_035511395.1 Sphingobium sp.
AGGTGGGAATGGTGTAGAAGATATGCATCGTCTGGCGACGTCTGTGTCGCGAAAGATGCCACCCTGCGCGGGTGTAGCTCAGTTGGTTAGAGTGCCGGCCTGTCACGCCGGAGGTCGCGGGTTCGAGCCCCGTCACTCGCGCCACCTTTCTTGACCGGAAGGTGATTTACCCGGATTTGCAGCCGCCGGGGCCCAAGGGCCGGAACAGGTTGCACGCCCTGCGCGGGTGTAGCTCAGTTGGTTAGAGTGCCGGCCTGTCACGCCGGAGGTCGCGGGTTCGAGCCCCGTCACTCGCGCCACCTTCCTCGATCGGAAGGTGATTTCCGCCGATTTATCCATTCTGTCGGCCAGCGTCCCGAAGGACGCCAGCCCAACGCCTTTGTCTATAGCGCCCCGCCGGTCACGGCAGGCGGCAGCGGTTCGGTCGCGAGCCAGCGATAGACTCCGCCTGCGATCATTGCCCCTACGATGGGCGCAATCCAGAACAGCCAGAGCTGCTGCATGGCCAGCCCGCCCACCAGCAGCGCCGGTCCCGTGCTGCGCGCTGGATTGACCGATGTATTGGTCACGGGAATGCTGATCAGGTGGATCAGCGTCAGCGCCAGCCCGATCGCGATCGGCGCAAAGCCGACCGGCGCTCGTGTATCGGTCGCACCGAGAATCACCGAGAGGAAGCCGAAGGTCAGCACCAGTTCGATGGTCAGCCCGGACGCCAGCGAATAGCCGCCGGGCGATTGCACGCCATATCCGTTCACGGCCAACCCATTATCCGCCAGCGCGAAATCGGGATGGCCGCTGGCGATGAACAGCAGCAGCGCGGCTGCCACCACCGCGCCCACCACCTGGGCGACGACATAGGGCGCTATGTCGCGCACCGGGAAGCGCCCGCCCGCCCACAGGCCGATCGTGACGGCCGGGTTCAGATGGCAGCCTGAAATATGGCCGATCGAATAGGCCATGGTCAGCACCGTCAGTCCGAAAGCCAGGCTGACGCCCAGCAGGCCGATACCGACATCAGGAAAGGCGGCGGCGAGTACTGCGCTCCCGCAGCCGCCGAATACCAGCCAGAATGTTCCCAGCGCTTCCGCGAACAGTCTCTTACCCAATCCCACCATCACCGTCTCCTGTACCAATGGGTCCAAGCCACCAACGGCGATGTCATGCGAAGCAGGGTGGCGCCGCTCGATCGGAAAAAGGGAAGAATGGCAGGGACGGCTAAGGCCGGCGCGAGGCGTATGAGGGACAGCGATGGCACGATCGTCATGGCGTCGCACTCCGTCCAGCCGCGAGGATGGCCAGGCAAATGCCGGCGCTCCGTTACGCTAACTCAACGGATAGATACTGATTCGCACGGAAATTGTCACGAATTAACCGCGCCGCCAGCGCCCCGTTTCCATCCAGATCAACAGTCGCCGTAGCGGCAATATCCAGATCCACACGATTCCCAGCACCACATAGACGGGCACCTGTGCCCACATCGGCAGTGCGCCGATCGGGCCGGAAAGGCTGGCGACCAGCACCGCCCAGAGCAGGATCAGGCCGATGATCGACAGCATGCCCACGGGCTTGCGCCAACTCGGCTGGTGATAATGGCGCGGGTCGATGCTCACAGTTCCGGCCCTTCGATCAGTTCGACTTCGGTCAGGATCGCGTGCAGCGGCAGATCCCAGGGATCGGATGGCACCTCGTCGATTTCCTGCGCCGACCAGGCAAGGCCGACCCGCAGCGCATCGGGAAAGCGGGCGAAGGCGCGGTCATAATAGCCGCCACCCTGGCCCAGCCGGTTCATCCTGCGGTCGAAACCGACCAGCGGCGCGATGACGGCGTCGGGCACCACCGGCGCGCCTTTCGGTTCTGGGTGACTGGTGCGGAACGGGCCGGGGACAAGCTGGTCATCAGGCTGCCATTCCAGGAAATCCATGCTGCCGAGGCGATCGATCACGCGCGGCAGGGCGATCGTTTTGCCCATTGCCTGCAATTGCGCCGCCAGACGCTGGGCGGGCGCCTCGTCATCCAGACCCATATAGAGCGCGACCACCTTCGCCGGCGCCAGATGGCGGGCGAGGGGGGAGGGGATCATCTTGAACGCCAGCCGGTGCGCGAGGGGATCGATCGTGGCGACGAAATTGCGTCGCCGTTGCCGGGCGATGGTGCGCAATGTCGTCTTGTCGGCGGCAGGCGAATCGTCGCTCATCATCACTCTTCTGGCGAAAGGCGGGGGAGGGTGACGGGACCGCCTCGGTCGTTTGCTGGAAAATCCTCTGACGCCTCAACGTCAGGTGGGGACCATGTAGTTCGGACCAGGGTCCGGCCAGGGACAGCCCCCTTGGATGTGATTATCGCCTCAGGGATGTTCGCTAAAGCTCGTGCCGCGCAGTGCCCGTCGCCCGCAATCTAGGCGCTCGGGGCGGGGGCGGCAAGCCCGTCGCGCAGCTTTTCTATCCGCGCGGTCAACGCCTCGACGGCGCGGACGGCCAGTTCGTCATCGGCTTCCAGCGCCAGCGCTTCCTGCCGGCCGGCCAGTTCGGTCCGCCGGTCGTTGAGTTCGTCCGCCAGAAACAAAGCGGCGAAGAGCAAGGTACGCACCTCCGTAAGGCCGGGCGTGGACCGTTGCGCCATGCGCGCCTTTTCCTCGATCATCTTGGCGAGCCGGGCGAGATGCTGTTCCTCCCCATCGCGAACGACAATGTCATATTGGCGCCCCGCAATTTGCAGCGTGGTGTCAGCCATGTGTGCGTCCCCTCAAATCCTCGATCAGATCGTCCAGCGACCGCAGCGCTGCATGGGCCGCAGGCACGTCTATGCCCGGTGTGGAGGGGGATTGGGTGGCGGCGACAATGTCGGCCACTTCCTGTTCGAGCCGGCCGACCGCACGCTCCAGCGTGTCGATCGCCTGCATCATGCGCTCGCTAGCCATGACTCACCCATAGCGAAAGGCGGGCACGCGTGAAAGCCGCGATCGGGCGGTTCGGCGCGGCTTTGCCCCCTGCGATGGTTGACGCATGGGGCTTGACGCGACAAAGGAGGCCCAACTCGACTCGCCCGCCAGCGTGCGGGCTGTCCTTACGCCTGCTCAGGAAAGACGCCCGCCCAAGATGACCGTTTCCGAAAAGTCGCTCGCCAACGCCATCCGGGCGCTGTCCATGGACGCCGTGCAGGCCGCCAATAGCGGTCATCCTGGCATGCCGATGGGCATGGCCGATGTGGCGACCGTCCTGTTCGGCGATTATCTGAAGTTCGATCCGACCCAGCCCAAATGGGCCGACCGCGACCGTTTCGTCCTGTCGGCCGGTCATGGCTCGATGCTGATCTATTCGCTGCTACACCTGACCGGCTATGCCAAGCCGACGATCGAGGACATTGCGAATTTCCGCCAACTCAACAGCCCCTGCGCAGGCCACCCGGAGAATTTCGAGCTGGCAGGCGTCGAGGCGACCACTGGTCCGCTGGGGTCTGGCCTTGCCACCGCCGTCGGCATGGCGATCGCCGAGCGTCACCTGAACGCGCAGTTCGGCGACGATCTGGTCGATCACCGCACCTGGGTGATTGCTGGCGACGGCTGCCTGATGGAAGGCATCAACCATGAGGCGATCGGTCTGGCCGGCCATTTGGGTCTTGGCCGCCTGATCGTGCTGTGGGACGATAACAAGATCACCATCGACGGGTCGGTCGACCTGTCGAGCAGCGAGGATGTGCTGGCCCGCTATGCCGCCACCGGTTGGCATGTCGTGTCGTGCGACGGCCATGACGTGGCCGACGTCCGCCGCGCATTGGATGAAGCCGTCGCCGACAGCCGTCCCTCGATCGTCGCTTGCGCCACCAAGATCGGTTATGGCGCCCCCAACAAGGCTGGTACCTCGGGCGTCCATGGCTCGGCGCTGGGTGAAACCGAAGTCGCCGCCGCGCGCGACTATCTCGGCTGGACCGCCGAACCCTTCGTCATCCCCGAAGACATCGCCGGGGCCTGGAAGGCCATCGGCGCCAAGGGCCGCGACGTTCGCGCCGCATGGGAAGGTCGCCTTGCAAACAGCGACCAGAGCACGGAATTTTCCCGCCGCATGGCTGGCGATCTGCCCGCCGATTTCTCGCTCGAAGCCTATATCGACTCGCTGATCGCCAACCCCCAGAAGGTCGCGACCCGCAAGGCGAGCGAACTGGCGCTGGGCGCGATCAACGATCTGCTGCCCGAAACGCTGGGCGGCTCGGCCGATCTTACCGGCTCCAACAACACCAAGACCAAGTCGACCGGTCCGCTGACCAAGGATGACTATTCGGGTCGCTACGTCTATTACGGCATCCGCGAATTTGGCATGGCCTGCGCCATGAACGGCATGGCGCTGCATGGCGGCGTGGTCCCCTATGGCGGCACCTTCCTGGTCTTTTCCGACTATATGCGTGGTGGCATCCGTCTGGCCGCGCTCCAGCAGCAGCGGGTGATCCACGTCCTGACCCACGACTCCATCGGTCTGGGCGAAGACGGTCCGACCCACCAGCCGATCGAGCATGTCATGTCGCTGCGCATGATCCCGAACCTCGACGTCTATCGTCCGGCCGACATCGTCGAGACGGCGGAATGCTGGGAACTGGCGCTCAAGGATGCGAAAGGCCCATCGGTGCTGGCGCTGACCCGCCAGAACCTGCCGCAGCTGCGCACCGAAAAGTCGGAAAATCTGTCGGCCAAGGGCGGCTATCGCCTGGTCGCCGCGACTGCCGCGCGCAAGGTCGTGCTGATCGCGACTGGATCGGAAGTCGAAATCGCCGTCGCCACCGCCAAGGCTCTGGAAGAACAGGGCATCGGTGCCGATGTCGTGTCCATGCCCAGCTTCGCGCATTTCGATGCGCAGGACGCCGCCTACAAGGCCGACATCCTGCCTGCCGACGTGCTGCGCGTCTCGATCGAGGCGGGCACGACCTTCGGCTGGGAGCGTTATACCGGCCTCGACGGCCTGCGCTTCGGCATCGACAGCTTCGGCGCGTCGGCCCCGGCGGAAGCGCTTTACGACCATTTCGGCCTGACCGCCGCCAAGATTGCGCCGCAGATTGCGGCCGCCCTCAATTCCTAACCGAACAACCACACCCCAGGAGGCTAGTGCAGTGGCAACGAAGGTAGCAATTAACGGTTTCGGACGCATCGGCCGCCTTGTGGCGCGCGCAATCCTGTCGCGCACCGACCATGACCTGGAACTGGTCAGCATCAACGATCTGGGCGATGCCCAGGCCAACGCCCTGCTGTTCAAGCGGGACTCGGTGCATGGCAACTGGGCCGGCGACGTCAGCGTCGACGGCGATTTCCTGGTCGTCGATGGCAAGAAGATCAAGGTGACGGCGGAGCGCGACCCCGCCAACCTGCCGCATGCCGCTCTGGGCGTCGAAATCGCCCTGGAATGCACCGGCATCTTCACTACGAAGGATAAGGCCAGCGCCCACCTGACCGCCGGCGCCAAGCGCGTCGTCATCTCGGCGCCCGGCACCAATGTCGACAAGACTGTCGTGTTCGGCGTCAACCATGACACGCTGACCGCCGACGACATCGTGATCTCGAACGCCAGCTGCACGACCAACTGCCTCGCCCCGCTGGCGAAGGTTCTGAACGACGCGATCGGTATCGAGCGCGGCTTCATGACCACGATCCACAGCTACACGAACGACCAGAACACGCTGGACCAGATCCACAAGGACATGCGCCGCGCCCGCGCTGCTGCCCTGTCGATGATTCCGACCACTACCGGTGCCGCCCGCGCCGTTGGTGAAGTTCTGCCCGCGCTGAAGGGCAAGCTGGACGGTTCGTCGGTCCGCGTGCCGACCCCGAACGTGTCGGTCGTCGACCTGAAGTTCATCCCCAGCCGCGAAACCAGCGTCGAGGAAGTCAACGGCCTGCTGAAGGCCGCGTCGGAAGCTGGTCCGCTCAAGGGCGTGCTTGGCTATTCGGACGAGCCGCTGGTGTCGATCGACTATAACGGTGACGCGCGCAGCTCGACCGTCGACAGCCTGGAAACGGCGGTGATCGAGGGCAAACTCGTCCGCGTGCTCAGCTGGTACGACAATGAATGGGGCTTCTCGAACCGCATGATCGACACCACCGGTGTCGTGGCGAAGTTCCTCTAAGCCTCTTCGACCCCGCCGGAACGATCCGGCGGGGTTTTTCTTCCTTTCCTACGATAGATTTCAGGAGCGACCATGGCCAAGCCGTTCAAGACACTCGACGACATGGGTGACATCACCGGCAAGGTGGTGCTGGTGCGCGAGGATCTGAACGTGCCGATGCAGGATGGCTCGGTCAGCGACGACACCCGCCTGCGCGCGGCGATGCCGACCGTGCTGGAACTGGCAGATCGTGGTGCCAAGGTGCTGATCCTCGCCCATTTCGGCCGTCCCAAAGGGCAGAAGAATCCCGAATTTTCGCTGTCGAAGATCACCCGCCCGCTGACCCAGGTGCTGGGCCGCGATGTGCAGTTCATTCCCGACTGCCAGGGCGAAGCCGCCGTCGACGGCATCAAGGTGATGCGTAACGGCGATATCGCCATCCTCGAAAATACCCGCTTCCACGCCGGCGAGGAAAAGAACGACCCGGCGCTGGTCGAGGCGATGGCCGCGATCGGCGACATGTACGTCAACGACGCCTTTTCCGCTGCGCACCGCGCGCATGCGTCGACCGAAGGTCTGGCGCGCAAGCTGCCCTCCTTTGCCGGCCGATCGATGGAAAAGGAACTGGACGCGTTGCAGGCGGCGGTCGGCGAACCGGTGAAGCCGGTGGCGGCGGTCGTGGGCGGCGCCAAGGTGTCGACCAAGCTCGACGTGCTCAACAACCTCGTCGCCAAGGTGGATCACCTGATCATCGGTGGCGGCATGGCCAACACCTTCCTCTACGCCCGCGGCGTCGATGTCGGCAAATCGCTGTGCGAGAAGGATCTGGCGGAGACGGCAGAGGTGATCTTCGACAAGGCGGAAGCTGCCGGCTGCATCATTCACCTGCCCTATGACGTGGTCGTGGCGAAGGAATTCGCCGCCAATCCGCCGTCGGTCCGCACCTGCAACGTGCACGAAGTGGCCGAGGACGAGATGATCCTGGACGTCGGTCCCGCCGCCGTCGAGGCGCTGGGCGATGCGCTCAAGAACTGCCGCACCCTGGTATGGAACGGCCCGCTGGGTGCGTTCGAGATGGCGCCGTTCGACGCGGCGACGGTCGCGCTCGCCAAGACGGCGGCGGCGCTGACCAAGGAAGGCCAGCTGACCTCGGTCGCGGGCGGTGGCGACACGGTCGCGGCGCTTAATCATGCGGGCGTCGCTGGCGACTTCACCTTCGTCTCGACCGCCGGTGGTGCCTTCCTCGAATGGATGGAAGGCAAGGAACTGCCCGGCGTGAAGGCGCTGATCGGCTGAACGGCTACCGACCGGGGCGATTAGCGCGGTGCGCTGGCGCCCCGGTCGAACAGCAGGAAGGCGAGGGTGGCGACACCGCCGATCGCAGCACCGGCCAGTGCGCTCGCGGTCCAGCCGCCCGCTTCGTAGGTCGCCGATCCGATCACCGATCCCATGGCGCCGACGATGAACATCACGGTCACATAGGCGGCGTTGATGCGGCCGCGGGCGTGCGGATCGAGCGAGAAGATCAGCTTCTGCCCGGTGATCTGGCTCATCTGCACCGCGCCGTCGATCAGCACCGCCATGATGGTGAAGCCGATCAGGCTGCCCGCCGCGACCGTCCAGTCGGCCAGCAGGAAGCCGAGCGTCAGGCCCGCCAGCCCGATCAGCGAAGCCGGCTGTGTCAGGCGGCGATCGGCCATCCAGCCCGCGATCGGTGCCACCAGCGCGCCGCCCGCGCCCGCCAGCGCGAAGGCGCCGATGCCGGCATGGCCGAGATGAAACTCATGGATCAAAGTCAGCGGTGCGGCGGTCCAGAACAGGTTGAAGGCGGCGAACATCGACGCCTGATAGAAGGCGCGCATGCGCACGACGCGATGCTTCACCAGTTGCGAGAAGGTGGATGCCAGTACCTCGCCATAATGCATGCCGCCCTTGGGCCGGCGCTGGGGACAGGCGATCAGCAACGCGATGCCGACGACTGCCATGACGATCGCAGACAGAATGAAGGTCGCCCGCCATCCGACTGATCCTGCAAGAAAATTGGCTACTGGGCGAGACAGCATGATGCCGAACAGCAGGCCGCTCATCACCGTGCCGACGACGCGACCCTGTTTTTCAGGGGCGGCGAGGTGCGAGGCGAGGGGCACCAGAACCTGCGCTCCGGTTGCGCCGACACCGGTCAGGATCGACGCCACCAGAAAGCTGGTCGGTCCGTTGGACAGGGCGATGGCAATGCAGCCGATGATGGTCGCGACGATCGAGGTGAGCACGATCCGCCGATTTTCGAACAGGTCTGCGACCGGAACGACGAGGAAGAGGCCGACGCCATAACCAAGCTGCGTCAGCGTGGTGATAAGGCCCGCGACCGCGGCCGACATGCCGATCTCCGGCCCGATCACGTCGATCAGCGTCTGGGCATAATAGAGATTGGCGACCATCACTCCGCAGGCGACGGCCATCAGCAGGAGGGCGCCACGGGACAGGTCGGTGCGGTCGGAAGCAAGGGCTACGGCAGTCATGCCGAGCCTAATGGGTTGCGGAGCCGAACCTTTCAACCGCCTTCGGATGTTTTCTTGTGCGGCGCATCAATATTCGCGGTCTGCTGGGGGACGCTTTCGTTGAGCAAGGGGATCAGCAGGGCATTGAGATCCTCAAGGTCGAAAGCCCCCGACCGTGCGTAACGCAGCTTCCCCGCACGATCGATCACGAAATTGGTGGGGACGCCGGTTAGAGGTCCATAAGGCCCCTTGATCCGCCGGGCCGAGGGAATGTGCATCGCGGCGAACAGCTTCTTCAACTGGCCGATCGGTACCGATCCTTCGGTGGTGATGGCGAAAACCTTGAGGCCATATTTTGCATTCAGGCCATAATAGGCGTCGAGCGTCGGCAATTCCTTGCGACAGGGTACGCACCATGTGGCCCAGAAATTGAGTAGCACGACCTGCCCCTTGAGGTCTGCGAGCGAGACTTTGCTGCCGTCGATCAGCGTCAATTCGAAAGCGGGTGCGGGGCTGCCGACGATGGGCTTTTCCGCTGCCCGCGCAGGCGAGAGCGCCAGCATCATCATTGCTGCAACGCCAAAATATCGCGCCAATATCGTCATTGTGGATGCCCCCTGACTTCCCCCTGTCGCGGGATAGCAGCAACTCACCGACACGCCAGCGAAAATGGCGTAATTCTGTCGGATGCGGGTGGCAGCGCTTCTTGCGGTGCGGCATGGGACTGGCTAACAGCCCGAAGATCGGCGATCATGACGCCGATGCCGCACGCGGCGGGCAGGCGATGGAGCGCCTGCCATCAGTCTTATTCGCGTTGCCGGAGGGGTGGCGCGCCCAAGGGAAGGTATGTGCAGATGCTGGATCAGACCATGAAGCAGAAGATCGCCGACGGGAACGGCTTCATCGCCGCGCTCGACCAGAGCGGCGGTTCGACGCCGAAGGCGCTCAAGGGCTATGGCGTGGACGAAAGCGCCTGGGGTTCCGAAGAGGAAATGTTCGGCCTGATCCATGCGATGCGCAGCCGCGTGATCACCGCACCGCCCTTCACCGGCGACAAGGTGCTGGGCGCGATCCTGTTCGAGCGCACCATGAACGGCGCCGTCGACGGCAAGCCGACCCCGACGGCGCTGATCGAGCGCGGCGTCGTGCCCTTCATCAAGATCGACAAGGGCCTGGAAGATGAAGCCAATGGCGTCCAGCTGATGAAGCCCAATCCGGGCCTCGACGCACTGCTTGCCCGCGCCAAGGGGCTGGGCGTGTTCGGCACCAAGGAGCGCTCGGTCGTCAACCTCGCCAATGCCGGGGGTATTGCCGCCGTCGTCGCGCAGCAGTTCGAAGTCGGTCGCCAGGTGCTGGCCGGCGGCCTGATGCCGATCATCGAGCCAGAAGTGAACATTAAGTCGCCCGAGCGCGCCGAAGCCGATGCGATCCTGCTTCAGGAAATTCTCAAGAATCTTGACGCACTGCCCGAAGGCGAGCAGGTGATGCTCAAGCTGTCGCTGCCTGCCAAGCCCGGTCTGTTCGACCCGCTGGTTGACCATCCCAAGGTGCTGCGCGTGGTTGCCCTGTCGGGTGGCTTCAGCCGCACCGAGGCTTGCGCCGAACTGGCCAAGAATCGCGGCATCATCGCCAGCTTCAGCCGCGCCCTGCTGAACGACCTGCGCCATCAGATGACCGACGAGGAATTCAACGCCTCGCTGGGAGAAGCGATCGACGAGATCCACGGCGCCTCGGTTGCCAAGCAGCCGGTCGCGGCCTGATCTACGTCTGACGAGAAGAGGGCCGGGCGGCGCGATCCGCCCGGGCCTTTTTGCGAACGCGGCGCTTTACCGGCCTTTCAGCATCGGCAGCACCTTGTCGAGCGGCAGCGCTTCCGCCGTGCCGCGATGACCGTCCACCGTCTGTGCCTTGAACAGCGCATTCAGCACCGCTTCCTCGGTCGCCTCGATCGTCGCTTGGAACAACGGTGACATGCGATCATTGGCCAGATCCTCGACCGTTGCGACGCTGTCGCGCTTCGTCGCCGTCCGCCGCACCGCTTCGCTGGTCGAAAAGGCGAGGGCATAGTCGCCCGATCCGTTGGAAAAGCTGGAGCCGGTCCGTGCGATGCCGCCAAAGGCCCGCTCGGCTACGCGGCGCAGGTTGCGATCGGACAGGGGCGCGTCGGTGGCGATGACGATCACGACCGATCCGTCCGCCTTCTTTTCCTCGACCTGCTGTCGATAGTCGTAGCGGCCGAGCTTCACCCCAACCGGCACGCCAGAAATGGTCAGTACGCCGCCATAATTGGCCTGTACCAGCACGCCCACGGTCCAGCCGCCGAGCGACGCCGGCAGCTTGCGCGACGATGTGCCGATCCCGGCCTTGAAGCCGAAGGCGACCGTGCCGGTCCCGGCGCCGACCACGCCTTCCTCGACCGGGCCGGTCTTGGCGCTCTCGATCGCGCGGCGGGCATCGGCGATGCTGACATGCCGGCCGCGAATGTCGTTCAACATTCCGTCATTCGTCTCGCCGACCACGGCGTTGACTGATCGCACCTCCTCATTACCCGGCTGGGCAAGCGTCCATTCGACTGAGGCCGCGCCGGCCTCCGCGACGTTCAGTGTGTTGGTCAGCAGGATCGGCGTCTCGACCTCGCCCAGTTCGGCGACCTGCGTCGATCCCATGAACTTGCCGAAGGCGTTATAGGCGACGAAGCCTGCGGGTACCTTGTCCCGGAACAGGTTGCCGCCATGGGGCAGGATCGCGGTGACGCCGGTATTAACGTCATGACTTCGCGGCAGCGTGACCTGCCCAACCTTTACGCCGGCGACATCGGTGATGGCGTTGAGGGGGCCAGGCTGGAGGATGCCGACCGTCACCCCGGCGTCCCGCGCGCGCGGACGTTCCGCTTCCTTCGCCAACAGCGGCGCGCCGGAAAGGAGCATGATGATGGCCAAGGCATGACGCATGGTGATTTTCCCCTGTTCTGAACGGCTTCGTCTATCAGCGACGCATCACGGCCGCCAGTCGCCCTTGGCGTGGGCAGCGGAGCGGCTATAAGGCCCGCATGACCAACTTCACCGAAGAAGAGCTGGCGCTCGATCCGCAATTCGCCGACCAGTTCGAACAGGGCTTCCGCCCCGCCTGCCAGCTCTACCTGATTTCCCCGCCGACCATAGACGAAGGCTTCGTGGAGCAACTCGCCGCCGCCTTCGATGGCGGGAAGGTCGCGGCCTTCCAGTTGCGGCTCAAGGGGCTGGAGGAGGAGGCCATTGCCGCTGCCGCTGCGCCGCTCCAGGCGCTGTGTGCCGAGCGGGAGGTCGCCTTCATCATCAACGACAGCGCGGAACTCGCGCACCGGCTGGGCGCGGATGGCGTGCATCTGGGTCAGGGCGACGGCGATCCCAAGGCGGCGCGCAAGCTGCTGGGGCCGAAAGTGCAGATCGGCATCACCTGCCATGACAGTCGCCATCTGGCGATGGAAGCGGGGGAGGCGGGCGCCGACTATGTGGCGTTCGGCGCCTTCTACCCCACCACGACGAAGGAAACGACGCATCATCCCGATCCGTCGATCCTGGGCTGGTGGACGACGCTGTTCGAACTGCCCTGCGTCGCGATCGGCGGCATCACCGCCGACAATGCCGCGCCGCTGGTGGAGGCGGGTGCGGATTTCCTCGCGGTCAGCGGGGCGGTGTGGAACCATCCCGAAGGGCCGAAGGCGGGTGTCGCCGCCTTCGCTGCCGTCCTCGGCGGTTAAGCGGCGATGGGATCGGGCGCGAAGGACGCCAGTTGCGCGTCCAGCGCCCGTTGGAAGGCGGGCCGCTCGATACAGCGCGTGCGGTAGGCGAGCAGGTTCGGGAACTCCGCCATCAGCGCATCGTCGGACACTTCGCGCAGCACCGTCGCCATGATGATATCGGCGGCGGTGAAGTCGCCCTCCAGATAGTCCCTGTCGCCCAGCCAGCCGGACAAATCACCTAACCGACCGCGCAGCGTCTCGATCACCTGCGGGCGGCGCAGCCGCGCCCATTCGGCATCCTTGTTGAACGTGTCGATATTGACCAGGTCGAACACGAACGGCTCTACGCTGTTGAGCGCCGCCGTCACCCAGGTCAGCACGCGGCATCGGCCCGCCGCATCGCGCGGCATCAGCGTTTCCGATCGCTCGGCGATGCGCAGCACCATCGCGCCGCTCTCGAACATTTGCACCTCGGCATCGCGATAGGCGGGCACCTGACCAAAGGGCTGCTCGCGGCGATAGTCCGCGCCTTTGGCCGTGTCGAAATCGAGCAGCCTTTCGCGATAGGAGAGTCCCGCTTCCTCGCAGGCCCAGCGCGGGCGGAGGTCGCGCACGAAACCGCGTGCGAAATCGGGCACCCAGACAAAGCCGGTAATCTCGATATCGGATTGGGGATCGATGGGCATGGTCAGGCTCCTCTCATAACTCTTGACTAAATAAGTTGATATCAACATATATGGAGCATGTCAAAACCTGCCGTTTCCACCGATCAGACCCTGTTCGTGCGCGACCATTGTTTGTGTCTGGCGGCGCAGCGTGCCGCGCGATCCCTGTCCCGCCGCTTTGACGAGGCATTCCGGTCGCTAGGGCTGACCAGCGGGCAATTTTCCCTGCTGAACGCGCTCAACCGGCCGCAGCCGCCTTCGGTCGGGTCGGTGGCGCAATTGCTGGCAATGGATCGCACGACGCTGACCGCCAATCTAAAGCCGCTGGAGCGGGGCGGGCTGGTGCGGCCGGAGGCTGATCCCGACGATCGACGGGTTCGCCGCCTCGTCCTGACCGAAGAGGGGCGGGATCGGCTGGCAAGCGCCATGCCGATCTGGATCGCCGTCCATGGCGAGATCGACGCTGGTCTGATCGACGCCGGGGTGCTGCGATCCGGGCTGGCGGCGTTGAGATGATCGGGCGCTGATCGCTCGGCAGCTTTCTGCCCGTTCGCGCGTTGTCCTCCCATCGATATGGAGAGGATTGCCTTGCGAAATCATCTGCTTCTCGCCCTGCTTTTGTGCAGCGCCTGCAATGTGGCCGTCACCGACGCCAATGAAAGCCAGCCCGCGACCAATGCGGCCCAGCCGACCAATGCCGTTGCTGCTCAATCGGATCGCAACGCCGACTATGCGTTTCAGGTGGTACAGGAGAAGAATGCCTGGCAGGCCAGCCCGATATTGCAGGCGCAGGTCGCGCTCGATCGCTGGGGTTTCTCGCCGGGTGTGATCGATGGCAAGGACGGGATGAGCTACAAGGCGGCGCTGCGTGGCTTTCAGGAAGCGCATGATCTTCCCGTCACCGGCGAATATGATCGTAAGACCGGCGCGATGCTGCTGGAAGGCGAAGCGCGGCCGACCACCTGGCTGGTGAAGATACCGGACGGCTTCGCGCGCGGTCCCTTCTTCAATATCCCCAAGGGGCTGAACGAGCAGGCCAGCCTTCCGGCGCTGACCTATCGCAATCTTCTGGAAAAGCTCGCCGAACGCTTCCACACAACGCCCGAAGCGTTGATGGCCCTGAACCCGCCGAACACGAAGATCGGCGCGGGCCTGACCGTCCGGGTGCCCGCGATCGACAATCAGCCCGTCGCCACGATCGAGGGCGACGAGCGCGGCTGGGGTGAAACGCTCGCCGGTCTGGGCGTCGCCAAGGACCAGCCGCAGGCCGACCATATCGTCGTCGACAAGTCGGAAGGCCTGCTCAAAGTCTTTAACGCGGAAAACCGCATGATCGCGCAGTTTCCGGTGACGACCGGATCGCAGCATGACCCGCTACCGCTCGGTGAATGGACGATCAAGGGCGTCAGCCGCAATCCGGATTTTCATTATAATCCGAACCTCTTCTGGGACGCGTCGTCGAAAGATGAGAAGGCGGTGCTGAAGCCCGGCCCCAATGGCCCGGTCGGGGTGGTTTGGATCGATCTGTCGAAGGATCATTATGGCATCCACGGTACGCCGGAGCCGCAACTGATCGGCCGCACTGAAAGTCACGGCTGCATCCGCCTGACCAACTGGGACGCAGCCCGCCTTGCGCAGATGGTGAAGAGCGGGATCAAGGCGAAGTTCCAGGCATGAGGCGTTGGGGCGGCATCGCGCTCGCGCTGCTGTTCTGCGTCGCCTTCGCGCATTTTTGCGTAAGGATCGTGCCGGCGGACGCGCCATCGGTGCCAAAGACTGAGGCGCCGGTGGACAATGGCGTCCTGCTCATCCCTCTCGAAGGGGTGCCTGCCTCGGCGCTGACCGACACGTTCAGGCAGGCGCGCGCCGGCGGTTCGCGGCCGCATGACGCAATCGACATCATGGCGGCGCGGGGCAGGGCAGTACTGGCCGCCGCTGATGGCCGCGTGGACAAGCTGTTCTGGAGCGAGGAGGGCGGGCGCACCCTCTACCAGCGATCTACCGATGGCCGCTTCATCTATTATTATGCGCATCTCGACGGCTATGCGCCGGGTCTGCGCGAGGGGCAGGTGCTGCGTCGCGGGCAGCGGATCGCAACGGTCGGCAGCACCGGCAATGCTGATCCGTCCGCGCCTCACCTCCATTTCGCGGTGCATGTCATGCAGCTAGGTGAGCCATGGCATGGCGGACGAGCGATCAACCCCTATCCGCTGCTGGTTCGGCGCTGATCTGTCCTACAGGCCGAAATTCATGCTAATGTCATCGCGGGATCGCTCGAAAATTTCCTACATAGGAAATATGATTTCAGGATCGGCGGGAAAAGTGCGAAGTTAAGGGCGGAACCGGCTCCCCCTTGCCCTTCGCGCCGTCCCGCTGTAAAGGCGCGCCCAGCCTCCCAGAGGCCGGCTCTTTTCCACATTCAGACATATAGGCAGGCTCTTCCCATGAAGATCAGCGGCGTCGAGATTCGTCCCGGCAACAACATCGAATATGACGGCGGCCTGTGGCGCGCCGTGAAGATCCAGCACACGCAGCCCGGCAAGGGCGGCGCCTATATGCAGGTGGAACTCAAGAACCTGATCGACGGCCGCAAGAACAACGTCCGTTTCCGGTCGGCCGAGACCGTCGAGCGCATCCGCCTCGACACCAAGGATTTCCAGTATCTCTACGCCGAAGGCGACATGCTGGTGTTCATGGACACCGAAACCTATGAGCAGATCAACCTGGCCCAGGATCTGATCGGCGACGCCTCCGCCTTCCTTCAGGACGGCATGATGGTCGTTCTCGAAATGTATGAAGAGCGCCCGATTTCGGTCCAGCTTCCCGAAACCATTGAGGCGACGGTCGTGGAGGCCGACGCCGTGGTGAAGGGTCAGACCGCCTCGGCCAGCTACAAGCCCGCCATTCTCGACAATGGCGTGCGCGTCATGGTTCCGCCGCACATCGTCACCGGCACCCGCATCGTGGTGGACGTGTACGAACGCGAATATGTGAAGCGGGCCGACTGATGCGGACCGGGCGCAGCACGGCACTGGCCGCCATCTTCGCGATCGGCGCCTTGCCGGTTGCGCTCCCCGCTTGCGCCAGCGCGCAGACGACGCGTCAGGCTGCTCCGACCAAGGCGCAACTCGACAGCGCGGCCTATGTGTTGCGCGTCGTCATGACCGCGCTTCAGTCGAACGAGGTCGAACAGCCAGTGAAGAACGCGCTGTTCGACTGCCTCTATTCCAATTCGATCGGCGAGATCAGCGCTGAAGCGGACAAGGTGATCGCCGCCAACGCCGGCAAGGTCGATCGCAAGGACGCGTCGCAGATGCTGGCGGTGATCGCCGGCACCTGCGGCTATCGTCCTGCCGCCGGCAAACCGGCCGCCAAGCCCGCCCCGAAGAAATAACCAACCAGGCCGTTCCCGCTGGGAGCGGCGGAGAAAATCTATGGTATCGCACTCCGGTCTCCTCACCGTCATGGAACGCGCCGCGCGCAAGGCTGGCAGCAAGCTGCGCCGCGACTTCGGCGAGGTCGAGCATCTTCAGGTCAGCCGCAAGGGGCCGGCCGACTTCGTGTCCAAGGCCGACCAGCAGGCGGAAAAGACCCTGGTCGAAGAGTTGCAGAAGGCGCGTCCCGACTGGGGCTTCCTGCTGGAGGAGGGCGGCGAGATCGCCGGCGATCCCACCAAGCCGCGCTGGATCATCGATCCGCTCGACGGCACCACCAACTTCCTGCACGGCATCCCGCACTTCGCCATCTCGATCGCGGTCGAGGAGCCGTTGTTCGGCGGGTCGAAGCGCGAAGTCACGACCGGCCTCATCTACCAGCCCGTCACCGACGAAAGCTATTGGGCTGAAAAGAGCCGGGGCGCCTGGCGTCATGACCAGCGCCTGCGCGTCTCCGCCCGCCGTGACCTTGCCGATTGCGTCATCGCGACGGGCATCCCGTTCATGGGCCATGGCAATATGGCGGAATGGACCCGCATCTTCGGCGCCGTTGCCCCGTCGGTCGCTGGCATCCGCCGCTTCGGTGCCGCCTCGCTCGATCTCGCCCATGTCGCGTCCGGCCGCTACGATGGCTATTGGGAAAGCGGTCTTCAGCCCTGGGACGTGGCGGCCGGTCTGTTGCTGGTTCGTGAAGCCGGCGGTTTCGCCAGCGATTTCCGCGGCGGCGATCAGGCGATCGAACGCAAGGAAGTCATTGCCGGAAACGACGCAATTCACAGCAAATTGCACAAGCTTGTTGCTGGCGCATTGCGCTAAAGTCCAATGAGGCCAAGCTCTTCAAGGGCTTGGCCTTTTTGCGATTCATTCTCACAGCCTTGGCCCCTTGCTTCGCATATGCAGCAGGCCTAAAGCGCGCCCCAAGATACAATTTTCGCCCAGGGGATTCCATTGGTCGATCTCGCCCAATATCTGCCGATCCTGATTTTTCTCGGGATCGCCTTGCTGCTTTCCGGCACCTTCGTCTTTCTGCCGATGCTGGTTGGCCGTCTCACCGGTGCGCACAAGCCCGACCCTGCAAAGCTCTCCGAATATGAATGCGGTTTCCCCGCATTTGAAGAGCCGCGCAGCCAGTTCGACGTGCGTTTCTACCTCGTCGCCATCCTGTTCATCATTTTCGACCTGGAAGCGGCGTTCCTCTTTCCCTGGGCTGTAAGCCTCGAACAGATCGGCTGGGCCGGCTGGGCGACGATGATGATCTTCATAGCGGAGCTGGTGCTCGGCCTCGTCTATGCGTGGAAGAAGGGAGCACTCGATTGGGAGTAGAACTGACCAGCCCCATCCCCGGCACCATGCCGCCGGTGGGGACGCAGCCCGACCAGGCCTTCTTTGACTCGCTGAACAGCGAAGTGAACGACAAGGGCTTCCTAATCACCTCGACCGAGGAACTGTTCCAGTGGGCGCGCACCGGCTCGCTATGGTGGATGACATTCGGTCTGGCCTGTTGCGCGGTGGAAATGATCCACGTCAACATGCCCCGCTACGACATGGAGCGCTTCGGCGCCGCGCCGCGCGCTTCCCCGCGTCAGTCGGACGTGATGATCGTCGCGGGCACGCTGTGCAACAAGATGGCTCCGGCGCTCCGCAAGGTCTACGACCAGATGTCCAACCCGAAATATGTGATTTCGATGGGCAGCTGCGCCAATGGCGGTGGCTACTACCACTACAGCTATTCGGTGGTTCGTGGCTGCGACCGCATCGTGCCGGTCGACATCTATGTGCCGGGTTGCCCGCCGACTGCCGAGGCTCTGCTTTATGGCATCATGCAGCTTCAGCGGAAGATCCGCCGCATCGGGACGATTGAGCGTTAATATGGGCCATTCCGCACCCAAGATTGTGAACCCCGAAGGGGTTGCCGAGGAAATCGGCGCCCTGCTGGGTTCCATGCTGATCGAAACCGTCGATCATGCCGACGAACTGAGCTTCACCGTCGTGCGCGAGGATCTGGCCAACGCCATGGTCGCGCTGCGCGATATGGGCCATTATCAGCAGCTGATGGAAATCGCCGGCGTCGACTATCCGGAGCGTCCGGACAGGTTCGAGGTTTGCTACCATCTGCTCAGCGTCACGCGGAACCATCGTGTTCGTGTGAAGGTATCGACCGACGAGGATACGCCGGTTCCCACCGTCACGCACCTCTGGCCGGTCGCCGGCTGGCTGGAGCGCGAGGTTTTCGACATGTATGGCGTCGTGTTCGAAGGTAATACAGACCTGCGCCGCATCCTGACGGACTATGGTTTCAAGGGTCATCCGCAGCGCAAGGACTTTCCGCTGACCGGCTATGTCGAGCTGCGTTACTCCGAGGTAGACAAGCGCGTCGTCTATGAGCCGGTGAAGCTGGCGCAGGACTTCCGCAGCTTCGACTTCATGTCGCCTTGGGAAGGCGCGCAATATGTGCTGCCCGGTGACGAGAAGGCCGCGGCGCCCGCTCCGGCGGCTCCCGCCGCCGCTCCGACTCCCAAGGAGACGGAGAAGAAGGGCGTGAGCGGCGCGGGTGAGCCGACCGACAGCAAGGCGAAGGAAAAGTCGGAGGACGCGCCGGCCAAGCCCGCCGCCGCCACCGATGAAGGCAAGGGGGCTGCAAAGCCCGAAGGTAAGGCCTGATGTCCGACTATCTGGAAAAGCTGGACCATGTGACCGACGCGGCGGACCCGACGTTCGGTGACACGGAAATCCAGAACTACACGATCAACTTCGGCCCGCAGCACCCCGCTGCGCACGGGGTTCTGCGTCTGGTCATGGAACTGGACGGAGAAATCGTCGAGCGCTGCGACCCGCATGTCGGCCTGCTGCATCGCGGCACCGAAAAGCTGATCGAATATAAGACCTATATGCAGGCGCTGCCCTATTTCGACCGGCTGGACTATTGTTCGCCGCTCGGCATGGAGCATAGCTATGTTCTGGCAGTCGAAAAGCTGCTGAACCTGGAAGTACCGCTGCGTGCGCAGTATCTGCGCGTGTTCTTCGCGGAACTGACCCGCATCTGCAATCACATGCTGAACCTCGGATCGCATGTGATGGATGTCGGCGCGATGACGCCGAACCTTTGGCTGTTCGAAATCCGCGAGGATTGCCTCAATTTCTTCGAACGCGCATCGGGCGCCCGCATGCACTCGGCCTATTTCCGGCCGGGTGGCGTGCATCAGGACGTGCCGCTCAAGCTGTTGACCGACATTGCCGAGTGGCTCGACACCCGCCTCCCGCGCCTATTCGAGGACGCGATGAGTCTGGTGGTCGACAACCGCATCTTCAAGCAGCGCAACGTCGATATCTCGATCGTGAGCAAGGAAGACGCGCTCAAGTGGGGCTTCTCCGGTCCCATGCTGCGCGGTTCGGGCATCGCCTGGGATATTCGGAAGGCGCAGCCCTACGACGTCTATGACCGCATGGAATTCGACGTTCCGGTCGGCACGCAATATGACTGCTATGACCGGTTCATGGTCCGCGTCGAGGAAGTGCGCCAGTCCGCCCGCATCATGAAGCAGTGCCTGAACGAAATGCCCGAAGGGCCGATCGCCAGCTTCGACCGCAAGGTGGTGCCGCCCAAGCGCGGTGAGATGAAGCGCTCTATGGAAGCGCTGATCCACCACTTCAAGCTTTATACCGAGGGCTTCCACGTCCCGGCGGGCGAAGTCTATGTGGCGACCGAAAGCCCCAAGGGCGAATTCGGCGTCTATCTGGTCAGCGACGGCAGCAACAAGCCCTATCGTTGCAAGATCCGCCCGACCGCTTTCTCGCATCTGCAAGCTATGGACTTCATGATGAAGGGCCACATGCTCGCCGACACCACCGCTGTACTGGGCGCGATGGACATCGTGTTCGGAGAATGTGACCGATAATGGCTGACGCAGTTCATATCCCCGATGAGGCCGAAACCCGTGCGCGCTGGGGCGCGTTCGAGTGGACCGCCGAAAATGCCGAACAGGCCAAGAAGGTCATCGCGCGCTATCCCGCCGGTCGCCAGCAGTCGGCGGTGATGCCGCTGCTCGATCTCGCCCAGCGTCAGGTCGGTGCGGAAACGCAGACCAATGGCTGGCTGCCCGTGCCGGTGATGGAATATATCGGGCGT
>NZ_DATKFP010000331.1:0-2961 GCF_035511395.1 Sphingobium sp.
CCCCAAGGCAACAGCACTCGCCCCCGCTTTCGAGCAAGCACTTGGCTTCTACGGCACATTGGCGCGGCTCGATCGCGCCTTTTCCCGCGATCCGGATTGCGGTCGCTATGTGCAGGATTTGCTCGCCGATGCGGGCGGTCAGGTCGTGGACTGGGTCGAGCGTGGCGCAACCATCCTCGTCTGTGGTAGCTTGGAAGGCATGGCGGCGGGCGTGCATGATGCACTGACTGCATATCTTGGCGCGACGCGATTGAACGAACTGGCCGAGGAGGGGCGCTACAGGCGGGATGTTTACTGAATATCGTTCACGGCAGGAGGATTTACGGCAGCGATAACCTCTATCTTCAAAGGTGCGCCGTCAGCGGAAATTGCGAGCAGCCGATCGACATTAGGATGTACGCCCGGACGGTTGCGGGCGTCCGCTGTGTGTTCCGCAAACACCGTCAGGCCGTGTTCAGCCGCTTGCGCGTCCAAATTGCCGAAGACCTGCTTCAGATAATGATAGACGGCAAGCGAGCCCAGTTTGCCAGGCTGGTTTTCGATGCAGGCGACAATCATGCCGCTTTCATCGAAGAGATCGATGCGTTGCACGCCATCGATGGGCGGCAATTGCTGAAGATTATCCTTGAACGTCGCGCCCGCTTGTATCTTTGCCAGCATATCTCGACCCCCGAACTGATTGATCGCCCGCCCGTAGCAGCTTCCGTTCATGTCGGCCATCCGGCAAACGTTCCGCGCACATCCGGTGCATGTGCCTGCAACGTCACGAAATATCGGCAGGGGACGTGTGCATAGTCGATCGAAGCGGCCCAGCACATGGTGATCGGACGAGACGGGGAAAGTCCGTGTCACGGTGACACGAGAGTGAAACGAACGCAGCTGCGCCGCATCCGGAGTGATCATCGGCAGAAAGGACAAAGAAATTGAGCAGGCACTCCTTGCTGCTGCAAGTAGTTTGCCGACTTCGCCGGTTGCGGACATATGCCCCATCGCCTAGCAGGAGGCGGGCGGCGTAACATAAGAGAGGTTGGCAAGTGGAGGTCGCAAACTGCGTCGCTGGCGGAACATCTGGGTCGTGGACGGAATGAATCATGCTTCCGTTTTCGATCAGATCAGCGAGGATACCGACAGGTCCGTCCGGCTTGGGCCTTGCCAGCGAAGCCTGAAGGCGCCCGCCACAATATTGCCGGGCCTGGGCGCTAAAGGTTGTCGGATATCGGATGAACGCATCCGCTGCGCCTTGTCCGGTTGGAGAGTTATGGTGATGCCGCGCGAACAGGCGATCCTGCGGGATGGGGCACGCCCATGATGCGCCATCCGCTTTCCCATATTCCACGGCGATACCGGATATTGATGCGCCGGCACGGACCGGAAGCCTTGATCTGGCGCCGCCGCATCGCGATCCTGGGTGGCGCGATCGCGATCGGCCTGATCGCGCTGCTGTTCGCGGCGCTTGCCGACAGGGCGAACGAACTCTTTCACGAGATGATCGAATGGCGGTGGTGGTTGCCGTTGATCCTGACACCAGCAGGGTTCGCAGCATTCGTCTGGCTTACCTTGCGATTTGCGCCGGAAGCCAGGGGATCGGGCATACCGCAGGTGATGGCTGCGACCCGCGATCCGGGGAAGGGGCTGGACCGACTGGCATCGACCCGCACCGCTATAACCAAATTCTTCCTGACGATCGGCACATTGCTGTTCGGCGCGTCGGTAGGGCGGGAAGGACCGACGGTACAGATCGCCGCAACCATCATGGGCCACGCCCACCGCTGGATGCGTATTCCGCTTCGATCATCGGTCTATATTGCAGGCGGCGCGGCTGGCGTGGCGGCCGCGTTCAACACGCCGCTTGCCGGCGTCGCCTTCGCTATCGAGGAACTGGCTGCGGCTTATGAACAGCGCATGACCCTGCTGGTGATGGCAGCCGTCCTGATTGCGGGCATGGTCAGCCTCGGCCTTGCGGGTGACTATGTCTATTTCGGTGAAATGCGTCAGACGCTCAGCGTGGGCCAGGCGCTGTTCGTTGCCCCCGTCGCCGGGCTGATCGGAGGCCTTGCCGGTGGATGCTTTTCCCGACTGATGTTGTCGACGGGAAGGACGCCGTTTCGGCCGGTGGCATGGTTGCGATCGAGACCGGTTCTCCTCGCCGGGATATGCGGCATGACCGTGGCGATCCTCGGCGTGACGACGGGGCTGACCTGGGGGACGGGCTACCAGACCGCCCATGATGTCATCGCCGGAGACGACATTCCCCTTTGGTTTGGCGCGGCCAAGTTTCTGGCGACGCTCGCCACGGCGGTATCAGGTCTGCCCGGCGGTATATTCGCGCCGTCCCTGTCGGTGGGGGCGGGCATAGGGGACGTGCTTCGGGCCATCTTCCCAGGCTATCCACCGGGCGCCGTCGTGCTGCTGGGCATGGTTGCCTATTTCACAGGCGTGGTGCGGGCACCTTTGACGGCGGTCATCATCATTTCCGAAACCACTGCCAGCCGCGGTCTCATGATGCCGTTGCTCGGCGCGGCCTTGATGGGCGACTTTGCCGCCCAGTTCGTCAGCAAGGAGAAGCTCTACCATGGGTTGGCTCAACGGTTCTCGGCAACGAGGTGATTATTGCGATGGCAGGTGATGGCAATCACAGGATCAACAGGCCCAAGAAAATAGCGGGCTGCGCGCGCCTGCGTATCTGAGATCGATTGTCAAACGACCAACGCGGGGTAGCTATATCAAAGAAGTACAAGTGTTTAGGCTGTAGTGATTATTTAACTATTTGAGCCAAAGCATGATGCTTGCGAGCTTGATGAAGCCGAGGAAGTTTGCGGCGAGTTTGTCATATCGGGTGGCGATGCGGCGTCCCAGTTTGAGGCGTGCGAAGAAGCCTTCGATTCCCCATCGCTGCTTATAGGCGATGACGTCATAAGGTCGACGGATAGTGCGATGCTTGCGGGGAGGAATGACAGCCTC
>NZ_DATKFP010000332.1:0-3533 GCF_035511395.1 Sphingobium sp.
ATATCAGCGCAGTCGAGCGCGCCGGCATGGTGACGCTCCAAAAAGACCAGCGCCTTCAATATGAGGTCGAGACCGATCGCCGCGGCAAACAGTCGGCCGTTAATCTCGAAGCTGCCTGACCGCTTGGCCGGCCTTGCGCCGGTCTATCGATAACTCCGTCCGGCGCAGGCGCCGGACGGAGCCCGGACGGTAGCAACGTCCACGCTGGCGCGCCGGTTGTGGCAAAAGGTTGCCGCCGGCGCCCCCGTCCATAGCTGGACATCCCTATCGATCCGTCAAGGATCTGGTGTTTATGGCCGCCATCGCCGACCATTTCGGTTTCGCGGCCCCATTTCTATATTCTGCGCCAAAGTGTGGCGCACAGGACCATGATGAAATTCAAATTCCCACCCACTCCCCGCCTGTCGGCCGTTCCGACTGCCCTGCACAAAGTGCGGCTGTCATCCGGCCACCAGCCCTCAGGCGTTCTGCCGCCAAACGAATTGCGCCGCATTGTCGCGGAAATGCTCGGCTGAAGCAGGCCATTTGACCCTATAGAGGAGACAGCCATGTCGGTGACCAAAGATTTCTATCTGGCGCGCATTGCCCAGTGTGAACGCGAAGCCGGCGAGGCCCAACTCGACAATGTGCGTGCGCGTTGCCTGCGCGCGGGAGATGCCTGGCGGCTTTTGGCTGATCGCTTTCTTAAAACCGAAACGGAACGACAGCGCCAGACCGCCGACAAGGCCGCGATCGAAATCTCCGACGTCTAGACCCTTCCCAAATATGGTTTGACGCCGCGCCTTTCACCCGAACAGGCCGCCCGTCTGGGCCGCATCTCGCAAGCAGCGATCACCCATTTGGGCGCGCAAGGCGCGATTGCTCTTTTTGCCCCCCCACGATAACGGCCTCTGTGGAAGATCGCTCGACCCGCCGTCAGTTGTGTGAAGCAGAGGCGCTGTTGGCGGCCCAGCCGCCGATGATCGGCGGCTGGGCCGCGCGATCAAAGTTCACCTAAGCGGCGTCAAAGCCGCGCCGTGGCCTCAGACCTCGCCAGCCTTCGCCCGATGGCAAGCGTCTGGATTACGAAGAGCAGGATCAGGATTGCAGCCACGCTGCCAACGAACAGGTCGAACCCGGAAACCTGGCCGAAATAGCCTGGGCCTGAGCCCAGGCACATCATGGTGATCGTGAGACCAATAAGCACCAGACGCAATTCGGTAGGGCCGGCGGAAAGATATGAGAGTTTGAACTCACCCAGCACACGGGCGGAAAGATAGGCGTGGATCGAGAGCAGAAGATATCCTGCCAACGCCATCAGCGCGACGTCCATCGCGACGAACGGGCTTAGGCCAATCCCAGCAAGGATCAGCAACGTCGCCAGCCCGTCGCAGCTATGATCGATGAAATAGCCGTAGGACGGGCGTTCGATCTTCCGGTAGCGCGCAAGGCTGCCATCCATGGAATCGCCGAACCACTGCACGCCATAGCCGGCGATTGCGAACAGCAGCCACCATATCGAGAGATTACTCGCGATATAGCCCAGGAAGATGAGGGCAGCGCCAGCCATGCCTGTGCCAGTCAATCGATCGGGTGTCACCCATTGCGGCATGCGGGCGCATAGCCACGACAGCAGTTGTCGCTCGCGAACGGCGAGCCAATTCTGTTGGATCCGGTTGAGAGCCGGGGAGGATTCGTGCGGGATGGCAGGAGCTTTCGTGAAGAGAACGGCCGACAAGCGCGGCCGAAACGTTGTGCGTTTCTCAGCGCCGTAGTCGGAAAATGCGCCAAGCGAGAAATCCCAAAAGAACGCCGAGGCGACCAATAACGGCAGCCACGAGGAAAAATTCCGCGTCATCGTAATTTCCCATATTTGCGGGAGCACATGGGTCTTTCTGTCGGACCGCGCGGAAAAAAGCCCGATGATGTTCGCTATCAGGTCGGACCAGAGCGGAACAGGACTAATTCGCCACCAACGGATATTGGTACGCGACGGATTGCCGCGCCTGTGTTAAAAGTCCGTCATTGTGCGAACCATGCCGCAAGCATTCGCCTGACAGAGAGACTTTCCGTGCTCCCGCTTGCCAGCCGAGGAGCCTAAACATGGACGATCTTGTATATTTGTTGAAGCGCGAGCAGGAAGAATTGCTTCGCGCCCGCTATTCCCCTTGTCCTTCCGCGCGTGCCGGCCACCGCCGTACGGCCAAAGGCTATGCGGTTCGTATTCGCGATCATGAACTTCCTTACAGAAGCCTGCGGGCCGATGGCTCGGTCGCTTTCGATCCTGCTGACTTTGGCACAGAAGGGGCGGCGCATTGAGCCGCGTCCTGCATGCCAGCGTCACGCCCGATGTGCTGACCGACCTGTGCAGCAAGAACGCGCTGCGGATATCTACGCTCGAACCACTGACTTCGGGAGGTACGCGCATCGTTATGCTTGACGGTCGTGATGCCGACATGTTGCGTGGCCTGCTCAGGGGCAAGCTCATCGAAGGGCCGGTCACGCGCTCCTCCAAATATGTCGCGCGGCAGCGGCCGGCATAGGCGCGGCGCATTGGAGCAATTTGATTATTTCAGCCGCAAGGCTGCCGAACTGCGCCAGGCTGACCTTGCCGAGACGCCAGCCGAGCGCAGTCGGCACGAGGAGCAGGCCCGGGCCTATGACAAGATCATCGCGGTCTTGCAGCGCGAGGAGCAACGCGGTGCGCGCGGCATTATCTAGAGCGCAGCTGCGTTAAATCTGACACAGGTCGCGCGCTCTAGCTTTTTGTTTTCGCATCGTTTTAAGCGTAAAACCGGCTCCCACTTTTCCGCACGATGTTCTAGCCGGCGCGTGCCCTGAACTAGCAGCTTGGGATGTCGATCCTCTGGAGATCAGCGCCAACCCGATGCGCGATGGCGGCACCCGTCGGGGCGCCGGGCTTTTGTGCGAACCAGATATTATGCCAGCGATCAGTGCTGCCGACGTAGGCCGGCATGACGACCTCGTCGACCAGGAACCCCGCCGCTTCGAGCCTGCCCGCAAAACCCTCATCCCGGTAGGACGACCATATCGACAGGAAGCCACCTCTCCGAAGGGCAGCAAAGGCAGCCAGCAAACCCTCATCCGTATAGAGTCGATCGTTATCCACTGTGATGAAGCCATCAGGGCCATTGTCGACATCGAGCAGAATGGCGTCGAACTGCTCAGTCCGTTCGCCGATCGCAGCCTGCACGTCGATGATTCGCAGGCTCAGACGTGGATCAGAGAGATCCTCGCCATAAAGATGCGCGAGCGGCCCGTGCGCCCATGCCAGAATTTCCGGGATCAGTTCCGCCACCATGACACGGGCGTCGTCCGCCCAGGCCGCAAGCACCGCACGCAGAGTAAAACCCATGCCCAGCCGCCGACCAGAACATGCCCGTCTGTCCGCCCCAGGCGCTCGACGGTCATGGTTGCGAGCGCCATTTCCGAAAGATGATCCTGTGTTCCCATCAACTCGTCTTGACCGAACTGGATGGAGAATTCCTTGCCGCACTGTAGCAACTGCAATTGCCCGCCCCCTGGTATATTCG
>NZ_DATKFP010000333.1:0-16880 GCF_035511395.1 Sphingobium sp.
GGAAGTGCGCGATCTGATCGACCACCGGTGGGGCGTAGATCATCGCGGTGTGCGCCACGGGCATTACCATATGATCGGTCTGGCCCGCGCAGTGCGTGGCGGCCACGCTGCCGCAGGCGATGGGCGAGCAGGGCGGTTTGGACCGGGTGGCCGCCAAAGCCGTGGAGCAGGATGATGGCCTCGGAGCCGGTCGCATTCGTTGATTGATCAACCAAGCGCTTCTTCCCTAAATCCGAATATTTCCGCGACAAAAAAAGGCGGCCGCAAGCGGGCCGCCTTCTCCGTCATCGCGTAAAGGCGCTTACTTGGTGCCTTCGGTCGTCTTCGCCTTGCCACCCTTCTTGCCCTTCTTGGGCGCGGCAGGGGTGATTTCGAAGGCGAGCGCCTCATCCTTCATGCGGACATGGACCTCGCCGCCATGGACCAGCTTGCCGAACAGCAATTCCTCGGCCAGCGGCTGCTTGATCTTCTCCTGCATCAGGCGGCCCATCGGGCGGGCGCCATAGAGTTTGTCATAGCCCTTCTTGGTGAGCCACGCCTTGGCATCCTCATCCAGGGTGATGTGGACGTCGCGGTCGGCCAGTTGCAGTTCCAGCTGGAGCACGAACTTGTCGATGACGCGGGCGACGATTTCCGGCGGCAGATAGCCGAAGGGTACGATCGCATCGAGGCGGTTGCGGAATTCGGGGGTGAAGAGCTTCTTCACCGCGTCTTCCTGCACATCCTCACGGGTCAGTTCGCCAAAGCCGATCGATTCCTTCGCCATGTCCGACGCACCGGCATTGGTGGTCATGATGAGGATGGTGTTGCGGAAATCGACGGTCTTGCCGTGATGATCGGTCAGGCGGCCATTGTCCATCACCTGCAAGAGGATGTTGAACAGGTCCGGGTGCGCCTTTTCGATTTCATCGAGCAGCAGGACGCTGTGCGGATTCTGGTCGACCGCGTCGGTCAGCAGGCCGCCCTGATCATAGCCGACATAGCCCGGAGGGGCACCGATCAGCCGGCTGACCGAATGGCGTTCCATATATTCCGACATGTCGAACCGCTGGAGCGGGATGCCGAGCAGGGTCGCGAGCTGGCGCGCCACCTCCGTCTTGCCGACGCCGGTGGGGCCGGAGAAGAGATAGTTGCCGATCGGCTTGTCGGGATCGCGCAGGCCCGCGCGCGACAGCTTGATCGCGGACGACAGCACCTCGATCGCCTTGTCCTGGCCGAAGACGACGCGCTTCAGGTCGGTGGTCAGCGATTCCAGCACGCTCTTGTCGTCGGACGAGACGGTCTTCGGGGGGATGCGAGCCATGGTCGCGATGACCTGCTCGATCTCCTTGGGCGTGATCGTCTTCTTGCGCTTGGACGGCACCACCAGCATCTGCATCGCGCCGACTTCGTCGATCACGTCGATCGCCTTGTCGGGCAGCTTGCGGTCATTGATGTAGCGCGCGCTGAGTTCCACCGCCGCCTTGATCGCGTCGGGCGTATATTTGACGTGATGATGCTCCTCGAACGCGGTGCGCAGACCTGCGAGGATCTTGATCGTGTCCTCGATCGTCGGTTCGTTGACGTCGATCTTCTGGAACCGGCGCAGCAGCGCGCGGTCCTTTTCGAAATGGTTGCGGAATTCCTTGTAGGTGGTCGACCCGATGCAGCGGATCGTGCCGCCCGACAGCGCGGGCTTCAAGAGGTTCGACGCGTCCATCGCGCCGCCGCTGGTCGCGCCCGCGCCAATCACCGTATGGATCTCGTCGATGAAAAGCACGGCGTGCGGCATCTTTTCCAGTTCGGTGACGACCGCCTTCAGCCGTTCTTCAAAGTCGCCGCGATAGCGGGTGCCGGCCAGCAAAGCGCCCATGTCGAGCGAGTAGATGACCGCTTCCTTGAGCACGTCGGGCACTTCGCCCTCGACGATCTTGCGTGCCAGGCCTTCCGCGATCGCGGTCTTGCCCACGCCGGGATCGCCGACATAGAGCGGATTGTTCTTCGAGCGGCGGCACAGGATCTGGATCGTGCGTTCCACCTCCGCCGTGCGACCGATCAGCGGGTCGACCTTGCCGCGATCCGCCTTGTCATTGAGGTTGACGGTGAACTGGTCGAGGGCGCTGTCCTTCTTGCCTTTGCCGTCCTGCACCTTCTTTTCCTCCTCGGCGGCGCCCTTGGTCTCCTGACGCTCGGGCGTGGGCGTGCCCTTGCCGACGCCGTGGCTGATATAGCTGACGGCATCCAGACGGCTCATATCCTGCTGTTGCAGGAAGTAGACAGCATAGCTTTCGCGTTCGGAAAAGAGCGCGACCAGGACGTTGGCGCCGGTCACTTCATCCTTGCCAGACGACTGGACGTGCAGAATGGCGCGCTGGACCACGCGCTGGAATCCGCTGGTGGGGGACGGATCGCTCGATCCCTCGACCTTCAGGCTGTCCAGTTCGGTGTCGAGATAATGGGTGACGGCGTCGCCCAGTTCGCCCAGTTCCACGCCGCATGCCTGCATCACCTTCGACGCATGTTCATCGTCGATCAGCGCGAGGAGCAGATGCTCCAGCGTCGCATATTCATGCTTGCGCTCCGACGCGTGGGTCAGCGCATTATGCAGGGTGGTTTCAAGGGCGGGTGCGAATGAAGGCATATTATCTTACTCCAAGCCCCCAGGAGGGAGCGACCTTGAACCCTATGTCGGCATTGCTCGACGCTTGATCAAGGCATGTCGCCTGACCAGCGGAATTGCCAGACTGCCCAAGCCCGAAGAAGCCCTGAAAGGCGCTGGGGGCGGGACACCGGTTCACTGCTTGAATAGCGCCTCGGCATTTGCCTTGTGGTTAACGGCGCTTTCAATTTTTGATTTGGTCCGCGCGATTTCCGTTTCGAGGGCGGCGATCCGCGCTTCCAGTTCGGCCATGGACAGCGGACCCAGATCCTGTGTCAGCAGGCGGGCCAGCGGATCATCTCCCTTGCGCGGCAGATAGTCTTCCAAGTCCATGAATCGCAATGTTGACCCTGCGCACCACTCTGTCAATAAGGGCGCGTGTTCCCCCCTCATTTTAGCCATGGATTTTCGGGGCAGGACGAAACGGCAGCTTTTCGGGGGCGGCGGTGATGGCGAATATGTCGGCGATACCAGCGGAAATGACGGCGATCGGGATCGCTCAACCGGGCGGACCGGAGGCGCTGGTGGCCGAACGGCGACGGGTGCCGGTGCCCGGCGAGGACGAGGTGCTGATCAAGGTCGCGGCTGCGGGCGTGAACCGGCCCGATGTCCTCCAGCGGCAGGGGAAGTATCCGCCGCCGCCTGGCGTTTCCGACATTCCGGGGCTGGAGGTCGCAGGCACCATCGTTGCGGCGGGGAGCCGTGCCGACATGCTGGTCGGGCAGCAGGTCTGCGCGCTGCTCGCGGGCGGCGGCTATGCCGAATATGCGGTTGCGCCTGCGGGCCAGTGCCTGCCGGTGCCGGACGGCTATGACCTGGCTGAAGCGGCGGCGCTGCCGGAGACCCTCTTCACGGTCTGGACCAATTTGTTCGAGCGCGCCTATGTGGTGGGCGGCGACACGGTGCTCGTCCATGGCGGGACCAGCGGCATCGGCACGATGGCGATCACGTTGTGCCGGCTGTTCGATATCACCATCATCGTTACTTGCGGCAGCGACGAGAAATGCGCCCAGGCGCTGGAATGGGGCGCGCGCCATGCGATCAATTATCGCACGCAGGACTATGTCGCCGAAGTGAAGCGGATCACCGACGGGCAGGGGGTGCAGGCGGTGCTGGACATGGTCGGCGGCGATTATGTGCCGCGCAACCTGGAATGCCTGGCCGAAGATGGGCGGCATGTGTCGATCGCGGTGCTGGGCGGCGCGAAGGCCACCGTCTTCATCCCAGCGGTGATGACGAAACGGCTGACGATAACCGGATCAACGCTGCGGGCGCGGTCGACCGGGTTCAAGAGCCTGGTGGCGGATGAACTGATCCGCAATGTCTGGTCCTTCGTGGCCGAGGGGAAGCTGCGCCCGGCCATGGACGATAGGTTCAAGCTGGCGGACGCGGCCAAGGCCCATGCGCGGATGGATGCGGGTGAGCATTTCGGGAAAATCGTGCTGGTGGTGTGAGAAGGCCGGGACAGGATGCGCCATCCGTTCGGTGCTCTTTAACCGCCAAAAACCCCGAAAACCGTAGCATTTCCGTCATATTCCCTGCGAGATTGTAACATTGCGGCGTTAGGGATTCGCTCCCGAGGACACACGTCTTTGGGGATCGTATCATGAACGCCATTACGCGCCTGCCCTTCCTGAGCGAACTGGAAGAAGGCGCGGACGACCGCTTCCATATCCCGGAAAGGGAAGGGCAGCGTCGCCGCTATCGCACCATCTGGATTTCGGACATCCACCTCGGCACCCGCGGCTGCAACGCGACGATGCTGATCGATTTCCTCGACAATGTGGACAGCGACACCATCTATCTGGTGGGCGACATCATCGATGGTTGGCGGCTGAAGAAGCGCTTCTACTGGCCCGCCAGCCATAATGACGTTGTGTGGCGCCTGATGAAGCGCGCCAAGCGCGGCACGCGGGTCGTCTACATCCCCGGCAATCATGACGAGATGTTCCGTCAGTTTACCGGCATGAGCTTCGGCGGCGTCGAAATCCGGCGCAAGGCGATCCACACGACCGTCGACGGCCGCAAGCTGCTGGTGCTGCACGGCGACGAGTTCGACACGATCATGTTGGCGCACCGCTGGCTCGCCTTCGTCGGTGACGCAGCCTACACGACGCTGATGCGCCTGAATGTGGTGGTCAACGCGGTGCGGCAGCGCATGGGCCTGCCCTATTGGTCGCTCAGCAAGATGGCCAAGCACAAGGTCAAGAACGCCGTCTCCTTCATCTCCCGCTTCGAGGAGGTGGTGTCGCATGAAGCCGGCGCGCGCGGCGTCGATGGTGTGGTGTGCGGCCATATCCACAATGCCGAGATGCGTGAGATCGAGGGCGTCGAATATTATAACGACGGCGACTGGGTCGAAGGCTGCACCGCACTGGTCGAGCATGGCGACGGGCGGATGGAAGTGCTGCACTGGGCCGACGAGATTGCCAAGCGCGAGCAAGCCGAACGGAACGCGCCGGCGCGGATCGCGGCTTGACGTTGGATCAGGGTCCATCAGGGTCTGCAATGACGGAGCAAAGTGCCATGCGGATCGCCATTGTCACCGACGCCTGGACGCCGCAGGTGAATGGCGTGGTCCGCACGCTCCAGACGATCCAGCGCGAACTGGAGCATATGGGGCATGAGGTGAAGGTGATTTCGCCCGACCTCTACGGCTCCATTCCCTGTCCGACCTATCCCGAAATCCGGCTGGCGCTGGTCCGGTCGAGCGTGATCGGGCAGGAAATCGCGGCGTTCCGCCCCGATGCCGTGCATCTGGCGACCGAGGGGCCGCTCTGCGTCGCGGCACGGCGATGGTGCCTGCGCAGCGGCGTACCATTCACTACCGCCTATCATACCCATTTTCCCGACTATGTGGCGCAGCGCACCGGCCTGCCCGCCGTCTGGTTCTGGCGCTATATCCGCTGGTTCCACGGACCGGCGCAGGCGGTGTTGGTGTCGACCCGCTCCGTGCGCGATCAGCTCCGCGCTCATGGCGTCGCCAATGTGCGGCCGTGGGGCCGGGGCGTGGATCTGGACGCCTTCACCCCGGATGCGCCGTCGCCGGCCTTCTTCGCGGATCTGCCGCGTCCGATCATGCTCTATGTCGGGCGCGTCGCGGTAGAGAAGAATCTGGAAGCCTTCCTGGCGACCGAGCATGAAGGCACCAAGATAGTCGTCGGCGACGGTCCGGCACGCGCGGCGCTGGCGCGGACCTATCCACAGGCGCGCTTCACCGGGCCGATGTTCGGCGCGGAACTGGCCGGTGCCTATGCCGGTGCCGATGTCTTCGTCTTTCCCAGCCGCACCGACACATTCGGCCTCGTCATGATCGAGGCGCTGGCCTGCGGCACGCCGGTCGCGGCCTATCCGGTCACGGGGCCGATCGACATCGTGACGCCCGATATCGGAGCCCTGTCGGAGGATATGGGGAAGGCGATCGAGGCCGCGCTGACGCGCGACCGCGCCGCCTGCGCCGCCTATGGCGGCAGCTTCAGCTGGGAACGCAGTGCGCGAGAATTCCTGTCCGGCCTGCATGAAATCGACCCGGAGGTCATCGAAAGCGCCGCCTGACGCTTTTTCCCTGCCGGATTTTCTTGCCGCACGCGCCGGGATGGACTATCCCTGCCCCGTCGAGGCCGCCCTGATTGGGCGGCCCTTATCGTTTTTACGTGCCGGAGATGACCCCGTGTCCCAGCCTCTCATGCCCCACGCGACTGCCAGCTGGCTGGTCGACAACAGCGCTCTGAGCTTCGACCAGATCGCCGAATTCTGCGGGCTTCATATCCTTGAAGTGCAGGCGATCGCCGACGATACCGCCAGCATCAAATATACCGGCCGTGATCCGGTCCGCGCCCATGAGATCACCATGGAAGAAATCCACAAGGGCGAGAATAACCCCGATTACAAGCTCAAGATGCTGAAGGGGCCGGAGCCGGTCCGCCGCACCAAGGGGCCGCGCTACACCCCGGTCAGCAAGCGCCAGGACAAGCCGGACGGCATCGCCTGGATCCTGCGCAACCATCCGGAGATTTCGGACGGCGCGATCGGCAAGCTGATCGGCACCACCCGGACCACTATTGCTGCGATCCGCGATCGCACCCACTGGAACATCAGCAACATCGTGCCCAAGGATCCGGTGACGCTGGGCCTCTGCTCGCAGCGCGAACTGGATTCGCTTGTGACCAAGGCGGCGAAGAAGGCGGGCATCGAGGCGCCGACCGATTCGCGTCTGGACGGCGATCGTGAAGCGCTGATCGAGGAACTGCGCCGCGAGCGCCAGGACGCCGCGCGTCGCGCCGAAGAGGCGCTCAAGAGCGAGTCCGACTTCATTTCCGGCGCCGCCACGATCCTCGATCCGTTCAGCAGCAACAAGGGCGAGGTGTAATGCCGTAGCGTCATCGGCGGCCCGGATTGTTGCCGCCATGATGCTGGATTTTGAAGGGCCGCGCCGACATTCGGCGCGGCCCTTTTTCATTTGGTTGACGCTTGCGTAAAGCAGATCATGGCCATACACTTCGGTCCATGGAGAGCGTAGAAAAAATCCTGACGGATCATTATCGTCATCCCACCAAGTGGGATCAGACCTTCCCCCCGCTGTCGATGGGACAGATGGTGACGGACAGCGCCACCGCGCATCCGCAGGCCCATATGATCGATTTCATGGGCCGCAAGTTCAGCTATGGTGAGATGCATGATCAGATCCGCCGCGTAGCCTGTGGCCTGCAGGCGATGGGCGTGAAGAAGGGCGACCGGGTCGGCCTCTATCTGCCCAATACCCCCCATTATGTTGCGGCCTATTATGGCGCGCTGATGGCCGGCGCGATCGTCGTCAACTTCTCCCCCCTCTATACCGCCGCCGAACTGGAGCATCAGGTCGAGGATAGCGGTACGAAAATCCTCTTCACCCTGTCGGCCAAGGCGCTGCTGCCGACCGCGCTGGAAGTGCTGGAGCACAGCACGCTGGAAACCCTGATCGTCGGATCGGTCGCGGAGGTGCTATCACCCGTCAAATCACTGCTGTTCCGCTGGTTCAAGGCGAGCGAGAGCGTGGCGCTGCCCGACGACCCGCGCGTCGTCCGCTATGACCGGTTCATGGCGAACAGGGGCGATTGCGCGGTGGCGGAAATCGATCCGGTCAACGACATCGCGCTGCTGCAATATACCGGTGGCACCACCGGAACGCCCAAGGGCGCGATGCTGACGCACCAGAATCTGACCGCCAATGCGCGTCAGGCGCAGGCGATCGACCCGCATGCCAATGAAGAGGACCGCATCATCGCGGTGCTGCCCTTCTTCCATGTCTTCGCCAATACCTGCACGCTCAACCGCACCGTGATGAACGGCGGCGAGATGGTGATGCTGCCGCGCTTCGATGCGGCGCAGGTGCTGGCGGCGGTGCAGCGGGTCAAGGCGACATCGCTGCCGGGCGTGCCGACCATGTATCAGGCGCTGCTCGATCATCCGGCGATCCGCAATATCGATTTCTCCTCGCTGCGGGCCTGCATTTCGGGTGGTGCGCCGCTGCCGCTGGAACTGAAGCAGAAGTTCGAGGCCGCGACCGGCGCGCGGCTGATCGAGGGCTATGGCCTGACCGAAACCAGCCCGATCGTCTGCTCCAACCCCTATGAAGGGCTGAACAAGAGCGGGACCGTAGGCCAGCCGGTTCCGGGCACCCAGGTGAAGTTGGTCGATCGGGAAGACCCGACCCGGCCGCCTCCGGAAGGCGAGCCGGGCGAGTTGCTCTTTGCCGGGCCGCAGATCATGAAGGGCTATTGGAACCGCCCGGATGCGGACGCCGAAGTGTTTGTCGGCCACTATGTCCGCACCGGTGATGTCGGCATCATCGACGAGGATGGCTATGTGAAGATTGTCGACCGCCTCAAGGACATGATCGCGGTAGGCGGGTTCAAGGTCTTCCCCAGTCAGGTGGAATCAGTCCTCTACCATAACCCAGCGGTCAAGGAGGCTCTGGTGATCGGCGTGCCCGATCGCTATCGCGGCGAACAGCCCAAGGCCTTCGTGACGCTGAACGAAGGCGCGGACATTGACGGGCTTGGCCTGAAAGAATGGCTCAACCCGCAACTCGGCAAGCATGAGCGGGTGTGCGAGGTGGAAGTGCGCCTCAATTTGCCCAAAACGCTGGTCGGTAAGCTGTCGCGCAAGGAACTGGTGGTCGAAGAGCGGGCCAAGGCGGAAGCGGCCACGAAGGAGGCTGGAACCGCGGCCTGATCCTTCCTATCTGCATGCGCAACACAGATAAGGAAATCGACATATGGCCGACGAAATCGCGACGCTTGCCGGGGGATGCTTCTGGTGCACCGAAGCGGTGTATCAGAATCTCAAGGGCGTGAAGGCGGTAGAAAGCGGCTATATCGGCGGCAAGCTGCCCAATCCGACCTATGAGCAGGTCTGTTCGGGCGCCACCGGCCATGCCGAGGCGATCCGCATCAGCTATGATCCGACGGCGATCAGCTATGCAGACTTGCTCGATATCTTCTTCGCCACGCATAATCCGACGACGCTGAATCGCCAGGGCAATGATATCGGTACCCAGTATCGCTCGGCCATCTTTCCCCATTCGTCCGAGCAGGAGAGCGAGGCGCGTGCCGGAATCGAACGGGCGCAGGCGGACCAGAGCGACCCGATCGTCACCGCGATAGAACCGGACGCGCCCTGGTATCCGGCCGAGGATTATCACCAGAAATATTGGGACCGGGTCGGCGACCAGAATCCCTATTGCGTGGCGGTAATCCCGCCCAAGCTGGCCAAGCTGCGCAAGGGCTTTGCCGCGCGGATCGACGAATAAGGATCGGGGCGGCGCCGCAGCGATACGGCGCACGCTTTTACGCGGCGATCCCGATCATCGTTAGGGAAGGGGCCGCATGCTGATCAGCGTATAGATGCCGATCACGACACCGCCGCCGGCGAAGCCCAGCAGGAAACGGCGAATATCAGGCCAGAAGTCGGGACGTTCCATCGCGCACCTCTTTCCCATCGGGATGACGGCGCGGGCGATAGCCCCCGCGATGGGGCGCAACCAGTGACAAATATCGTTAGGGAAGCGTGCGCCGTATCGCGCGATCAGTCCGCGCTGTCGTTGGCGATCAGCTTGAGGTCCGCCGTCGGGGCATCCTTGTCCCGATGGGTGAAGCGGCCCTCGATGCGGCTGCCGGCCTCGATCGAGATGCTGGCATAGCTGATGTCGCCGGTAATCCGGGCGCTGCTTTCCACGACCAGTTCCTGCGCCGTGATCGATCCGTCGACCAATCCCGCGAGGCGGGCGCTTTGCGCGGTGACGTGGCCGGTGATGCGGCTGTCCGGCCCCTGCACCAGCGACGCGCAGCTTATATCCCCTTCGATCGCGCCATCGACATGCAGGTCGACCGACGCGGAAAGGTTGCCGTTGATCGTGACGTCCCCGCCAATCAGCGAGAAGGGGGTATGCTTAGCCCCGGTTGCCGACATCGGCGAAACGGGCCGTGGCGACTTGCTGGATCTGGAGAACATCCTTGCGGGCCTCTAGGAAGGAGCGGGGGTTGACGGCCTGGCCGTTCAGCCGGACCTCGAAATGAAGATGCGGACCGGTGGAACGGCCCGTCGACCCCATAAGGGCGATCTTCTCCCCGCGCGATACCTTTTCACCGACATGCGCGGCGAAACCCGACAGATGCGCATACCGAGTCATGATGCCGTTGCCATGTTCGATCTCGACGACATTGCCATAGCCCTGGCGCTGGCCGATGAAGCTGACCTTGCCGTCCGCCGCGGCGTTGATCGTTTGTCCGCGCCGCCCGGGGAAATCGAGGCCGGCATGGAAGGCGGCATGGCCGTTGAAGGGATCGCGGCGATAGCCATAGGAACTGGACAGCATCGGCGTGGCGGTGGGCTGGCCTGATGGGATGGTCAGCAGGCTGCGCTCCAGAAACTCCATCCGCGCCATGGCGTCGGCCAGGTTTTCCAGTTCGCCCGTCATCGCGCCCTTGTCGCCCTTCCAGGGGACGAAGGGACCGCCCTGGGCGCGGGCGGCGCTGCGGGCGAGCTTGTCGGGGTTGAGGCCGAAGCTGCGGATAGCGGCGGCGGCCTTGCCGGCGCGGCGCTCGACCGCATGGGTCAGTAGCAGGGCGAAACGGCGCTGACGTTCCTCCAGCTTGACCAGTGGCCCGGCCTCTGGCCCCATGCTGATCTTGGCAGAGGCGCCGTCCTTCTTGTCGCCTTTCTCAGAACCCAGCAGATCGGCGCCGGCCTTGTTGCTGTCCTCCGCGCCGAAATGGGTCTTGTAGAGGTCGTCCATGAAGTCCTGGCGGGCTTTCAGATCCTCCGCGAGTTCCTCGACCGACTGGCGATAGCCCTCGACCTTGCTCGCGGCGGTGGCGACCGATTTGCCCCGGGCGCTGAGCGCCGCACGCTGCTGCGCGATCGAGGCATTGTTCGCCAGCATCGACACGGTGACGCCACCCCAGCCGATCAGCGTGGCTGCGGCAAGACAGGCGGCACCTATCTGGGCACGACGCGAAATACGGATGAATTTGACCTGACCGCCGGATCGCAGGAAAATTTCCCGCTCAGGACACAGGGCGACAAGCCGGTCCCGGAGGCCGGCCACCCCCTTCTTCTTCTGATGCGACAATTGCGACCCCGCGACTTTCTTTTCGAGTCGAGCCGGTAGCAAAGGCTGAACGATCGTGCGAATCCGCTACCCCGGACTCGTGACGAGTCGGACGGCGAACGCGGTGAAATGACGCAAGCGCGAATTGGTTCCGCACTTCTGACAATATTTTTCACTTTTATCGGGCTTGGGGAAGCACCTGCGCCAATGTCCCTGATCGCAACCGATCCTCTAACGTAGCGGCTGGCATGGCGGCGCCGAAATGGAAACCCTGCCCATAATGGCACCCGCCTGCGCGCAGATAGTCAAGTTGTCGTTGATTTTCCACGCCTTCGGCCACCGTACGAATGCCAAGGCTATAGGCCAGGTTGAGCACGGTACGCACGATCGCGGCGTCATCTGGATCGGTTTCCAGGTCGCGCACAAAGCGTTGATCAATCTTGATGATATCGATCGGAAACTGTTTGAGGTGGGAAAGGGAGGCATAGCCCGTTCCGAAATCGTCGAGAGCGATGGCGATGCCGCCTTCGTTCAGCCGTTGCAGCACGCGCTCGACTCGATCGGCATTGCGGCCGAGGAATACCGATTCCGTGACTTCCAGTTCGATCATGGCAGGCGGCAGGTTCGCCTGAGCCAGTCGATCCAGGAGTCTGTCGACAAAGCGGTCGTCATTGAGGTCCGCGCCCGACACATTGAACGCGACATGGCCGAAATCCAGGCCGGCGTCGTACCAGCGGCGGCAATCGGTGACGATGCCATCGATCATCTGCGCGGTTATGGCTGGCCCGAGTTCGGGATGTTCGAAGGCGGCGGCGATGTCGCCGGGCATGATCATGCCGCCAGCGGCAGTGGGGCAACGGAAGAGCGCCTCGAACCCTTGCAGCGCACCCGTGTCGAGCGCGATCTTGGGTTGATACCAGGGGGCGGGGCGCTCCTGCGCCAGGACGTGTCGGGCGCGGTCCAGCATCGCCGCCTCGCGCTCCCAATTGTCGAGCAGGAGGGGGCCGAACAGCGTGGCGCGGCCCCGGCCGCTATTTTTGGCATGGTAGAGCGCGATGTCGGCATGTTTGATCAGAGAGGCGACGTCGTCGCCATGCTCGGGGAAAAGCGCGACCCCGATGCTGACCCGGCTTTCGATCGGGCGACTGCCATAGTTGAGCGGTGCGTGGAGATGCTCGCTGATCCGGGCGAGGATTGGTTGCAGCGCGTCGGCGTCGGACAGGTGTGTCAGCAGCACCGCGAATTCGTCGCCGCCCATGCGCGCGACCAGATCGTCGGGGCGCAGGGCGTGGCGCAACCGCGTCGCCACGGCGCACAGCAGCGCGTCGCCGGCGTCGTGGCCGGCAGTATCGTTGACGCGCTTGAATTCGTCGAGATCAATCAGCAGGACAGCCGACAGATTCGTCCGCCCCTCCATAGTCACCGTCGCCTGGGTCAAGGCAGCCATGAAATGCGATCGATTGGCGAGGCCGGTCAGAGCATCGGACATGGCCAGATGCTCCAGATGCTCTTCGACCTCCTTGCGCTCGGTAATATCGACCACGCTCGTCACGAAGCAGGATTCATTGTCGATGACGATCGGTCGGGTCGACAGCAATGCGCTGCGAATCGCGCCGTCGCTGCGGCGCAGCCGGCATTCGAAATTGTCGATCACCTCGCCACGCTGGAGCCGATCGAACAGTTCATCGCGCGATGGCAGGTCTACATAGGTTCGATTGACATTGTCGAGGGCGACATCCCGCCCCATCGCATAACCATCGGCGGCGGCGCGGTTCATTCGCAGCACGCTGCCGTCACGGCGCGTCTCCAGGAGCGGCAGGGGCACCGCCATGAACATCCGTTCCAGTGTGTCGCGACTGTCCGCAAGCGCTTCCTGCGCGGTGCGGGCCAGCCGACCGGCAGTCCATTCCTGCCGTTGAAGCCGATTGTGTCGCGCTATCGTCAGCCACATGCCGCAATGCAGGATCAGCATGGCGAGCGCCATGCCCAGCATGGTGCGGGATGCCGGAACGGGCGCGAGATAGCCGATCAGCAAGACGATCCCGCAGCCCAGCCCGCCGCCGACATTGCCCCGGAAACTGGTGGGCACGACGAGGTAGAAGACCAGCGGCAGCATGACCAGCACGAAGATGGCTATGTCGCTGCGCGAACTGACCAGAAAGGCGACGCCGATCGCGGTGACGAACTGCCAGGCGAAGCACAGCCGCTCGACTGCCTCGAAGTTCGTCATGCGGCGGCTGAGCGCTAGGCAGAAAAGCGACCAGAGCACGACCGACATGCGTGCAGGCACGGCAACCCAGAAATGGGGCGTGCCGGCAAAGCGCCAGTCGCTTATCAGAAAAAGGGCGTTGAGGAGCGCGGAAAGCAGGAACAGCAGTCGTGCATGGCGCCGATATTCCGGCAGTCTTTCGGCCTGGAATGCCGATTCCCTTGCTGGGTCGCGAAACTCGCCGGTAAAGGAAGATAAAAGGGTCACGGTTCGCCTATGTTGCGGGCAGATCGGATGATAGGAAGATTACGGTTACCAATTGCCTAACCTTTTGAAATAACGCGAGGCATCTTGCGCCAGGATCGCGTCGCTGGCCGTGTTCTTGACCCATGGCCTGCGCATCGCTATAGCGCCGCTCGCCCAGCGGCCTGCCGTGCGAAGATTCGTCTCCATGCGTCATTTGGCTGGGCAACATTAGAGCTGAACATTGCCGGGTGCTCTTGTGGCTCCAGGGGATATTCATCCCCGGGGCCTTTGCCGTTTTGGACATGAATATGTCCCGTTCGGCACGGAACACGGGAATGATCCGGTAAAGTAACTGAGAAGGTGAAGGGCTTCATGCCAACAATCAACCAGCTGGTCCGCAAGGGCCGCGAGCTGCAGAAGACCAAGTCCAAGGTCCCTGCAATGGATGCGAACCCGCAAAAGCGCGGCGTTTGCACCCGCGTCTACACGACGACCCCGAAGAAGCCGAACTCGGCTCTTCGTAAGGTGGCGAAGGTGCGTCTGGTCAACCAGCGCGAAGTCATCACCTACATTCCGGGTGAAGGCCACAACCTTCAGGAGCACAGCGTTGTCCTGATCCGCGGCGGCCGCGTACGCGACCTTCCCGGTGTGCGTTATCATGTGCTGCGCGGCGTTCTGGATACCCAGGGCGTCAAGGACCGTAAGCAGAGCCGTTCGAAGTACGGCGCGAAGCGTCCGAAGTAAGGGAGACTAGAATATGTCACGTCGTCGTCGCCCCGAAAAGCGCGTTATCCTGCCCGATCCCAAGTTCGGTGACATCGTGCTGTCGAAGTTCATGAACAGCATCATGCAGGACGGCAAGAAGGCCGTCGCCGAATCGATCGTCTATGGTGCCCTCGACACTGTCGAGACCCGCGCCAAGAAGGATCCGATCGGTCTGTTCCATGACGCGCTGAACAATGTGAAGCCCGGCATCGAAGTCCGCAGCCGCCGTGTCGGCGGTGCGACCTACCAGGTTCCTGTCGAAGTTCGTCCCGAACGTTCGCAGGCTCTGGCGATCCGCTGGCTGATCACCGCCGCGCGCAACCGCAGCGAAACCACGATGGCCGCGCGCCTGTCGGGTGAACTGCTGGATGCCGCCAACAACCGCGGCAATGCCGTGAAGAAGCGCGAAGATACGCACCGCATGGCGGAAGCGAACCGCGCCTTCTCGCACTACCGCTGGTAATAGCAGGGCGGGCACCTATGTGTCCGCCTTGTCATTTGGCTACCAAATCGGTCCGTTCGCCGGGGGTCTACCCATGGCGGACGGATTGGTTTAGGGGCCACGCGCAGAATAAACGAATCCCCAACCGCCGGCCGACCGGCAACGGAGAAGCATCATGGCCCGCAGCCATCCGCTCGAACGCTATCGCAATTTCGGTATCATGGCGCACATCGACGCCGGTAAGACCACCACGACCGAGCGTATCCTTTACTACACCGGCAAGTCCTACAAGATCGGCGAAGTCCATGACGGCGCCGCCACCATGGACTGGATGGAGCAGGAGCAGGAGCGTGGTATCACCATCACGTCGGCTGCGACGACCTGCATCTGGAACGACCACCGTCTGAACATCATCGACACCCCCGGCCACGTCGACTTCACCATCGAAGTCGAACGTTCGCTGCGCGTGCTGGACGGCGCGGTTGCCGCGTTCGACGGCGTTGCCGGCGTTGAGCCGCAGTCGGAGACCGTGTGGCGCCAGGCGGACAAGTACAAGGTTCCGCGGATGTGCTTCATCAACAAGCTCGACCGCACCGGCGCCAACTTCTATTATTGCGTGCAGACGATCATCGACCGTCTGGGCGCCGTCCCGGCCGTCCTGTATCTGCCCATCGGCGCCGAAGCCGATTTCAAGGGTCTGGTCGACCTGGTCGAGAACCGCGCCATCATCTGGAAGGATGAGAGCCTAGGCGCCGAATTCTTCTATGAAGAAATCCCGGCCGACCTCGCCGACAAGGCCGCCGAATATCGCGAAAAGCTGATCGAGCTTGCCGTCGAGCAGGACGACGCTGCTATGGAAGCCTATCTGGAAGGCAATGAGCCTGACGTCGCGACCCTCAAGGCGCTGATCCGCAAGGGTACGCTGGGTCACGCCTTCGTGCCTGTGCTGTGCGGATCGGCTTTCAAGAACAAGGGCGTTCAGCCGCTGCTCGACGCCGTCGTCGACTATCTGCCTTCGCCGCTCGACATCGAAGACGTCCAGGGCGTCAAGATGGACGGCGAAACGCCGGACAGCCGTCCGACCGCCGACGATGCGCCGTTCGCTGGCCTCGCGTTCAAGATCATGAACGACCCGTTCGTCGGTTCGCTCACCTTCCTGCGCGTCTATTCGGGCACCCTGACCAAGGGCACGTATCTGAACTCGGTCAAGGACAAGAAGGAAAAGATCGGCCGTATGCTCCTGATGCACGCCAACTCGCGTGAGGACATCGAGGAAGCGTTCGCGGGCGACATCGTCGCACTGGCGGGCCTCAAGGAAACCACCACCGGGGACACGCTCTGCGCCGCCAACGCGCCGATCATCCTCGAGCGGATGGAATTCCCCGAGCCGGTCATCGAGCTGTCGGTGGAACCGAAGACCAAGGCCGACCAGGAAAAGATGGGTATCGCGCTCAATCGCCTCGCCGCCGAGGATCCCTCGTTCCGCGTGTCGACCGACCATGAATCGGGCCAGACGATCATCAAGGGCATGGGCGAGCTTCACCTCGACATCCTCGTCGATCGCATGAAGCGCGAGTTCAAGGTCGAAGCGAATGTCGGCGCGCCGCAGGTGGCGTACCGCGAATCGCTCGCGAAGCCGGTCGACGTCGACTACACCCACAAGAAGCAGTCGGGCGGCTCGGGCCAGTTCGGCCGCGTCAAGGTCAGCGTCGCTCCTGGCGAACGCGGCTCGGGCATCACCTTCATCGACGAGATCAAGGGCGGCAACATCCCGCGCGAATATATCCCGTCGGTCGAAAAGGGCATGCGCGAGTCGGCCGAAAACGGTCACATGATCGGCTTCCCGATCATCGACTTCGAAATCAAGCTCACGGACGGCGCCTACCACGACGTCGACTCGTCGGCGCTGGCGTTCGAAATCGCGGGCCGTGCGGCGATGCGCGAAGTCGCGGCGAAGGCCGGCATCAAGCTGCTCGAACCGGTGATGAAG
>NZ_DATKFP010000334.1:0-3726 GCF_035511395.1 Sphingobium sp.
ACCGGTGCCGGGTCGATCCGGCCGAGGAAACCGCGGATGCGCTCGGCAATCTCCTGATAATGGGTTTCCAGCGCGAAGTGGCCAGTATCGAGCAGATGTACTTCGGCGTCCGGCAGATCTCTCCGGTACGCGAGCGCTCCCGCCGGGACGAATGCGGGATCGTGGCGGCCCCACACCGCCAGGAACGGCGGTCGATGCGCGCGGAAGTAGGCGTGGAAATCCGGGTGGAGCGCGACATTGCTGCGATAGTCGGGGATCAGATCGAGCTGGATTTCCTCTGCGCCCGGCCTTGCCATGTACGCGATATCGAGTTGGTAGCCGTCAGGCGAGAGCAGGGCCGGATCGGCGCCGGTGCCATATTGCCAGTCGCGGACCGTTTCGGGCGAGAGCGACGGCCGGCAGGCTTCGCGATTGGCATCGCTCGGATCGCGCCAATAGGCCTCCCACGGCCCCCATTGGTCGCTGAAACCCTCCTCATAGGCGTTGCCGTTCTGCGAGATGATGGCGGTGACGCGCTCGGGATGGCGCATGGCCAGCCGCAGCCCTACCGGTGCGCCATAATCGAAGATGTATAGCGCATATCGGCTGAGGCCGATCGCATCCACGAAACCGCCGATGACGTCCGCCAGAGCATCGAAGCTGTAGGTGAACGCTCCGCTCGGCGGGGTTTTGGTCTGGCCGAACCCCGGCAGATCGGGCGCTATGACGCAATAGCGGTCGGAGGGCGCCGGGATGAGATCCCGGAACATGTCGCTTGCCGACGGAAAGCCGTGGAGAAGGAGGATGATCGAGGCATCGGCTGGTCCGACCTCGCGATAGAAGACCTCCACGTCATCAACATGCTGGGTTCGATACCGGATGTTGGACATCCGTGTCTCCTTCCATCGGTAGGGGATTGGGGGGCAGGCAGCGATCGTCAGAACATGCCGTTGCCGTTTGCTGACTGCGCGGGAACGACCTGCAAGACATCCCAATGCTCGACGATCTTTCCCTGATCGTCGAGCCGGAAGATATCGATACCGGCATAGTCGGCATTGCCAGGCCAACGCTGGAAACAGTGGAGAATGACATATTCTCCCTCTGCCACCGCCCGCTTGATCTCCACATGCTTGCCCGGCCATTCCCGCGCCATACGTTCGAAATAGGCGATGAAGCCGTCCTTGCCAGTGGCCACATGAGGATTGTGCTGAATATAAACGTCCCCGACGAAGCGCTCGACGGCCTCGGCTGGCCGGCACTCGTTGAACATCAGGTCGTAGAAGGCGATCACATTCGCCTTGTTGCGTTTCAGATCATTCATGATCGACTCCGACAAGGCCGCTGCGCGGGATAACCCTAGCGTCGACATTCGCGGCGCTCCGGTTTCCTGTCGCAGCGCTGCCGGCGCGCCCGCTCGGCCATGATCTGACCGTCCTTGGCTATTTGGGAGGTCAACGCCATCCGCTCCAGCGTTTCTTGCTGCTTCAGGTCGCGTCGCCGCTGCTGTTCCAGCATGCAATCACTGTATGCGGGCGTGCCAAACCTTGCTCCAAAGCTTGCGCATGTCCGTGCATCCTCGCGCTGCTTTCGGCCCTGGGCGCTTGCCGGACCTGCCGCAAATGCAATAGCTGCGAGTATAATCAAACCAATAGCCGTAAAAACCGGCTGAGAATGAAAGAGGCGGTTCTTGGCCACGTTTGCATTCCTCTCCGCAGATTTGAGATATTTTTTCCGAAATTGAATGTGAGAGGTGCGTTCAACCGGGGATGCGAGCGATGACCTTGATCTCGAAATCGAACCCTGCGAGCCAGTTCACTCCAATGGCGGTCCAGTTGGGATAGGGCGCGTCCGGAAACATCTCGCCCTTGATGGTCATGATGGTGCCGAACTGATGCTCAGGATCGGTATGGAAGGTCGTCACGTCCACCACGTCATCCAGGGTGCATCCGCCGGCCTTGAGTGTCGCCTCGAGATTGGCGAAGGCGAGGCGAACCTGCGCCTCGAAGTCCGGCTCGGGCGAGCCGTCTTCGCGGCTGCCGACCAGACCGGATACGAACAGCAGGTCGCCGGATCGGATCGCGGCGGAATAGGTCTGCGCGGTGAAGAGGTCATGCCGACCCGCAGGGAAAATCGCTTCACGCTGTGCCATGTCATTAGTCCTTTTGTGTTAGCTGATGAGAGAGGGCCGCCTGCCGAACCCGGTCAGTCGCGCGCCTCGCGCTTGAAGAAATAGTGGAAGACGAAATATGTGGGCGAGATCACCGCGACGAGTTCCCATCCCTCGGCGCCCAGTTCGCCAAGGGCACTGCCGTCCAGGGTCTTGTCGACCACCAGATATTCCCACCGCATGTTCAATGCCCGCCGTCGCCGGAGCGCAGCACGGCATGAACTGCTTCGGCACCGCCGGCGGCAGCGAGGACGGTCAGCGGGTTCCAATAGTCGCGATAACGGACGATAATGCCATCGCGAAGGTCGAGCACAGAGACATAGTCCTGATCGTAGCGCGCGCCCGTCGCATTGGCATAAGCCCTGCCGGTGAACTCCAGCACTGCATGTCGACCATCGGCCGATAGGATCGCGCGATCAAGGATCAGCGCCTCGATGGTGAAAAGCTCACCCACTTTGGGGAGATAGGCCGACAGCGCTTCCTTGCCTGCCAGGCGCTCGATCCCATCCGGCAACGCAAAGGGAAATTCGAACGAGACGTCGTCCGCCATCATGTCCAGCAGTGTTTCCGCATCAGGCGCGAGAAGGTCACCGAGCCCCTCACGCAGCAGCGCCGACAGGCTAGGAAAATTTTCCGATGATTGCGTCATGCTCTTCCCTCCAGATGGTCGAGACGATAGCGTATCGATGAAAATAGGAAAGTGTGGATGGAACGCAAGAGTATCGACGAAGAAAAGACACGGTTGCCGTCCGGAGCGGCCGTCTTGCGCAGCGACCTGACGGAGGCCTTGTTTCGGGCCTTGTTCGAGGAATGGGCGAATACCGGCTATGCGGCGATCAGCCTGGAACGGGTGGCCGCACGCGCCGGTGCCGGCAAGGCCGCCATCTATAGACGCTGGCCGGCGAAGCGTGACTTTGCGTCAGAAGCAATCGAGACCGTAGGCCTTGGCCTTTCGGCGTTCCCCGACCATGGCTCGCTTATGGCCGATGTAACCGCCTATCTGATGGCGACCCGTCGTATCCTGCGGCACCGGCTCGCCCGCCGGATCCTTCCGGATCTCTTTGCCGAACGGATGCGCTCGGGCGATCTGGCGCCGGTTCTTGAGCGGTTGACGGCCGCACGGCGCGGCCAGGGCGTAGACCTGCTTGATCGAGCCATTACGCGCGGGGAAATCCGCGCGGGCCTCGACCGGGAACTGGCGCTAGACCTCATCCCTGGCGCACTCTATTGGCGCCTTATCAACCGAGGAAAGCCTGTGACAGTGGCCGACTTGCAGCGGCAAGCCGCCGCTATCTTCGCTGCTCTGCAGGCATGTTAGCGGCCGCGTTGCCGGCGCCTCCTGAGGCAAATGGCAATTCCCAGCATATACGGCCATTCGTGCCTGGCCACTGAACGGCCGGGTCTGGTCGAGACCTGTCGGAATACGGACGGTCGGCTCCCAAGGAGCTGAAATTGGCCGCTGGACGTCCGATTTGGGTCGTTAGAGCAGCAGATGGGGCGTTCCTCCCTCATCAGACGGATGGAATGAAAATCTGCCCGTCGATCAAAATCCTCGCAGACCTGCTGAATGAGGTCGAAAT
>NZ_DATKFP010000335.1:0-18785 GCF_035511395.1 Sphingobium sp.
GGCGATCTCGTCCTGCGCGGCACATCCTATAATATCGACTGCCATGCAGTGCGCGACCGCAGCTGGGGCGAAGCACGGCCGGAAAATCACAACCCCGCACCGCCCTATACATGGGTCACGGGCGCCTTTGGTGAAGATTTCGCCTTCAATGTCGGATCGCATGACGACCCGGAGCGGGATCCGGAATGGAAGGGCATCATGCCGGTGCCCGCGCGCATCTTTAATGATGGCTGGGTCGTGATGAAGGGAGAGCAGCGCCGTATCCGCAACGCCTCCAAGATCACGACCCGCACCAAGGACCAGTTCGGCCCGATCACCCATGACTATAGTTTCGAGGATGACAGGGGCGAAACCTACCATATTCGCGGCAAGCTGGTCGCGCAGACCGTCTGGGGCGGCTGGTCCAACATCACCTGCCATATCGGGTTGGTCGAATGGGACTGGGACGGGCGCACCGGCTATGGCGAAAGTCAGGAAGTCCAGTGGAACGACTATGTCTACAAGATGAGCCAGACGCGCTGAACCGCGTAGGGGGAGGGCCTATGAAGGGCGCGCGGATACTGGCCTGGGTCGTGATTGCGATCATGGGCGTCAACATGGCCAATGTCGCGATCAACAGCGGCATGGACCATGGCGTGGGTTTCGACACCTTCCTCGCCGGATCGGGCGATCCTTGGCAGCTGTTCATCAACAATGATCTGGTGACGGGCCTGTTCTTCATGGTCGGCTGGCTGATCTTCCGCGAGAGTGGCGGTCGCATGGCCGAAACGGTCGCCTGGGTGTGGATGGTCATGTGGTGGGGCAATATCGTGGTCGCCGCCTATGTTCTGCTCGCCCTCTGGCAATCGCAGGGGGACTGGGCGCGCTTCTTCCTGGGGCGGCGCGCAGCAAGGCTGCCGTCGTTGCGACTGGTCGGCGCGGTTCGTGGCGCGAGCGCGCTGGCGGCTCTGGCGGTCACGATCTGGACGGGGACCGGCATCGTCGCCGTCGGCTTCGCGCCCATTGCTACCTTCGGTCTGGTGATGGGCTTCGCGCCCGTCATCCTGTCGCTGTTGCTCGTCGCATCGCCCGCCAGGGTCGCGACGCCTGTGTGAAGGATATGTCTATGTCGGTGTATCTGGTTGTCGAACTCACCTATTTGGATGAGAGCTGGCGCGCAGAATATGGTCGTGCGGTGCCGCCGATGGTAGCGGCGGCCGGGGGGCGTTATCTGGCGGCGGGCAAGCCCGACGTGCTTGAGGCGGTGAACCCGGTCCCGGACCGGGTGGTGATCTTCGACTTTCCCTCGGCGAAGGCGCTCAAGAGCTTCCTCTCCAGCCGGGACTATCAACCCTATGCGCAAAGCCGCAAGGCGGGCGCGAAGACGCAAATGTATCTGATCGACGCGCTGTAACGGGGGTCAGCGCGTCGATGGAAAAATCGCGTTGCGCTTCTCCAGAAAGGCGCGAACGCCTTCTTCGAAATCGGGATCGCCCACGCAGGCGACGATGCCATCCGTTTCGGCATCCAATATCTCTGCCAGCGACTGGCCGGACGCATCGTTGACTAGCTTCTTGGCGCGGGTGATCGCGTGTTGCGGCGCGCAAGCCAGGCGAAGGGCTATTTTCATCGCCTCCTCCTCCAGCGCGTCGGGAGCGACGATGCGGTGCAATATGCCCAGCCGGAACGCCTCCTGCGCATCGACCTTGGCCGCCGTCAGCAACAACGTGCGCGCCATCCGCACGCCCACCACCTGCGGCAGCACCGCCGTCACGCCGCCGTCGGGGGAAAGGCCGACCTTCTGATGAGCGAAGACGAAGGTCGCGCTCTCGTCGCCGATTGCATAGTCGGCCACCAGCGGATAGAAGAGGCCAGCCCCGGCGGCGGCGCCGCGAACGGCTGCCACGATCGGCCGGTCGAACCCGGCGATCGCTTCCACCAAGCCCCGCGCCAGCGGCAGGCGGCGGGCGAAGTCGGCCTGCCGCTCCGTTACATCCTGCTCGATCGACTGGGCAAAGCCTGCCACATCGCCGCCGGCCGAGAAAATCTTGCCTTCACCACGCACAAGAATGCAGCGCACCGATGAGTCCTGCTGAGCGGCATGGAACAACTGCGTCAGGCCCGGCACCGCCGTCTTGGGGATGGCGTTACCAAATTGAGGCCGATTGAACGACAGGCGCAGTACGCCCTTCGTCCGTTCGACCAGATAGCTTTCATCTTCCGCCGACGCGATCATGCAAAATCCCTTGAGAGTAAAGGTCGCGCCCGAACGGGACGCGACCTTTCCGGCGATCAGGCCAATGTCTTTCGGATAGCGGCCGCGATCGTTTCGGGCTGCGGCACGAAAGCGGTTTCCAGCGGCTTGGAAAAAGGCACCGAACTGAAGGCCGCGCCGACCCGCTCGACCGGACGCTTGAGCGCGCCCCAAAGCTCTTCGGTGATGACCGATGCGATTTCGGCGCCGATGCCGAACTGCTTCACCGCTTCATGGACCACGACGGCACGGCCGGTCTTGCGCACCGACGCCAGCACCGTTTCCCTGTCCCAGGGCGAAATGGTGCGCAGGTCGATCACTTCGACCGACACGCCTTCGCCTGCCAGTTTCTCCGCCACGGCAAGGCTGTGCGTGACCATCAGCGAATGGGCGATGACGGTCACGTCGCTGCCCTCGCGCGCGATCCGGGCCTTGCCGATCGGGATGATCTGCTTCGTCACCGGCGCAGGCGTCCAGTAGCTGGGCAGATTTTCGATGAACAGCACCGGATCGGGATCGTCGATCGCCGCGCGCATCAGGCCATACGCGTCGTCGGGATTGGACGGGGCCACCACCTTGATACCGGGCGCATGGGCGAACCAGGCTTCCCAATAATCGCTATGCTGCCCACCGGTCGAAAAACCCGCGCCCGTCATGGTGCGGATCACCATCGGCACGCCGGTCTGGCCGCCCGACATGAAGCGCAGCTTGGCGGCATGATTGACGATCATGTCCATCGCCACGGTGACGAAGTTCATCAGCATGATTTCGGCGACGGGCTTGTAGCCGCCTACCGCAGCACCGATCGCGGCGCCGATGATCGCCTGTTCGGAAATCGGCGTCGACTTGACGCGATCCTCGCCGAACTTGGTCGACAGACCCTTGGTCACGCCCATGACGCCGCCTTCCTGCGGGTCGGCGACTTCCTCGCCCAGGACCAGAACCTTGGAATCCGCTTCCATCGCGTCGTGCAGCGCCAGGTTGATGGCTTCGACGACGGTCATCTTCTTGACCTGCGTATCGGCCGGGGCGGTTGTGCTGGTGTCGGTCATGACGATCCTCTCACGCAATTTCTTCAGCGAACACGTCGCGCTTCAGTTCGGACACATCCGGGAAGGGCGCATCATAGGCGGCGGCCAGTGCGACATCGATGCGGGCGTCGATATCAGCTTCGATCGCGGCCAGTTCGTCCTCGCTGGCAATGTCTTCGGCGATCAGGCGCGCGCGCAGGATCGGCATCGGGTCGTCCTTTTGCGCCTGCGCATAGAGGTCCTTGTCCATATAATGGCCGGCCTCACCCAGCAGATGGCCGTTGAAGCGGAAGGTCATCGCTTCGATCAACGTCGGGCCTTCGCCGGCGCGGGCGCGGTCGATCGCGACCTTGGCGGCGCCATATATTTCATTGGGATCATTGCCGTTCACCGTGACGCCCGGCATGCCATAGCCCGCCGCCCGGTCCGAAATCTTGTCGATCGCACGGGAATAGGCGACGCTGGTATGTTCGGCGTAGAGGTTGTTCTGGCAGACGAAGATGACCGGCAGCTTCCAGACGGCCGCCATGTTGAGCGATTCATGGAAGGCGCCGATATTGGATGCGCCATCGCCGAAATTGGCGACGGATACGCGGTTCTTGCCGTCCAGTTTCGCCGCCCAGCCCAGGCCGGTGGCGATCGGCATGGATGATCCCACTATGCCGGTCGTCACCATCATGCCCTTGTCCGGGCAGGTCAGATGCATCGGGCCGCCCTTGCCCTTGCAGGTGCCGGTCACGCGCCCGGCCAGTTCCGCCCAGAGTTCGTCCAGTGGGAAGCCCTTGGCCAGCATGTCGTGGATGCCGCGATAAATGGTGCAGATATAATCGTCGTCGGCCAGATTGACCGATATGGCCGACGGGATGATCTCCTGACCGCGCGGGCTGTAATAGGGCATGACCAGCTTGCCCGCCATCATCTGTTTGATGATGCGCTCGTCGTTCAGCTTGATCAGTGCCGCCTTCTTGTAGATTTCCAGCAAGGTTGCCGGATCGGGCTTGGGATAGTTGGACATAACCTCTCCTGATTATGGCTCAGTATGATTTGGGCAGGTCGAGCACTTTTTCGGCGATGAAGCTCAGGATCATCTGCTCCGTGATAGGGGCGATGCGCAGCAGGATCGATTCCCGGAACAGGCGTTCGACCTGATATTCGGTGGAATAGCCCATGCCGCCATGGGTCATCACCGCACGGGTGCAGGCTTCGAACGCGGCGCGTCCGCCCAAGAACTTGCCGGCATTGGCCTCCGCACCGCAGGGCTTGCCCTGATCGTAGAGATTGGCGGCGCGCATGATCATCCAATAGGCGGATTCAAGGTAGGTCCAGTTTTCCGCCAAGGGGTGCTGAATGCCCTGATTTTCGCCGATCAGCCGGCCGAACACCTTGCGCTCGCCGGCATAGCGGGATGCGCGCGCCAGGGCGCCGCGGCCAAGGCCCACCGCTTCGATGCCGACCAATATGCGTTCGGGGTTCAAGCTGTGCAGGATATAGTGAAACCCCTTGCCTTCCTCACCGATCCGGTCCTCATCCGGGATGAAATAATCGTCGATGAAGGTGGCGTTGGAGTCCACCGCGTTGCGGCCCATCTTGGGGATGCGGCGCACCTCGATCTGGCTCTTGTCCAGATCGGTGTAAAACAGGGTCATGCCGTCGGTCGGCTTGCGGCACTGGTCCTTGGGCGTGGTCCGGGTCAGCAGCAATATCTTGTTCGCGACCTGCCCTGACGATGTCCAGATCTTCCGCCCTGTGACGCGATAACCGCCCGGAACCTTGGTGGCGAAGGTGGTGATGCTGGTGGTGTCCAGGCCCGCATCCGGCTCCGTCACGCCGAAGCAGGCGCGGTCCGAACCGTCGATCAGCGGCTTGAGCATCCGTTCCTTCTGCTCGGCCGTGCCGTTCACGACGACGGCGTGCGGGCCGAAGATGTTGAGGTGCAATGTGCTGGCCGCCGAATAGCCGCCGGCGCTGCCGGCCACTTCATGCATCATGATCGCCGCTTCGGTCACGCCAAGATTGGCGCCGCCAAATTCCTCCGGCATGGTGATGCCCAGCCAGCCTGCATCAGCCATCGCCTGGTGAAATTCGAACGGAAACGTCTTTTCCTGATCGCAGCGGGACCAATATTCGTCATCGAACTGGTCGCACACCTTCCGCACATTTTCGCGGATGGTTTCATGATCTTCCGAAAGCGTAATATCCACTCAATCCCTCCTGCGAGGCCTGGTTCAACTAGCCGGCCCTTTATTGGTATGCATTATTACTATATGCACTATTCCCAGAGTCAAGGGGCGAGAGGCGCTCGTCCGCTTAATGCGGAGTCAGGCCGCCATCGACGAAGAGTTCGGCGCCGGTGACATAGGATGCCGCGTCCGATGCCAGGAAGGCCACCACAGCGCCCACTTCCCGCGCATCGCCCATCCGGCCCATGGGGATGGCGGCGCGCAGGGCCTGCACTTGCGGCAGGTCGGCCTTTGCATCGCCGCCCATCAGCATCTCGGTCGCATGGGGGCCGGGATGCACGGAGTTGACGCGGATATTGCTGCCGGTCTGCGCCAGATGGATGGCGGCCGACTTGGTCATGCTTGCCACCGCCGCCTTGGTCGCGGCATAGGATGTCGTGATGGCGCTGACCCGCTGTGTAGAATTGGACGATATGTTGACGATCGCCCCGCCGCCAGCCGCCTTCATGGCGGGGATGGCGGCCTGCATCCCGCGGAATGCGCCCAGCAGATTGATATCGAGGATCGCCTGGAAATCGGCGACCGTCAAATCCTCCACAGTGGCGGCCGTGGCGATGCCGGCATTGTTGACGAGAATGTGCAGCCCGCCAAAGGCTTGAACAGTGGCGTCGACCGCCGCCGCCCATGCCGCCTCGTCGCGGACGTCGAGCCAGACGAATTGCGCGGCATGGCCGGCGGCGCGCAACTCTGCGGCGGTTTCCTCGCCGCGCTCGACCAGCAGGTCGGCGATCATCATCTGCCCGCCTGCTTCGCAGATCGCCCATGCGCTTGCGGCGCCCAAACCGCGCGCCGCGCCTGAAATCAGGGCCGCCTTCCCGGTCAGGCTGGCACTGTTCGTCCTTGGCATATCCCCTCCTAAATCCGGTGCTTTGCCGACTATCTTGTCGAATATGAAATGCTAGCATATGGTAAGAATGATAACCAGTGGGCGCATTGCATTTGGGAGAGAGATTATGCACGGCAAACCCGTAGGCCGCCTGAACCAGATCGCCTATATGGTGCCTGACCTTGACGCTGCGATCGATTGGTGGACGCAGGTGATGGGCATCGGCCCCTTCTTCGTCTTTGCCGGCTTCGACATGGTACAGTCCGATTACCGCGGCGTGGACCAGCCGATCGCGTTCGGCGCGGCGGTCAGCTTTTCGGGCGACCTGATGGTCGAATTGATCGAACCGCGCGGCCCTTCCATCTTTCAGGAATTTCTGAGCGCCGGGCGCACCGGCGTCCATCATCTCTGCGCCTTTGCCGATGATATGGCGGAAACGCAGGCCTGGGTTGAAAGCGTCGGGGGACGAAGGTTGCAGGGCGCGGCCTTCGGCGACGGGTCGCAGATCGCCTATTTCGCGATGATCCCGGATGAATCGATCATCCTGGAAGTCGGCGTCCTTACGCCCGATGTGCTTGGCCTGTTCGACGCCATAAAGCATGCCGCCGCGCGCTGGGACGGCAAGAGCCGCCTATTCGACCCGGTTGCCGCCGAAGGGGGTGACAGCCTAGATAATATGCATTAGTACGATATGCCTATAAGTATATTTTGGAGAGGCGCTGCGACGTGACCAATGCCCGATATCTCTGGAGCGTGGCCAAGGGTTTGCGGACCCAGGTGCGTCCGAAACTGTACGACAGCAGCGCCTTGGGTGCGCTCGACAACGGCATCCGTATATTGACCGCCGTGGCCAATGCCCTGGAGCCGCTGTCCGATGGTGGCGCGTCCCCGTTCCCGGCACCGGCCTATGCCGATACCGATCGGCTGGGCGGACCGGCGGAAAATGCCGCTGCCCATCCCGACACAGGCGCGGCCATCGTGGAGGCGGCCGGCCGGCTGTCGCACGGCGCGGACCCGGCCGATCTTGGCGCCGCTATCCGCTGGGAGAAGGCCGCGCTGGATCAGGCCATCGGCCGCATGGATGCGATCGAACGCGCGCTTCCTCCAGCCGCAGAGGTCGATGACCAGTCGATCGACCCGGCCCGGCTCCAGGCCTATCTGCGCCGCCGCCCCGGTTGCGAGGCGGCGACCGTGTCCGCCTTTCGCCTGATCGTCGGCGGGCGATCGCGCCAGACGGCGCTGTTCTCGATCACGGATACCGACGCCTTGCCCGCCCAAATGGTCATCCAGCGCGGCATTCCCGGCCAGGCCGGCAGCGCCGCCTTCCTCAGCGAAACTGCCCAGCATGATCTTCTGTCGCATCTGCACGAGGCGGGCATGCGCGTGCCGCGCCCGGTGCTGGTGGAAGCCGACCCTATATGGCTGGACGCGCCCTTCCTGCTGGTCGAACGGGTCGATGGTGCGCCGGTCCAGCCCGATTACTGGCTGCCGGCGGAGAGCGAGGCCGTCGTCCTTGGCCTCGCCCGCGAACTGGCGCTGCTCCACAGCCAGCCGGTCGATCGGGTCGGGGCAGGGCTGCGGCAGGCGCGCGATCGCTATGATATCGAAGGCTGGCGGGAGGAACTTGACCATCTGGCCGCTCAGTGGGATGGCGCCGCGCACTGGCCATCCATCACCATGTCCGCGGTCATCGCCTGGCTGCGGCAGAATGTGGATTGCCTGGATGACCGGCGCGCTATCGTCCATAACGACATGGTGTTCCACAACATCCTGGCCGATGGCGATGCGATTACGGCGGTTCTGGACTGGGAGCAGGCGGCGATCGGCCATCCGGGTGAGGATCTGGGCTATTGCTATCCGGTCGTCATCGCGGTGACTGGCTGGGACCGGTTCATGGCCGCCTATCGCGCGGCCGGCGGTGCCGATATTCCGCAACGGCAGATCGATTATTTCGCCCTGCGCGCCGGGCTACGCCTGATGCACCTGGTCATGCATGGCGGCCGCGATTCCTTTGAGAAGGGGCTGAGCGACGACATATTGGTCGCCAGCGCCGGGGCGCATTTCACCCAGCGCCTGCTGCACCGGATCGCGGTGGTGCTGGCGTCGATCCTGGAGCGGGACGCATGAGCGATGCCATACGCCCCTTCACGCTGGCGATAGCGCAAGAGCAGCTGGACGATTTGCAGACCCGTCTCGACTGCACGCGCTGGCCGGAGCGGGAGACGGTGGGCGACTGGAGCCAAGGCGTGCCGATCGACCGATTGCAGGCGCTGGTCGACCATTGGCGGCATCATTATGACTGGCGGCGGTGTGAGGCGATGCTGAATGGCCATGGCCAGTATAAGACGCGGATCGACGGCCTCGATATCCATTTCCTGCATATCCGATCGCCGGAACCCGACGCCATGCCGCTGCTGCTGACCCATGGCTGGCCCGGATCGGTGATCGAATTTCACAAGGTGATCGGCCCGCTCAGCGATCCGGCCGCGCATGGCGGCAATCCGGCCGATGCCTTCCACCTCATCATCCCCTCGCTGCCGGGTTACGGCTTTTCCGACAAGCCGACGGAATCAGGCTGGGGCGTGGAGAGGATTGCCCGCGCCTGGGCCGAACTGATGCGGCGGCGCGGCTATGACCGCTATGTCGCGCAAGGGGGGGATTGGGGGTCGGCCGTGACCATGTCCCTCGGCGTGCAGGCGCCGCCGGGATTGGCGGGCGTGCATTTCAACATGCTCTCCATCCGACCCGATCATTTCTCCGAACATCCCGATGCGCAGGAACAGGCGGCGATCAATGCGCTGGACTATTTCGGCAATGTCGAATCCGCCTATGCCCGATTGCAGGCTACCCGGCCGCAGACGATCGGCTATGCGCTGGCGGATTCGCCGGTCGCTCAGGCGGCATGGATCTATGAAAAGCTGCGCGGCTGGAGCGACTGCGACGGTGAACCGGAAAATATCTTCACCCGCGATGAGATGCTCGATAATATCATGCTTTACTGGCTGCCCGGCAACGGCGCTTCATCGGCGCGGCTCTATTGGGAAAGCATGGCCAGCTTCCGGCCGATGAAGATTGACCTGCCGCTTGGATATAGCCAGTTTCCCCGCGAAATCATGGCCCCACCGCGCCATTGGGCGGAGCAGGTCTTCAGCAGGATCATCCATTGGAACGAACTCGACAAAGGTGGCCATTTCGCGGCCTTCGAACAGCCAGTCCGGTTCGTGGGGGAAGTGCGGGATTGTTTTCGCATGCTACGCTGACGCCTGGGCGATATATGCGCAAGATCTTATCATATGGGCGAGTATGATAAGCATGGGTGAATATTTTCCGTGCATCCCGTTCCGGGTTACGTCATGATGACTGCGGCGCGACACTAATGCGCGTCCAGATGAAGTTGTAGAGATGAAAACTGGGGAAAAAGTTGCCGTCGCGGTAGCGAAGTCGGACATGCAGGGCACGGCGAAGCCGTTTACCTTCGGCTATCTGGTGCATGACGTGTCGCGCGTGCGGCGCGTGGTCATGGACATGGCGATGCGTCCTTATGATATCACGCGATCGCAATGGTCGGTGCTGACGACCCTGGCGCGTGGCGGCAATGACGGCATGATGCAGGTCGATCTGGCGCGGCTGATGGAAGTCGGCAAGGTGACGGTCGGTGGCCTGATCGACCGACTGGAAGCATCCGGCCATGTCGAGCGTCGTCCTGATGCGACCGACCGCCGCGTGAAGCGCGTTTTCATCACGCCAAAGGGGCATGGCGTGGTCAAGCTGATGGTAGAGGTGGCGTCGGACATGAACCAGCGCATTCTCGCCGGCCTGTCGGCGGAAGAGATCGCCATGTGTGAGCATGTGCTGGGCCGCGTGAAAAAGAATCTCAAGACCATATTGGTCGAAAATGGCGGCGCCAACGGCCTGGCGGACATGGCCGCGGAAGAGCTGGACGACTGATTGCGGGAGGGTTGACATGTTTTTCATGATCCTGGCGCCGGACCGGCCCGACATGCTGGAGCGTCGTCTGGCGCATCGTCCCGCGCATGTGGACTATTGGGTGGCGCAGGGCGACAAGTTGAAGGTGGCCGGCGCCATGCTGGAGTCCGATGCGCCGGATGCGACGCCAATCGGCAGTTCCTTCCTGATCGAAGCGGAAGACGAGGCGGCTGTCCGCGCGCTGATCGCGGCCGACCCCTTCATGATCGAAGGGATTTTCGGCGACGATGTCACGGTGCAGCCGGTGCGCCCGGCGCTGGGTGTCTGGCGCCCCGCCTGAGTCGGGCGGACCGGAGGGTTCCGGCCGGTCTCAATCCTCGCCGATATAGACCAGCATCTTGCCGCTGTTGGTGCCGGCGAACAGCGCCTCCAGCGTCGGCAGAATATGGTCCATGCCCGGCCGGATCACCTCGTCATGGACCAGTTGCCCGGCCAGCAGCATGTCCGTCAGCCGTTCGATCGCGGCCGGGAAGCGGTCCACATGATCGAAGATGACGAAGCCGCTCCATGTCAGGGCGCGCATCAATATCTCCCGCTCATTCCGCAGGCCGGTGGGCGGCGGGTTCCAGCTGGGCGTCGCCGCCGTGCCGCATTGCACGATGCGGCCGAACCGGGCCATGGCCCGGATCGCATTGTCCAGTATCGCGCCGCCGACATTGTCGAAATAGATGTCGAACCCCTCCGGTCGGGCGGCCGACAGCGTGGCGGACAGGTCGCCCACCTTGTAATTATAGGCGGCATGATAGCCATAATGGCTGATGCAGCGGGCGATCTTGTCCTCGCTGCCCGTCAGGCCGACGACATGGGCGCCGGCCTGGCGCGCAATCTGCCCCACGACGCTGCCGACCGTGCCGGCGGCGGTGGAAACCAGGATCGACTGGCCCTCGCGCGGTGGTGCTATGTCGTGCAAGGCGAGCCAGGCGGTGACGCCGGGCATCCCCAGGACGCCGGCATAGGCCGGCAATGGCGCCCGCGGCCTGGGGATGTGCGACAGAAGGTCGGCACGGGTGGCGACGGCATAATCCTGCCATCCGAAGAAGCCGTAGACGATGTCGCCCGTGCGAATGCCGGAATCGCGACTGTCAGTCACGACGCCGACGGCCAGCGCGCGCATCGGCGCATCGATCGGCGTCAGCGCCGGATTGGCAGCCCAGCCGCGCTGCACCGGATCGGCCGACAGATAGAGGTTGCGGACCAGGAAGGCGCCGTCGCCGGGCGCGACGATCGCCGCTTCGCGCAGGGCGAAATCGGTGGTGCGCGGCGTGCCTTGCGGCCGTTGCGCCAATATCATCTGTCGGTTGGTGCCGGGGGTGGTGAACGATGTCAGGCCGGTGGACAAGACATACTCCTGTGATGATGCGATGGGGATTCAGCGACGGCCCGGTGCCTGTGCAGGGTCGTCGTCCAGATAGCGTGCGAGCGTCTGATGGATGTGCCGGATACGGACCTCCTGATAGGCGGAATAGAGGATATCCGCGTCGCCGCCATCGCGCAGGCCCTGCTGGCACATGCGCAGGCCCGCCACATCCTGATCGTAGATTTCCCCCAGCCAGGGCGGCAATATGCCCGCGCCGGCGAAGCTGTCTGCCTCCCCCAACTCCACCAGTTCGACCTCCGGCACGTACCCTTCTTTGGGTTTCGGCTTGAAGATCATGAATTCGAAGGTCGCCCGGTTCGGGTCGCCCGGCAACGGCAGGAAGCGATAGACATAGGGGTAGCCGAGCGAGCGGAAGAGGATGATGTTCGGGAACAGCGAATATTGGATCGCATCGGCAGCTTCGGAATCCGAAAGGGCGGAATAATCGACGCCATCCGCTTCGCCCATGGCGGCGCGCATTCCGGCGGCCATGAAATGGCGGGCCTTGGTCCCGTCCGGCAGTTCCGGCACGTCCGCGCCGCCGAACACGGTGGAGAGGGCCGCGTTCAATATCTCCTGCTCGGACAGGGAGTGGGACAGTTGATCGCTCATCACCCCGGTCGGTTCTAGGAAGCGGCTGACGTGCGGATCATCGGGCCACACATCATATTGCGTGCTGGCGTCTCCGCCAAAGGGCAGCGCCTGGGCGTGGATGCCGGCCAGATGATAGGATTCGACGAACCCTTCGATGCAGGTCTTCCAATTGGCATCGATCGTCTTGCGCATGACCGTCGCCAGATAGCGGTCGGCATAGGACCAGTCGACGAAATGGTCGGGCAGATGGCCCAGATAGTCCTGCAACGGCGGCGCGGCGGGATCGCGATTGATGAAGACGAAACCCTGCCAGCGTTCGACCCGTGCTTCGGGCAGGTCCATGGCCTCTTCCTTCAAGCCCGGGAAATCCCAGCGCGCGGGAATATGGGCCAGCGTGCCGTCCAGATTCCAGGTGAAGCCATGGAAGGGGCAGGATAATTTGCGCACGCTGCTGTCCTGCGCGCACAGCCGCATCCCCCGATGTAGGCAACTGTTATAATAGGCCCGGATATCGTCCGTATCGCTGCGCATGATGATCAGCGACGCGCCGGGGCTTTCGTAGATCACATAATCGCCGACCTCGGGAATCTGTTCCTCGCGGCAGGCCAGTTGCCACACGCGCGGCCACATGCGCTCCATTTCCAGCGCCGCGAAAGCGCCGCTGCGATACTGGTCCCTGGGCACGCGCGCGACCGGAATGTCGATTTCGGAATATTCCCGCAGGACCGGCGGCGCGGCGATGGGATCGTCGGCAATCACCTGCTGGAACAGGGGGGCGGGACTATCCCGATAGTCGGGCGCGAACCTGGTTTGCTGACCCATGTCTCTCTCCTGATGTGCCTTATGTCGCGCTGCCCTGGCGGCGGTCTGCTCGAACGAAGAATAGAGCGAAAGGTAAATGAGTCAATATCGTATGCTAGAATATCATATGAATGCAGGCGTTGCAAAAAAATGATTGCTAGCATATCATGCTAATACGAATGATATGAGGCCTGAGCCGAGATAGGAGAGCATAAGCATGAAGATCGAGAAGATCCGGACCATGGCGATTGATCCGATCGTCCAGTCCTATGACAAGCGCGATACGATCCTGTTCGCACTTGGCCTGGGCTATGGCGCCGATCCCCTCGATGAAGCCGAACTGCCCTTCGTCTATGAAAAGGCGCTGCTGTGTCTTCCGGCCTACGCCAATATCCTGTGCCATCCGGGCTTCTGGGCGCAGGATGCGCAATATGGCATCGACTGGGTGAAGATCCTCCATGCCGAACAGCATCTGGTTATGCACAGGCTGCTGCCGGCGGTCGGGGCGGTGCGCGGCGAATATCGCGTCGCGGGGATCGAGGATAAGGGCGAAGGGCGCGGTGCGCTGCTCCATCAGGAAAAGCTGCTCTATGACGAAGCCAATGGCGATCATCTGGCGACCGTGCGATCCACCCTCTTCCTGCGCGGCAATGGTGGGGAGGGCGGCTTCGGCGACGCGATGCCGGTCGCTGCGCCGGTGCCCGATCGCGCGCCCGACAGAGTTGTGGAGATAGCGACGCTGCCGCGCCAGGCGCTGATCTATCGGCTGAGCGGCGACTGGAACCCCCTCCACGCGGATCCGGCGATCGCGCGCAAGGCCGGCTTCGATCGCCCCATCCTCCATGGCCTGTGTACCAAGGGTCTCGCCAATCGGGCGATCCTGTCGGCCTATTGCGACAATGACGTTGCTCGCTTCAAGTCGATGTTCGTGCGCTTCAGCAAGCCGGTCATGCCCGGCGAAACGATCCGGATCGAGTTTTTCGAGGAAGGCGAAGGGCAACTGCGCTTCCGAGCCATCGCGGTCGAACGGGGCATGGTCGTCCTCGATCGCTGCTCCGCAACCATCGCCTGACGGGGGAGCGGCATTGATGCGCTGCCTGATCCTTTATTATTCCATGACCGGCCAGGCGGAAAGGGCCGCTACCCTCGCAACGCAAACCGCGGAAGCGACCGGGTGGGAAGTGTCATTGTGCCGGATCGCCATGCGTGAGCCGGCCGACCATCTCGCGCGCCCGATGAATGTGGCGGCGTCCAAGAAATGGACGCAGGGAGCGCAGAAGGGAATGACGGTTCCGATCATGTTCGATCCTGCGAATGCGGTCGGTCGCCGCTATGATGCCGTCCTGCTGTTCAGTAACACCTGGGGTGATCACCCTTCCGTACCGGTCCGCTCCTTCCTAGAGAGTGAGGAGGCCAGAGCGCTGCTCGCCGATACGCCGGTGGGGCTCTACATTGTGTGCCGGCGACTGTGGGAGAAGAACCTCGGCATCGCGCGCGAACTGGTGGAGCGGGCCGGCGGCCATGTGCTGGGGGGAGAAGCATTCATGCATCCGGGCGGGCAAGTGGGCAGCCTGATCCAGACCATCACCTATCTCTATCGTACCGATAATGGCCGCACGCATTTTCTAGGCTTTCCCTTGCCGCGCTACGGCCTGTCGGATGTAGCGATGGCGCGGATTCCTACCTATACGGCCGAATTGCTGGCGTCTGCGATTGATCGGAAAGGCAAATCATGACGGATCTGGACCTGGAGCGCGTCGTCCCATTGGAAGGCGGCCACAATTTCCGCGACCTGGGCGGCTATCCCACTATGGATGGACGGACGGTAGCGCGCGGACTCATCTATCGGTCCGGCACCATGGCGGAATTGAGCGACGGCGATCACGCGATGCTCGACGCCATAGGGCTGAAGGTCATCTGCGATTTCCGCTCTTCGCAGGAGCGCGATCGTCGGCCGTCCCGCCTGCCGGCCATGGCCAGCTATGAGATATGGGCGCGCGACCATCATAGCAGCGCGGGCGACGTCACTTTCGCGCTGCAGACGCCGGGCGCAACAGCCGACACCGCGCGACTGCATATTCTGGAGGCGTATCGCGATCTCGCCTATGAGCAGGCGCCATCCTATCGGGAACTGTTTCGGCGGATCGTGGATGGCCCTTTACCGCTGGTTTTCCATTGTGCCGCCGGCAAGGATCGCACCGGCATCGCCGCCGCCTTGCTGCTCGACCTTCTTGGGGTGGAACGCGCTATCATCATGCAGGATTATGCACTGACGGATCGCTTTTTCGCCCGGGGATGCGAACTGGTGGCCAAGGATCCGTTCGGCGCCAAGCTGAAAGGCATCGATCCGCAGATATGGGAACCCATCATGCGGGCGGATCCCAGCTATCTGGCGGCGATGTTCGACACGCTCGAACAGCGTCACGGATCGGCGCGGGGTTTCCTGAAAGAGGAATTGGACCTGAGCGACGCGGATTGCGCCACCATCCGCACGCGCCTGCTCATATAAGCGGCAAAGGCGCGTGGACGGGCAAGTTGCAGCGCCTATTGCGCAAGCGTCAGAAAATGCTTGCGGACCATCCCACGCTGAACCTTGCCGGATGCGGTACGCGGCAGGGAGATGCCCGTTTCTATCCGGCGCGGTATTTTGTAGGCGGCAAGCGATTTGCGGGCGAAGGCGATTACCTCGGCCGGATCGACGCTGTGGCCGGGACGCAGTTCGAGCGCGGCGGTCACGCCTTCCCCCCATTTCGGATGGGGCAGGCCGAAGACGGCGCAGTCCAGCACGGCCGGATGATCGCGCAATACCGCTTCGACCTCCGCCGGATAGACATTTTCGCCACCCGACACGATCATGTCCTTGATACGGTCGGTCAGGAATAGATAGCCGTCCTTGTCCAGCTTCCCGCCATCTCCTGACCGATACCAGCCATCGATCAGGGCATCGGCCGTCGCTTCGGGTTTGTTCCAATATTCCATCAGCAAGCTGGGGCCTTTGACCCAGATTTCGCCGGGCGTATCGATCGGCAGAAGTTGCGCATCGGGGCCGCGGATGGCGATGCTGAACCCAGGCAGTGGGCGCCCCACCGAGCGCAACAGATAGGGATGGCTGGCATCATGTTCGTCCGGCCCCAGGATCGCCATGGTGCCGGTGACTTCGGTCATCCCATAATATTGCAGGAAGCGGCAGCCGATCCGGTCGACCGACCGCTCCAGCAAGGCTGGGTCCATGGAGGCTGCGCCATAATGAATGCCGCGTAGGCTGGGCACGCGCACATTGCGCGCGTCCATCTCGCCAATCAGTGCCCGCACCAATGTCGGCACGATGAAGGTGCGGGTGATGCCATGCTCCAGGCAATTGTCCAATATGACCGCCGGATTGGTGTCGGCGATGACATGCACCGTCGCCCCGCGCACCAGCGCCGTGCAGACCCAGGACATGCCGCCAATATGGAAGGATGGTAGAGGCGATAGGAGAATTTCATCGTCCCGCCAGTCATCGAAAAAGCCGGAAATGGTTTCGATGTGCCGTGCGCTGCCAAAGGCATATTGCGACGTCACCACGCCCTTGGGACGCCCGGTCGTGCCGCTAGTATAGAGTTGTAGGCACGGGGCATGGGGATCGATCGGCGCACGCGGACTGGGCGCGCAAGCCGCTATCCGTGCGCGCAGGCCTTCGGGCCCCTCCAGATCAGTGACAAGCAGTGGCAATCCTGCCTGATCGGCTTCCCGAACGATGTCGACAAATGCGCTGTCCGCAACGATTAGCGAAACGGCGGAATCGTCGATGACATAGCGTGTTTCAGGGGCGGTGTTGCGCCAGTTGACCGGGACCATGACGGCGCCGGCGCGGATTGCGGCAATGAGCAGGACGAAGAACAGGTCGTTATTCTTGCCCATATAGGCCAGCCGTCCACCACGGCCGATACCATGTTCGGCCAGCAGCGTGACGGCCGCATTCACGCCCCGATCGAGCTGGACGTAGGTCCATCGATGTGGGCCGAAGATCAGGGCAGCCTTGTCCGGCGCGACAGCCGCATGAACATTGGGATATTCGGACGGCAGGATCATGCCGGACACATCCAGGGCCGCCCCTTGCGCAAAGGCATAGCCATCGGCAATTCCTGCGGCCGGAACGGCAATGTCAGAAAGCGACATTGTCGCCCCCCTTGGTCTGCATCATCGCGCGCGCTTCGGCCGGCGTGGCGACATCAAGGCTCAATTCTTCCAGGACACGGCGAATTTTGGCAACCTGGACGGCATTGGAAGTCGCCATCACCCCCTTGCCGGCATACAGGCTGTCCTCCAGCCCGACGCGGACCGACCCGCCCAGCAAAGCGGACAAGGTGACAAGGCGCATTTGGTGCTTGCCCGCCGCCAGTGCGGAAAAGATATAATCCTCCCCGAACAGGCGATCGGCCGTGGATTTCATGTGCATCAGATTTTCCGGATCCGGGCCGATGCCACCCAGAATGCCGAACACGCCCTGAATGAAGAAGGGTGGCTCCACCATCTTGCGATCGACGAAATGCGCCAGATTGTAAAGATGGCCGACATCATAGCATTCAAATTCATATCGCGTGCCTTGCGCCGACAATTCGGTCATGGCCCGTTCGATCTGGGCGAAGGTGTTGGACAGGATGAAATCCTTCGTCATGTCCAGATAGGGCTTCTCCCAGTCATGCTGCCAACTGTCGATCTTCATGCCGGCAGCGGAAATGTTGAAATTTACCGATCCCATGTTCATCGAACAGACCTCGGGCTTGAACCTCTTGGTCGGTGCCAGTCGGTCCTCCAGGCTCATGCCCAAGCCGCCGCCTGTCGTGATGTTCAGGATGGCATCCGTCGATTGCTTGATGCGGGGCAGGAATTGCGCAAACAACTCCGGATCCTGCGAGGGTTGCCCGGTCTGGGGATTGCGGGCGTGCAGATGCAGCATCGCCGCACCGGCTTCTGCCGCGGCGATAGCCTCGACCGCGATCTGATCGGGTGTGATCGGCAGATGGGGCGACATGGTGGGCGTGTGGATCGAGCCGGTGACGGCGCAGGTGATGATGACCTTGTCGGTACGCTTCATGATGATGTCCGGCGCCTGACACGCCTCTCCCAATGGTTTTTATGGTTCGGATATCGGCGATATCAGATTATCTCACCCAATATGGTTCCCACGTCATAGGTTTCGCCGGGCTGTTTCAGGATCTTCAGCGTGCCGCTGGCGGGCGCTTCGACCTCCTGGGTGGATTTGTCGCTTTCCAGCGCGAAGAGGGGCGCGCCCGCCGTCACGGCGCCGCCATCGGCGACCAGCCATTCGGCGAGCATGCCTTCGTTCATCGAGAAGCCGAGCTTGGGTAGGATGATTTCGGTGGCCATGAGAACCTCTCTCCAAATCCGGCGTCTGCCGGCTACTGTAAGTATACGATCAATGAAGTAACCTAGCGTACCGGTTTCGTCCAGCGGAATTGGTGCCTGGTGAAAGAGCTGGGAAAATATATGTATGCTAGCGTATGATATTGACACATATGTCTTGGTGCGGCAAATATCGCGACGATAATGACCGGGCGATGATGGAGAGAGCAGCGAATTTGGTTTCGCGCGCGTCCGATCCGCAGCGGTCCGACGCTCAACCCTTTCCAAGCAGGAGGCCGCCATGCCCACCCCACCCATTAATGACTATCCCTGGGACGGGGCGTTCCCGGACACGCCCAACTGGAGCGAG
>NZ_DATKFP010000336.1:0-2883 GCF_035511395.1 Sphingobium sp.
CGGATCGATCCCCGCTCGCTGGAAGCGCAGGGCATCGATCTGGAGCCGCAGCACAAGATCGGCCCCGCCGCATCGCGCATGGCCGAACAGGGGCTGGCGAGCGAGAGGCTGGAAGAACACCACGCCATTGCCCAGGCCAACGGTGAAAAGCTGCTCGCCAATCCGGAAATCGCGCTCGATGCGATCACGCACCAGCAATCGACGTTCACCGGCCGGGACCTTGCCATGTTCGTGCACCGGCACAGCGAGGGCAAGGACCAGTTCGATGACATCATGGCAGCCATCAAGTCCTCACCCGAACTCGTCAAACTGGGTCAGGACGGTCGCGGCGATGGCCGCTTCACTTCGCGTTCGATGCTGGAGACCGAACAGCGGCTGGAACGCGCCACCATCACCCTCGACGCGCGGCGCCATCATGGCGTCAATGACCTACACCTGGAACGTGCGCTCACCCGTGCCGAAGAGCAACACGGCATGGTGCTCTCCCCGGAGCAGCGCGGGGCGTTCGAACATGTCACCGATGCGCGTGGCATCAGCAATGTCATCGGCTATGCCGGCACCGGCAAGAGCGCGATGCTGGGCGTGGCGCGCGAAGCATGGGAGTCAGCGGGCTACACCGTGCAGGGTGCAGCCCTCTCCGGAATTGCCGCCGAGAACCTTGAAAGCGGCTCGGGGATTGCGTCGCGCACCATCGCCAGCCTCGAACACCAGTGGGGCCAGGACCGCAAGTTGCTGACCGACAAGTCGATCCTCGTCATCGACGAGGCCGGGATGATCGGCACGCGTCAGATGGAGCGCGTGATCACTGAGGCCGAAAAGCGCGGCGCCAAGGTCGTCCTGGTCGGCGATCCCGAGCAGTTGCAGGCGATCGAGGCCGGGGCCTCGTCCCGCTCGATTGCCGAGCGCCACGGCGCCGTCGAGATCACCACCATTCGCCGCCAGTCCGAGGACTGGCAGCGCGATGCCACGCGCCAGCTTGCCACCGGCCGCACGGGCGAAGCCCTGTCTGCTTACGAGGACGCGGGCCATGTCCATGCCACCGAGACGCGCGAACAGGCCCGCGAAGACCTGATCGATCGCTGGGATCGAAATCGAATGGCCGATCCCGATGCCAGCCGGATCATCCTCACCCACACCAATGTCGAAGTGCGCGAACTGAACGAAGCCGCGCGCACGCGCATGCGCGCAGCACAGATGCTCGGCGAGGATGTCGGCCTGGAGGTCGAACGCGGCGAGCGGTCGTTCGCGTCCGGCGACCGCGTGATGTTCCTCAAGAACGAGCGCAGCCTGGAGGTGAAGAACGGCACGCTCGGCACGGTGGAAGACGTAAGTGACATCGCCATGCGCGTGCGCACTGACGATGGGCGATCGATTGCCTTCGATCTCAAGGACTATGCCCATATCGATCACGGCTACGCCGCCACCATTCACAAGGCGCAGGGCATGACCGTGGACAGCGTCCATGTGCTGGCAACGCCGGGGCTCGACCGCCATGCTTCCTACGTTGCGCTCTCGCGGCACCGGGACAGCGTCGACCTGCATTACTGCAAGGACGACTTCGCCGATCGTGACCGGCTCATCCGTACCCTCGGCCGCGAGCGCGGCAAGGACATGGCATCGGACTATGCACGCGCGCCCGAGCCTGCGGCCGAAGTGCAGCCAAAGAGCGGTATCTTCGACGGGCTCAAGCTCAAGGTGCCCAACTTCTCGGCCGTGCCGGAACGAGTGAATTTTGACGGGTTGCGGCTCACTTACGAGGAACTGCTCGTGCTGATTGAGGCGCCGGAGCTGCCCGAGAACCAGCGCTACCAGGTCATGTACAGTAAGGGAAACGGCCCGAAGCCGACCGGCACTCTCATGGAGGGTGAATCCGTCGAGGTGAAGAAGGAAATGGAATTCGATGTCACACCGGCTAATCGCTCGTAGTCCCGACCTGCTCGCCATGCGGAATGACGGGTACAATCTCGAAATCCGCAACGGCTATCTGCTGGTCAAGGATGTTCCCTACGTAACGGCTTCGGCGACAGTGCGCGAGGACGGCGTGCTGATTGCGAAGCTAGATACGCAAGTGGTTGAAGGGCAGGAGCGAACGCGAAAGCCCGACAATCACGTTGCCTACTGGACCGGTGAGCATCCGTGCCATGCGGACGGCAGCAAGCTGCGCAGCTTCGAAAATCCGAACGAGGCCCAGGATTTCGGCGGTGGCGTGAAGGCGGATTTCACGTTCTCGGCGTGTAACAATTACCGCGACTACGAGCATAAGATGCTGGGCTATCTCGGCTGGATTGTCGGCGAAGCGCGCAAGCTGCGCGACGTGACTGCGCAGACCCACCCCATCTACGCGACCGATGAAGAGGATGATGATATCTTCCACTACATCGACACGGCTTCGAGCCGCGTGAACATCGGCGCTGATAACGAAAAGCTGGAAAACCAGTGTGTCGCGATCATCGGCGTGGGCGGAACGGGGTCTTACATTCTGGACCTGATCGCTAAGACGCGCGTCGCGGAAATCCGTCTGTTCGACGGTGACAGCTTCGACACGCACAATGCCTTCCGCGCTCCCGGCGCATGGTCGCTCGCGGAACTGGAAGCCAAGAAATCAAAGGTCGAAAACCTCTTCGACATCTACTCGAAGCTTCGCCGCAAGGGACTCGTGAAGCACGATGAGCCATTGACGTCCGAAAACCTGCACCTGCTCGATGGGATCACCTTCGCGTTCATCTGCATGGACAACGGCAAGGCCAAGCGCGCGATCGTGGATTGGCTGATCGCGAACGGTGTAGCCTTCATCGAGGTTGGCATGGGCATCATCCGCGCGCCGACGGGGCTTCAGGGCATCGTGCGCGTGGTCAGCAGCACAACCGAAAAACAGGATCATAT
>NZ_DATKFP010000337.1:0-3514 GCF_035511395.1 Sphingobium sp.
GAGCGCCTCGTCGCCGAGGGCAGGACGCTGGTCGAACGCCAGGACGCCTTCGAACTGATGCGCGACCAGGCCGGCGATCACTACGAGCGTCATGCGGGCAAGCCGTGGCTCCCGCACAGCGGCTCGCGGGTCAATCACCGCAATCTCACTTCGGCGATGATCGACAGCCGCGATTTCCTCGCCGCCAGGAAGCGCGCCGAACAGCAGGTCCTGCTCCCTCCCGGTCCCAAGATCGCATTCACGGGCGGTCTTGATTTCAACGATCATCAGCTGATCTGGGCCAAGCTCGACCAGGTTCACGCCCGGCATCCCGACATGGTGCTGATGCACGGCAAGTCCCCAAAAGGCGCCGAAAAGATCGCCTCGCGCTGGGCGGATCATCGCAGTGTTCCGCAGATCGGATTTGCGCCGGACTGGTCCAGACACGGCCGCGCCGCGCCCTTCAAGCGCAACGATCAGATGCTGGACGTGCTGCCGATCGGCGTAATCGTCTTCCCCGGCACGGGAATTCAGGAGAACCTCGCCGACAAGGCGAGAAAGCTGGGCATCCCCCTCTGGCGGTTCAGCTGAATGCGGTTGAGCCGCTCTGTCAGTGCTGCGTCACCGGGTCGAGATGGACGTCCGTCTCCAACTTGAAGGCCTCGTGCCAGAGCGCGGTCTTGAAGTAGGTCTCGTCGCGCTCGAAGCCTTCCCCGGAGCGGCCCTCTTCGAGCAACCCCATCCAGCACAACGGGCGGAGCACATGAATATAGAGCGCCGCCTTCATTCGAATTTCGTCACGCCAGCCTTGTCCTTCGCCGGGGCCGTACAGGACCAGCCCCAGCCGGTCCTCGCTCAGGCCATGCTGGGCTTCCACATTGATGACGTTCAGAAAGATGTCCCAGTTTCCCATCGGCTGATCGCCGTACCGAGTGTAACCGGTGTGATCGGTAGCGAAGAGAAACTGCTGGGCAAGCAGTGACCACAATGCTGCGGGGTCGGCCCTGAGCTGCCTCGCAAGCCGTGTCGGGTGTAGAGCGCCTTTCCTGTGCCGCGCCAGTCTCGCGCTCAGCAACAGGTCGTGCATGATCGTCAAAGGCGGGAAATCGCACTCATTGAGCACCTTGTTCACCGCATAGAGATCTTCGGTGGTATAGAATGGCCAATCGAATGCCGCCGCCGCCCACTCGACGAAATACCGCTTCAGCGCGCCCGTCGCAGTCAGACCGATCGGCCCGTTCTCGTGGATATAATCGAGTGTCAGGCACACTGCGCGCAACACAGGCGAATGGCGCATGGCGATTGCAGAATCGGAAATTGGGATCAGGTGATTCATCCACCTTCTATCGGAGGAATCGCTGCAGAAGAACAATGGCGGAAAGCGACCAATTTAAGTCATTCGCTGGCCCACTCGGGGACGTCCGCTCTTGGAAGAACCTGCCGCTGGTGCGTTGGAGGGTGTCAGGCCACCAGCGTCTTTCTGGACATCGAGATAGCCAATTCGATTGCGAAGCATTCGCCGCGTCGACCCTCAATAACTGGTTTATCAGCACGTCCATTCTTCCTCAGCGTTCAAAATGGACAAGCGATGAAGCGCCAGAGCTTCGGCGGATATTCGATCCCCAATCGATTCGATCAATCTGAAATCGAATCTGAGCGTCCGTCAAAGCACCGATTTCTGCCTCTTCAGCGCATGAGCTGGAAGCATTTTCTGATCTCCTCCACGAACAGGCTCGGTTGCTCGAAGGCCGCGAAATGCCCCCCGCGGTCGACCTCGTTCCAATAAATGAGTTGCCGCATGCATCGATCGGCCCAACTTTTGGGAGCACGATAAATGTCCTTGGGAAGATGCTGCAACCGGTGGGAAGGTCGAGTTCGGTGGCCCCGAAGGCACCGTGAAAACTCTCCCAATAGAGCCGAGCCGAGGAGGTCCCTGTGTTCGGCAACCAGTACAGCATGATATTGTCGAGCATCTCATCGTGGGACAGAGCATTTTCCGGCTCGCCGTCGCAATCGGCCCATTCCTTGAATTTCTCGTAGATCCATGCCGCCTGGGCGACAGGAGAGTCCGCCAGCCCATAGCCGAGCGTCTGCGGGCGGCTCGCCTGCTGCGTCGAATGGCCCGATCCCCAGCGTTGATACTGTGCGAGCGCAGCCATCATCTCGGCCTCGGCAGGACCGAGATTGTCGTCAATGTGCGCCGGCATGACGAAGGGGAGATTGAGGTGGATGGCCGCAAGTCCCTGAGGTCGTTGCGCGCCCATCGCAGTGGTGATCGCCGCGCCCCAGTCACCGCCCTGGGCAACATAGCGATCATAGCCGAGCCGGCTCATCAGGACGTGCCATGTCCGCACGATGCGCTGCACCGTCCAGCCGGTTTCATGTGGTTTGCCGGAAAAGCCGTAGCCGGGAAGCGACGGAATGACGAGATGGAAGGCATCGGCGGCCCTCCCGCCATGGGCCATCGGGTCGGTCAGCGGTCCGACACATTTCAGGAATTCAATCACCGACCCGGGCCAGCCATGCGACAGGATCATCGGAAGCGCGTGCGCGTGGGGCGAGCGAATATGCAGGAAATGAATATCGACGCCGTCGATCCGCGTGCGATACTGCCCCAGGCCGTTGAGGATCCGCTCGCAGCGGCGCCAGTCATAAGTGCCGCGCCAGTGGTCGATCAAGGCCCAAACCTTGGCAAGGGGTGCGCCTTGGGACCAGTCATCGACGAGTTCCTGCTCAGGCCAGCGGATACTTTCAAGCCGCCGGCCAAGGTCGTCGAGCTGGCTTTGCGGTACCTCGAGGATGAAAGGTTCAATCTCGTCGGATTCCGCGGGGAGCGCGGACATCTAATCTCCCCTCACAGAGCGACGGCGGCGCTGGCGCCGATCCGCCCTCCGGCTACCGCCCTGGCGGGCGCCGCTGCGAGGCTCGCAGCCATATGGATGGCCGCGACCGCAAAAGCGATGCTGGCGAGCGTCGCCAGTACGACCAACGTTGGCGAGGGCGTGTCGAGATGCAGCGCGATGATTACCGGCGCGCCGGCACCGAAATTAGCGAAATAGAAGGTCATCGGGAAGATCGCGAACAACGTCAGGAGGGCAGCTGGCTGGCTGGTGCGCCGTCGCAGTTCGGCCGCGGCCACCGCGAAGCACATCACCTGGCATGCCTCAAGGATGCCGATGATGACCGGATAGTTGAAGATACGAAGGACATGCGGCCCCCAATATTCATAGGCCCCGCCATTGATGCCGACCATCTCGAAGGTGCAGGACATCGCGAACTCCACCCCGGCCCAGGCATAAAGGCCGTTACGGGTAAGGGCCCCCGCATGGATCTGGCGCGCGATGAGCATGGCGGCGCTACCGTAGAGCACCGCATAGCCGCTGTGCGTCCAGTTCGGCTGCGGAATGCCGAACGCCGAGAAGTGTGACCACATGCCCGGCGCATAGAACCACAGCATCAGGCCTTCGTCATAGAGCGGCTCCGCGAACGCACCGACCATGGCCGCGAGAATGACGAGCACATAGAAGGGTGTCCG
>NZ_DATKFP010000338.1:0-2647 GCF_035511395.1 Sphingobium sp.
CGGCGCGAGGCATCGCCCATCCCCTTGTTCGTATAGCCTGTATAGAAAACCGGGGTGTCCAGGCTTTCGCCCGGTTTCAGCGTCCAGCTGAAATCATAGGGGTTGTAGCCGCCGCTGATACGCACCCGGCTGAGATTGTCGAGGCCGACCGACAGGCGGAAGGAACCCGACCAGGCAAATGCCCCATACCAGACGGGTCCGTCCGTCTCGCTGGCCTTGCCGCCGTGCTGGACCGCGAACCAGGGCTGATTGCCATGGCCGGTCGATCCCCGACGGCTTTCCAAGACGGTCAGGGCCGGCGTCACCGGCGTTTCCACCTGCGACCATTCCGACGCATGGCGGCCAGTCAGATAATGGAGGCGATAGTCACTGCCCACCGGCAGGGTGTAGGTCGCCGCCGCGATCTGATCGATGCGCACCGGCTTGCTGTCGCCATTGCGGACGCTGGCCGATCGGGCGATCACGCCCGTAGCCGGATCGATCGCATAGTGCAGCGCGACCGTGAACGGCCGGCGGATATCGGCGAGCTCCACCGTCAGCGTTTCGCCAGAGATTTTGTGGCTTCGATATTTGAGGACGAGGTCGCGATTGCCATCGGCGAACACTGCCTTGATCCCCGGCTCACTGACCAGCCCCTCGCCCTGCCCAGCATATTCCTGCGGCGTGATCGATCCGGCCGGGTCGAAGCCCGACAGCTCGGTGGGATGCCGCGCGGCAAGTGGCGCCTTGTCGTCGAGCGTCGCTCCCCAATAGAGCGGCTGGAGATAACCCTGCTCATCCACTCCGATGGCATAGGTTACGCCGCCGCCGTCCAGCCGCATCACACGCCCGTCCGCCGTTGCGATGACCTTGGCTGACAAGGCCTGCGGTGCGCAGAGGGACAGAAGGACCGTACTGGCCAGAAAAAGCGATCGAAAAGATGGCATTGTCATCATCCTTTATTGTCCCTTTCCAACGCGTCGAGCGCGAGGGCGATCGCCCCCAGCGGCCCGGCCTGCTCCCCCAATGCAGGCGTGCGAACTATCGTGGCGATACTGTCGTGCGTCACGAAGGACAGATAGCCGTTGAGCTGCTCGATCACCTTCGAGCGAACGCGGTCGAGCAGGTCGGCTCGTCCCATGCCCACACCGCCGCCGATCAATATGCGTCGTGCGGCGGTGGTCAGCAGAATGGTCGAAACAAGTTGGGCGATATCATGCGCGACAAAGTCCCAGTGCGGATGGGTGGCCGGGATGGCGTCGCCTGACACATTGAAGCGGCGGGCAAGTGCCGGACCGCTGACCAATCCTTCGATACAATCTCCGTGAAAGGAGCAAACGCCTGGAAATTCGTCGCCCTCCGCCCGGCGGATGAGGATGTGCCCCAGTTCCGGATGCATCGCGCCATGCAACGGCCGACCATTGAACACAAAGCCGCCGCCAAGCCCGGTGCCGATGGTCAAGTAACAAAGGCAATCCGAAGGCCGGTCCTCCTGTATCCCCGCGCCCCAATATGCTTCTGCCAGTGCGGCCGCGTTGACGTCTGTATCGATCGCTGCCGGGCACGGCAGTCCCTCGGCCAGCGCGCCAAATATATCCGCGCCCGTCCATCCAGGCTTGGGCGTGGGCAGCATGCGCCCGAAATCTTCGGCAGTCCGGTCCAGCCGCAAAGGCCCGAAGGACGCAATGCCGAGCGCCGAAAACGGCTCCTGTGAATGCCAGTCCAGCAATATCTGCTTGGCCGCCCCCAATGTTCCGTCGGGCGCTGTCGTGGGAATCATCATTCGGTCGACAATTTCCCGGCCCCGCGCGCGAACCACGAAAATCTTCGTTCCACCCAGTTCGACGCCGGCGACAAGTGGCTCGCTCATGGCACAACTCCAGCCTTGTCACCATCGAGCCAAATCTGCACGAATGGAGCGAAAGTACCGCCGAAGCGACGCTCCGCCCCCCCTCCCCAATTATCGACGAAGCTGGTGACGGAAAGGTCCGGCAACACCATCCAGCTATAGCTTTGCGCAGGCGCCTGGGGCGGGTTGGCGAACACCAGGCCGGTGCCGTTCAGCGATCGCCATGTCCCATCCAGCCGGTCAGCCACCATCCCGTAGAGACCCGTGGGGCCGAGCGGCCCATCGGGATTGAAGACATGGCTCTGCGTCGACCAGAACAGATAATATTGCCCTTCACAATGCACGACATGCGGCCGTTCAAGTTCGTTATTGAGGTGATCGGCGGACAGGATAGGCGGCGCCAGCGTCCAGTCATCCGGCCGATCGGCAGGCGCCGTCGCGACACCGACCACGCCATTGAAAGACGAGTCCGAGCCGGCCAGCGATCCGGCGAAGAAGAGATGGTGGCGGCCGTCCATCGGATCGCGGAAATAGGCCGGATCGCGAAACGCCTTGATCGTGCCGATTCCCCCGCGGCCGGTCGTCGGCATGTAGATCTTAGGATCAGGTAGAATGACCTCCCGCAGATCGTGCCAGTCGACCGCTCGCCCCTCTTCCGTCAACCGGGCGCGCGCGCCGAACATGCGCTGCTCGAAGCTAGGTAACGCTTCGCCGCGGCGGCCGGCGGCGGTGAAATAGAGCAGGATCTCGCGCTGCTCCTCATCGAATATTGTTGATCCCGACCATTCCCGGCTGCCGGGGGAAAAGCCGTCCGGCATG
>NZ_DATKFP010000339.1:0-18506 GCF_035511395.1 Sphingobium sp.
GGCAGCGGCGGCCTGACCGCGCGCGGCCAGGATTTCCTCGGCCGACTCCCGGTTGACCGCCGTGTCATATTTGTCGGCGCACGGCGAGATCGACTGGATGATCGCGCGCTCCTTGGCATCGACCGGTCCCAGCCACGAGCGGGGTGGGGCGACCAATGTGCGCTGGACGATGCCGGGCGACCCGTCCTCCTGAAGCAGCGATACCAGCGCCTCGCCGACCTTGAGTTCGGTGATCGCCGTTTCGACATTCAACTCAGGATTGATGCGGAAGGTATCAGCCGCCGCCTTGATCGCCTTCTGGTCGCGCGGGGTGAAGGCGCGCAACGCGTGCTGCACCCGGTTGCCCAGCTGGCCCGCGACATCCTCCGGAATATCGATCGGGTTCTGCGTCACGAAATAGACACCCACGCCCTTGGAGCGGATCAGCCGCACCACCTGCTCGATCTTGTCGGTCAGCGCCTTGGGCGCGTCGTCGAACAGCAGGTGCGCCTCATCGAAGAAGAAGACCAGCACCGGCTTGTCCGGGTCGCCCACTTCGGGCAGCGTTTCGAACAATTCGGACAGCAGCCACAACAGGAAGGTCGCGTAGAGCTTGGGGCTCTGCATCAGCTTGTCGGCCGCCAGCACATTCACATAGCCGCGGCCCTGCTCATCGACCTTCAGCATGTCGTGAATGTCGAGCGCCGGTTCGCCGAAGAAATGGTCGCCGCCCTGGCTTTCCAGCTGGAGCAGCTGGCGCTGGATCGCGCCGACGCTTGCCTTGGTCACATTGCCGTATTTGGCGGACAGCATGTCGGCATTCTCCGCGCAATAGGCCAGCATCGCCTGGAGATCGCCGAGGTCGAGCAGCAACAGCCCTTCCTCATCGGCATATTTGAAGGCGATCGACAGCACGCCTTCCTGCGTTTCATTAAGGCCCATCAGCCGTGCCAGCAGCAACGGTCCCATCTCGCTGACGGTGGTGCGGATCGGATGGCCCTGTTCGCCGTAAAGATCCCAGAAGATCGCCGGGTTATCGGCATAACTGTAATCGGTGATGCCGATTTCCGCTGCGCGCGACACCAGCTTGTCGGCATTCTTGGCGGTCGGGGAGCCGGCCATGGAAATGCCGGCAAGGTCACCTTTCACATCGGCCAGGAACACCGGTACGCCGCGCGCGGAGAAACTTTCGGCGATGCCCTGCAACGTCACCGTCTTGCCGGTGCCGGTCGCGCCCGCGATCAGGCCGTGGCGGTTGGCGCGGCGCAGGTTCAGTGTCTGGGGGATGCCCTTGGCTCCGTCCGGGCCATCCTTGTCCGGTGCGCCAAGGCCGATGAAGATGCCGTCGCTCATGCTGCAACTCCAAAAAATAAAACCCGTTCGCCCTGAGCCTGTAGAAGGGACGTCCCTTCCCGAAGAAAAGGCCTCCGACAGGCTCAGCCCGAACGGGTCTGATATGGCGCCCACACTCTACAGAGCGTGGGCGGTTCGGCAAGCGCCGCTTATTTGTCGCGCAGGCGCACCGGCAGGAAGATGGCCGGCTGACCGCGACGCAGCACCTGAAGCAGGATCGCGTTGCGACCCTGTCCAGCCACGGCCTTCACCTGCGCGTCCAGTTCCGCCTGGCTCGTGACCGGACGGTTATTGGCGCTGATGATGACGTCGCCGCGGCGCAGGCCCTTGGCGCCCGCGTCGGTCGATCCGTCGACCGCGGTGATGACGATGCCGCGCGTGTCGGCGGAAATGCCGAGCTGGCGAATGATGCCGGGCGTCAGCGGGATCGCCGAAACGCCAAGCGCCTGGTCGGTCGCCTTGCCCGGATTTTGCGGCTGCTGGCTGAAGTCCTCGTCACCCTGCGGCTGGGCGAAGCTGTTCAGTTCGTCTTCCGACGGGCGTTCGCCCACGACGGCGTTCACCGTCATGCGCTGGCCATTGCGGATCAGAGTGATCGGCACGCGCGACCCGATCGGCTGGTTGGCGACGATCGAGGACAGATTCTGGTCGGCGGTCACTTCCTGTCCGGCGACGCTGATGATCACGTCGCCCGCCTTGATCCCGGCCTTGTCCGCGCCCTTTCCAGGTTCGACGCCCTGGATGAACTCGCCACTATTCTTGGCGAGGCCGAGCGAGTCGGCCATGTCTTCGCCCAGCGGGCTGATCTGCACGCCGAGATAACCGCGCTTGATGCTCTGACCCTTGCGCAGCGTTTCCACGATCGGTCCCGCCTGTTCCGAAGGAATGGCGAAACCGATGCCGACATTGCCGCCGGACGGCGACAGGATCTGGCTGTTGATGCCGATCACGTTGCCGCGCATGTCGAACATCGGGCCGCCGCTATTGCCCTGGTTGATCGACGCGTCGGTCTGGATGAACTTGTCATAGGTGCCGCCGGTGCCACGATGCACGGCAGAGATGATGCCGGCGGTCACGGTGCCCGACAGAGCGAAGGGGTTGCCGATCGCGACCACCCAGTCGCCCACGCGCGCCTTTGTGCTGTCGCCGAACTTGACGAAGGGCAGCGCCTTCTTCGGTTCGATCTTCAACACCGCTATGTCGGTCGCAGCGTCGCGGCCCACCAGCTTGGCGGTATATTCTTCCTTGTTGGTCAGGGTGACGGTGATCTGCTCGACCGACGCGCCTTCGGCACCGGCCGACACCACATGGTTGTTGGTGACGATATAGCCATCGGCCGAGATGATGAAGCCCGAACCCAGCGACTGGGCCTGACGGGTCTGCGGCTGGCCGCCGCCCTGGCCGAACAGTTCGCCGAAGGGCGTGCCGGCAAAAGGATTCTGCACCTGCACGCGTTGCTTGGTCGAGATGTTCACGACGGCGGGCTGGAGTTTTTCAACCATGTCGGCCAGGCTTGCGGGAGCGCCTGCCGGAGCCGCTGCCGTCAATCCTTCATTCTGCGCGACCTGCGCGCCGACATTGGAGCTGGTGGTGACGGCAATTGCGGTGCCGCCGAGCAGCAGGGCGCCGGTGATGGCATAAGCGTAACGCACTCGTGACGGTCCTCTTCAGATCTTCAGGGAATGGAAGGCGGGACTTTCTGGGGAAGCCCTGACATGCGCCGCCTTGCCTTAACCCTCATTGAATGACGCTGGTTCCGTAATGATCCGCAGAGGATCATTACGAAAGTTTAACGTCCTCCCTGGAACTGACGCAGGAACTGGTTGTCCGGCGACAGGATGATGTTGGTCTGCCCGGTCCGATCGGGCGAGAAAGTGTAGCGATAGCTCTGCATGGCGCGGTAGAAATCGTAGAAATTCGGATCCTTGCCATAGCTTTCGGCATAGATGCGCGCGGCGTTTGCGTCCGCTTCGGCGCGGATGATCTGCGCCTGCTTGGCGCCCTGCGCGCGGATGGTCAGCGCTTCCTGCTCGCGCGCGGTGCGCATGCGGGTGAAGGCGCTTTCCAGCGGCGTGCCGTCGGGCAGGTCGGCGCGCTTGATCCGCACGTCGACGATCTGCGCGCCATATTGGCGGGCGACGCGGTTGAGACCTGCCTCGATATTGTCCATCACCTGGCCGCGCTCAGGACTGAGCAGTGCGGCGAAGGGGCGCTTGCCCAGCTCGTTGCGCAGCGCGGAACCCAAGATCGGACGCAGCGCATCGGACACGCGTTCCTCGCTGCCCGCCGCGATATACATGCGCAGCGGGTCGACGATGCGATAGCGGGCGAAGGCATCGACCTGAAGTCGCAGCTGGTCGGTCGACAGCACCTGCTGCCGCTCCATCTCGACCGACAGGACGCGCTTGTCGATCCACACGACCTGGTCGAGGAACGGCATGCGCAGAATGACGCCCGCGCCGGTATTGCCGAAGCTTTCATTGGCGCGATAGCGGTTCACGATCGCCTTGGGTTCACCGAAGCGGACGATCACGCCCTGCTTGGTTTCCGGCACGATCGCGACGGTGCTGCCCAGGATGATGAGCGCGAGCAACGCGATCATGGCAAGGGCGACGGGATGACGCATGATGGACATTACTGGCCCTCCGTCGCGGTGGTGCTGTTCGCACCCTGGGCCGGGGCCGCCTGCGCGCGCCGCTTCAATTCAGGCAAGGGAAGATAGGGCGTCACATTCGTGCCTTCGACGATAGTCTTGTCGACGTTCGACAGTACACCCTCCATGGTTTCATAATACATGCGCCGGCGGGTCACGTCGGGCGCCAGCTTATACTGCTCATAGACCTTGTCGAAGGCCGCGGCCTCACCCTGCGCCTTGGCCGTCACCTGCTGCGCGGCGGCGCGGGCTTCGTTGAGGTAGGTCTGGGCGGTCTGCTGCGCGGCCGACACGGCCTTGAACGCGTCGTTGACGGCGGTCGGCGGATCGGCCTGCTTGATCGCGACGCCCTGAATGCGGATGCCCGACTTGTAGCCGTCCAGTATCTCCTGCATCCGCTGCTCGACCTGCTGTTCGATCGTGGTCCGGCCGGCACCCAGCGCATCGTCCAGGCTGACGCTGGCGAGGACCGAGCGCATCGCGCTTTCGGCCACTTCGCGCACGGTCGAATCCGGGTCCGACAGCTGGAACAGATAGAGTTCCGGATTGCGGATGTTCCAACGCACCGAATAGGCGAGGTCGATGATATTCTGGTCGCCGGTCAATACCAGATTTTCGCTTTCCGCGCTCACCGACCCGATGTCGATCGTGCGGATTTCCTCGACATCGACCGTCGTCACCGCCTCGAACGGGGCTGGCAGGGTCAGGCTGATGCCGGGCGATAGCGTGCGGCTATATTTGCCGAGCAGGGTGACGACGCCGCGTTCCTGCGGGCCAACCCGGTGGAAGCTGGTCAGCACCAGCCATAGCACGACCAATATGCCGATAGCGATCGGCCACAGCGCCTTGCCGGACGCGCGCGGGGGCAGGCCGCCAAAGCCGCCGCCCTGGCCGCCGCCGCCTTCGCCGAACCGTTCGCGGCCGCGACGCAGCAGTTCCTCGATCGCCGACGGTCCCTTGGGATTGCCGCCCGACGGCTTACCCGGCTGGGTCCACGGATTGCGGGGGCCGCTGTCGCCGCCGCCCTTCTGTCCGTCCCCGTCCGGTCCGTCATTCTTGCCGCCCCAGGGGCCTTGAACCATCGCTGCGATCGCGGGCATCCACCCGAACATTCTTTTCATGTTGTCTTCTATAGGAAGGCTTTTTCATGAAAAACAGTGCCAATGGCCGCGAATATTTCCTACAGGGCGTCGTCATGACCGATCTAGCCGATTTTGCCGCCCGTTTGACTGCCCTTACCGATGGTCGCGCCAGCACCCCGCGCGTGAAGGACGGAGTGATGACCCTCGCGCTCGACGTGGGCGGCCTTGCCCCGGACAAGCGCGACGGCCTGGCCGCCGCGATCCGCGAGGGCGGGCTGACAGTGCCGGGCGTGACGGACGTGCGGATCGCCATGACGGCGGAGCGCAAGGCACTGCGCATCCTCGCCGTCGCCTCGGGCAAGGGGGGCGTTGGCAAATCGACGCTGTCGGCCAATCTCGCCGTCGCGCTCCATCGGCTGGGGATCCGGGTCGGACTGGTCGATGCCGATATCTATGGTCCCTCGCAGGCCAAGCTGATGGGCAGCGAGGATCAGAAGCCCGTCGCACGCGACAAGAAGCTGGTGCCCGTCAGCGGCGTCGCCGACATTCCGATGCTGTCGATGGCGCATCTGGTCGAACCGGGCAAGGCGCTCGCCTGGCGCGGACCGATGGTCGGCAATGCGCTGACGCAGTTGATCGACGCGGAATGGGGCGACACCGAATTGCTGGTGGTCGACATGCCGCCGGGCACTGGCGACATCCAGCTGACCATGGTCCAGAAGCACAAGCCCGCCGGTGCGGTAATCGTCTCCACGCCGCAGGATCTGGCCCTGATCGACGCGACCCGCGCGGTCAGCCTGTTTGCGCAGGCGGGCGTGCCGATGGTGGGGCTGGTCGAGAATATGGCTGGTTATGCCTGCCCCCATTGCGGCGAACTGTCCGATCCCTTCGGGCAGGGTGGTGCGGAAAGTACGGCTGGCGAATTGTCGATGCCATTCCTTGGTCGCATCCCGCTCGCGATAGACATCCGCCGCCGCTCGGACGCGGGCGATCCTCCAGCCGCGGGCGAGGACGCCCATGCCGACGCCTTCCGCGCGATAGCGGAAAAAGTGGCGGCCTGGTTGAAGGCCGCGGACTGACGGTCGGTCATTTTCAGGGTAGCGAATGGTTGGGGCGGGCGGCTCTTCGACAATCGCGGCATCCGGGGTTTGATCCGGGATCGACAAGCCTCAACCCTTCACTAGTGAAGCCCGGCATGACGTCGAATTAATGGCTGCTTCTGGCCATCGGCCGCCACTACCTCACCGCCACAACCCCACCAGCATAGCCAGTACGCCGTGCTCCTCTGCCGCGTTCCGCTGCTTTGGCGCGCCATAGCCCCTGCATTCCAGGCAATCCGCACGGACGCCCGCACCCATGACCAGCGACTTCACGTCCGACACCGCCTGCATCGCCCAGCCGCGCTGCATCCACGCCTGACGGGCCAGCATGTCGCGCGGTGCGCTGCTGTCATCCTGTTCGCGGTCGGCGAGCGACTGTATGAACTCGGCGAACTTGTCGGGCTGTTTCTCGATATAATAGGGCCTGGCCTTGGCGGGATCGAGCTTTGCCCGGCGTGCGGCTTCGGCGATGGCATCCTCCAGCCCGCCGAAACGGTCGACTAGCCCGATCTGGCGCGCGGTGCCACCGTCCCAGACGCGGCCCTGCGCGATGGCGTCGATGTCCTGCGGCGACTTGCGACGGGATTGCGCGACGAGGCCGACGAAGCGGCGATAGATATCCTCGACGCCCAGTTGCATGATCTGGTCGAATTCCGACGTGGTGCCGCCGGTGACGTCGGGCTGGCCGGACAGCGGCGTGGTACGCACGCCGTCGGTGGTGATGCCCATCTTCGCCAGCGTGCCTTCGAAGCTGGGGATGATGCCGAAAACGCCGATGGAGCCGGTGATGGTGTCCGGCTCGGCAAAGATGACGTCGCCCGGTGTCGATACCCAATAGCCGCCGCTTGCCGCGACATTGGCCATGGACACGACCACCGGCATGCCGGCCGCCTTCGCCTGCATGATCGCCCCACGAATCTTTTCCGACGCCATGACGGAGCCGCCCGGAGAGTCGACGCGCACGACCAGCGCCTTGAGCTTCTTTTCATTGAGCGCGGTCAGCAGCAGGTCGGAAATGGTGTCGCCCGCCGCCGTGCCGGGGCCGGCTTCGCCATCGACAATGTCGCCCGCCACGGTCAGCACGCCGATCTGCCCGTCATTGGCGGGCTTGCGCGCCTTTACATAGGTGTTGAGGTCGATCGAGGCGAAAGCGCCGGCCTTGTCGCTGGTGGCTTCACCCGCAATGTCCGCCACCCGGTCCCCGAAGGCGGCTTCGTCGCCCAGCTTGTCGACAAGACCCGCAGCGAGCGCCGCCTTGGCAATGTCGCCGCCGGTCGCCTGCGCGGCCGCCAGCGGATTGGCGGCATAGGTGGCGATCTTCGCCTTGGGCCGCGCCTTGGCCACATCGTCCTGCCAATTTTGCCACAGGGCGCCGGCCAGCGCCTGATTGGCCTGTTTTGCCTCTGGTGACTGGTCGGTACGGATGAAGGGTTCGACGAAGCTCTTGTAGGTACCGACGCGATAGACGTGCGTGTTGACCCCCAGTTTGTCGATCAGTCCCTTGTAATAGAGGTTCGAACCGCCCCGGCCGAGGATCGCGACGCCGCCCAGCGGATCGCTCCACACTTCGCTGGCATGGGCGGCCAGTTGATAGCTGTCGTCGCTGTAGAGCGTGGCATAGGCCAGCACAGGCTTCTTGGCCGCGCGCACGCCATCCAGCGCCTTGCCTACGCGCGCCATCGCGACCTGACCGCCGCCGATGAAGCCGTCGAGGTTCAGCACCACAGCCTTGACCTTGCTGTCGGTCCTTGCGGCGTCGAGCGCTGCGACGATGTCGGACAGGCGATATTCCTTCGCCTCCGGCCCGGAGCCGCTCAGCAGTGCCATCGGGCTGACTACGGTCGGCTGCTCCACGATGCTGCCGTCAAGGTCGAGCAGCAGCGCGCCCGACGATACGGATTTGCCCGGCTTGGGCGAGAAGGAGAGGGCGGCATAAAGCGCGCCGAAGAAGAGCAGCAGGAAGAGGAGGACGAGGCCGTCCTTGATCGCGACCAATATGCGCCAGGCGCCCTTCACAAATGCCAAGTTGCAACTTCCTTTCCGTTCGTCCGCCAAGGGCTATCGCATCGGCGGATCGACTGCAATGTGGGCCTCAGCCGAGCGTCCACAAGGCTTGCGCCCGCGATTTTGCCCGTTATGGGATGCGCATCATTTGCAGGAGACGCGCCCCATGCCCACTCTCGTCCTTATCCGCCATGGCCAGTCGACGTGGAACCTTGAAAACCGCTTCACCGGATGGTGGGACGTCGACGTGACCGAAAAGGGTGTGGGTGAAGCGCGGGCGGCCGGGCGGCTGATGGCGGAAAAGGGGCTGGACTTCGACCAGTGCTACACCTCGCTCCAAAGCCGGGCGATCAAGACGTTGAACCTGGCGCTGGAGGAAATGGGGCGGCTCTGGCTGCCGGTCGAGAAGGACTGGCGCCTCAATGAGCGCCATTATGGCGGCCTCACCGGCCTCAACAAGGCGGAGACGGCGGCCAAGCATGGCGACGATCAGGTCAAGATCTGGCGCCGCAGCTTCGACATTCCGCCGCCGGTGCTGGAAGCGGGTAGCGAGTTCGACCTGTCGGCCGACCGCCGCTATGCCGGCATCGCCATCCCGTCGACCGAATCCCTCAAGGACACGATCGCCCGCGTGCTGCCCTATTGGGAATCGACCATCGCGCCCGATCTGAAGGCCGGCAAGCGCGTGCTGATCTCCGCCCACGGCAATTCGCTGCGCGCGTTGGTGAAGCATCTGTCGAACATTCCCGACGACGAGATCACCGAACTGGAAATCCCGACCGGCCAGCCGATCGTATACGAACTGGCGGACGATCTGAGTGCGATCGACCGCTATTATCTGTCGGAGCGGTAAAAGCCCCGCTTTTCGCCCGAATCCACATTGCCCCCTGGCGGCCCGGCCGCTAAGGGGCTTTGCTTTCCGGGCGGCAGCAGGACGCCGCGCGATCAGGGGAAGCATGCTATGAGCGGGGCAGTGGAAGTCGGCATCATCATGGGGTCGCGGTCCGATTGGGAGACCATGCGCCATGCCGCCGAAACGCTGGAAGCGCTGGGCGTCGTCCATGAATGCAAGGTCGTGTCGGCCCACCGCACCCCGCAGCGCCTCTATGACTATGCCACCGGCGCAGCGGCGCGCGGCCTCAAGGTCATCATCGCCGGCGCAGGCGGCGCGGCGCATCTGCCGGGCATGGCGGCGTCGATGACGCGGCTGCCGGTGCTGGGCGTGCCGGTCGAATCCAAGGCGCTGAAGGGCATGGATTCGCTGCTCTCCATCGTCCAGATGCCCGGCGGCATCCCCGTCGGCACGCTGGCGATCGGTAAGCCCGGCGCGATCAACGCGGGGCTGATGGCCGCAGCGATCCTCGCCACCAACGATTCCGAACTGGCACAGCGGCTCGATGCCTGGCGCGCGCGCCAGACCGACGCCGTCGCCGAAACCGTCGAAGACTGAGCAGAATAAACATGACGACCATCGCGCCCGGCTCCACCATCGGCATAATCGGCGGCGGCCAGCTCGGCCGGATGATCGCCATGGCGGCGGCGCAGCTGGGCTATCGCACCTGCATCTACGCGCCGGAGGAGAGCGGTCCTGCCGCTGACGTTTCGCCCTGCTGGACGCGCGGCGCCTATGAGGACGCCGATGCGCTCGCCGCCTTTGCCGATCGCGTCGACGTCGTCACCTATGAGTTTGAGAATATCGATCCCGCCGCGGTCGAGGTGCTGGGCAGCCATGGCCTCGTCCGTCCTGGCGCACAGGCGCTGCGCGTGGCGCAGGATCGGCTTGCGGAAAAGCGCTTCGTCGTCGATCTGGGCGGGCTAACCGCGCCCTTCGCGCCGGTAGAGAGCCTCGACGACCTCGAAAGCGCGATCGAACAGGTCGGCAGCCGCGCGATCCTCAAGACCAACCGCATGGGCTATGACGGCAAGGGGCAGGCGCGCCTGTCCGAGCCGGGCGATGCCGTGGGCGCCTGGAACGCCATCGGCCGCCAGAGCGCGATCCTCGAAGGTTTCGTCACCTTCGCCGAAGAATTTTCGGTGATCCTGGTGCGCGGCGCAGATGGCGAAGTGCGCTTCTGGGATTCTCCCGCCAATGTCCATGTGAACGGCATCCTTGCGACCTCCACCGCACCCGCCGGGCCGCTGATCGAGGGGCAGATGGAGCAGGCCCGCGGCATGGCGCACAGGATTGCCGACGCGCTCGGCTATGTCGGCGTGCTGACCTGCGAATTTTTCGCCAGCGCCGACGGTCCGGTCTTCAACGAAATGGCGCCGCGCGTTCACAATAGCGGCCACTGGACCATCGAGGGCGCGGTGACGAGCCAGTTCGAAAATCATGTCCGCGCGATCTGCGGCCTGCCGCTTGGCGACACCGGCCTTGCCGCGCCGCGTGTCGAGATGCGCAACCTGATCGGTGACGACGCCAATGACTGGCAGGCGATCCTGTCCGATCCGGCGAACCATCTGCACCTCTACGGCAAGCATGAAGCGCGCCCCGGCCGCAAAATGGGGCATGTGACGCGGCTCAGCCTGTGAGCGAGATCGTCCTCGTCCTCGCCCGCGCCGACAATGGCGTGATCGGCAAGGATGGCGACCTGCCCTGGCGGTTGCCGGCCGACCTCAAACATTTCAAGGCGATCACCGCCGGCCATCCGATGGTCATGGGGCGCAAGACCTTCGACAGCCTGCCCGGCCTGCTGCCGGGCCGCCGCCATATCGTGCTGACCCGCGACCGGGACTGGACCGGGGAAGGGGCCGAGGTCGCCCATGACGTCGAAAGCGCGATCGCGCTGGCCGATGCGCTGACCGTCATGGTGATCGGCGGCGCGGAAATCCATCGCCTGTTCCTGGACCGCGCCGACCGGATCGAACTGACCGAAGTGCATCTGGACGCGGAGGGGGATGCGGCCATCCCCTATCCCGATCCGGCGGACTGGCGGGAAGTCGCGCGCGCGGATCATCCCGCGCTGGACGGCAGGCCGGCCTATAGTTTCGTCACCTTTGTCCGCATCTAGTGGGCCGATTCTGACATTTGCGTCCCCGGCTGGCGGGATACAAATGTCAAAATCAATCCACTAGTCATTCGTCAACCCGGCGGATGCCGGGGTCCAGGGCGTCGATATGCCGCGCCTGTGGCTCTGGATTCCGGCGTTCGCCGGAATGACGGATTACATCCGGGTGGGCGTGGCAAGCATCCCCAATTGCCACGCCAAGCCCGCGCCCCTATAGCCCGCGCGATGGAAAGGCTCCTCAGCAGCGCCCCGATCCCCGCTCATTTGCGTGGGAGCGTCATGGCGCTCGGCAATTTCGATGGGTTTCATGCAGGCCATCAGGCGGTGGTCGGCCGTGCGATCGAGCGCGCCCGCGCCGAAGGTCGCCCTGCGATCGTCGCCACATTCGATCCCCATCCGATGCGGCTGTTCCAGCCGGACACACCCAGCTTCCGCCTGACCACGCTCGACCAGCGGGAGGCGCTGTTCGCCCGCGCCGGGGCAGACGCCATGCTGGTGTTCGACTTCACCCATGCGCTCGCTGCGCTCGATCCGGCCGCCTATGTCCACCTCCTCACCGAGGCGCTTGGCGTCGCCGCCGTCGTCACCGGTGAGGATTTCACCTTCGGCAAAGGGCGCAGCGGCACGATCGCCTGCTTCGGCGAACTCGGCCTGCCTGCCGAGGCGGTCGCCCCGGTTACGGACGGGGAGGGCGTCATTTCCTCCAGCCGCATCCGCGAAGCCCTGCGCGCGGGCGATTGCGCCACAGCCACGCGCCTGCTGACCCGGCCCTTCGCGATCGAGGGGATCGTCCAGCATGGCGACAAGCTCGGCCGTACCATCGGCTTTCCCACGGCCAATATCGACCTTGGCCCTTATCTGCGCCCGGCCTATGGCATCTATGCCGTGCGCGGACTGCTGCCCGACGGCCGGGTTCTGGACGGCGCGGCGAATCTCGGCATCCGTCCCAGCTTCGACCCGCCCAAGGAACTGCTGGAACCGCATTTCTTCGATTTCGCCGAAAGCCTCTATGACCAGTGCATCGAGGTGCAACTGATCCATTATCTGCGGCCCGAAGCGAAATATGACGGTCTCGACCCGCTGATCGCGCAGATCGCGCAGGACTGTGCCGATGCGCGGCAAATCCTTGCGGGAACGCCCCACGTCGCTTAAGGCACCGGGCACATTTTTCTCACCCGTTCGCTTCGAGCGAAGTCGAGAAGCAGATAGCGCATTGCTTGCGTTTCTCGACTGCGCTCGAAACGAACGGATGTTTGCAGATACCGGACACCCATGACCGACGCACCTGACTATAAGAGCACCGTCTTCCTTCCCGTCACCGACTTCCCGATGAAGGCCGGCCTTGCGCAGAAGGAACCGGCCATCGCGGCGAAGTGGGAGGCGATGGACCTCTATGGCAAGCTGCGCGAAAAGCGCGCCGGGCGCGAACGCTTCATCCTGCATGACGGCCCGCCCTACGCCAATGGCGACATCCATATGGGCCATGCGATGAACAAGGTGCTGAAGGACATCATCGTCCGCAGCCAGTCGCTGCTCGGCAAGGATGCGCCTTATGTGCCCGGCTGGGACTGCCACGGCCTCCCGATCGAATGGAAGATCGAGGAGGAATATCGCAAGAAGAAGCTGAACAAGGACGAGGTTCCCGCGTCCGAATTCCGCGCCCAGTGCCGCGCCTATGCCGACAAGTGGGTGGGCGTGCAGAAGGATCAGTTCAAGCGTCTGGGCGTGATGGGCGACTGGTCCGATCCCTATCTGACCATGAAGTTCGATGCCGAGGCGACGATCGTCGGTGAACTGCTGAAGTTCGCGGAAAGCGGCCAGCTCTATCGCGGCGCCAAGCCCGTCATGTGGTCCCCGGTCGAAAAGACCGCGCTGGCCGAGGCGGAAGTGGAATATGAGGACATCACCTCGACCCAGATCGACGTGGCGTTCGAGATCATGGAAGCGCCGAACGCGCCGGACCTCATCGGTGCCCATGCGGTGATCTGGACGACGACGCCCTGGACGATCCCGGTGAACCAGGCTTTGGCTTATGGGCCGGAGGTTGAGTATTTGGTTGGTCAGGCTTATTCTGGCGAAGCAAAGTTTATTAATCCCGGCGATGATATGCCGATGATCAAGGAAGAGCGGCTTGTCGTTGTCGCAGCCGATTTGGTCGAGGAGTTTGAGCGTCGGACTGGTTGGAGTGTCGCGGAGCGCGGACGTTTCAAAGGCTCCGACCTCGCCGGAGCCGTCGCCCGTCACCCGATGCACGCGCTGGGCGGCTTTTTTGCCAAGCCCCGCCCGTTCCTCGCGGGCGATTTCGTCACTACCGATGCGGGCACCGGCCTCGTCCACATGGCGCCGGACCATGGCGAGGACGACTTTGCGCTGTGCAAGGCGAACGGCCTGAACCCCGTCTTCGCGGTCGAGGGCGATGGCAAATATCGCGCCGACTGGCTCTGGCTGGGCGGGCAGGGGTCGGTCATCAATCCCAAATTCGTCAGCAAGGACGGCCCGATCTGCACCGACTTGGCGCAGGCGGGCGGGCTGCTCGCCGCTTCGGACGACTTCAGGCACAGCTATCCGCACAGCTGGCGGTCCAAGGCGAAGATCATCTTCCGCTGCACCCCGCAATGGTTCATTCCGATGGATCAGCCCCAGCAGGGCGCTGTGGTCGATGTCGAGGGCGGCGTGATGCCGACCCCGGTCGTCACCGGCAACGGGCCGACGCTGCGCGAAGTCGCGCTCGACGCGATCGAGCAGACCCGCTGGGTGCCTGAGCGGTCGACCAACCGCATCCGCTCCATGGTGGAAGGTCGCCCCGACTGGGTCATCAGCCGCCAGCGCGCCTGGGGCGTGCCGATCGCGCTCTATGTCCATCGCAAGAGCGGCGACTATCTGGTTGATCCGGCTGTCAATGCACGCATCATCGAGGCGTTCAAGGGTGCGGGCGCGGACGCGTGGTTCGGCGCAGATCATCAGGCGCTGCTCGGCCCCGATTACGACCTTGCCGACTATGAGGTCGTGAACGACATTCTCGACGTCTGGTTCGATTCCGGCTCGACCCACAGCTTCGTGGTCGAGGGGCGCTATGGCGAAGGCGTGCGCGCCGACCTCTATATCGAGGGATCGGATCAGCATCGCGGCTGGTTCCAGTCCTCGCTGCTCGAAAGCTGCGGCACCCGCGGTCAGGCGCCCTACAAGGCGGTGCTGACCCATGGCTTCGCGCTCGACGGCACTGGCAAGAAAATGTCCAAGTCGCTGGGCAATGTCGTCGACCCGCTCAAGATCATGAGCGAGAGCGGCGCGGACATCCTGCGCGTCTGGGTCGCCAGCACCGACTATTTCGATGACGTTCGCATCGGCAAGGAAGTGCTCGCCGGTTCGTCCGACGCCTACCGCAAATTGCGCAACACTTTCCGCTACATGCTGGGCGCTCTTTCCGACTATGATGAAGAGACGGAAGCGGTGTCCTACGCCGAAATGCCGGAGCTGGAGCGCTATATGCTCCATCGTCTGGCCCAACTCGACGCCGAACTGCGTGCCGTGGTGGACAAGGCGGCGAAGAGCGAGAACTGGCTGGAATTCAGCCGCTACACCCGCGCCATCTTCGATTTTGCGAACAGCGACCTGTCGGCCTTCTTCTTCGACATCCGCAAGGATTGCCTTTATTGCGATGCGAAGTCGGACCCCAAACGCCGCGCCTATCGCACGCTGCTCGACACGCTGTTTCACGCGCTGGTCCGTTATGTCGCGCCGATCATCCCCTTCACTGCTGAGGAAGTATGGCAGAGCCGCTTCCCAAGTGACGAGGATAGCGTCCATTTCCTCGAATGGCCGGAGGTCGATCAGCACTGGATCAACCAGCACCTGAACGACAAGTGGGGCGAACTGCGCTACCAGCGCGAGCAGGTGAACGAAGCGATCGAGCCGTTCCGCCGTGAAAAAGTGATCCGCTCCAGCCTGGAGGCCGACGTCACCATGGGCGAATTGCTGCCCAGCGACGGTGTGAACTTCGCCGAAATCGCCATCGTCGCCCGGATTGAGATGGGCGTGGGCGACGGGATCATCGTCAAGCCCAGCGACTGGCACAAATGCGGCCGCTGCTGGCGCCTTTTGCCCGAAGTGGAGGAAGACGGCACGCTCTGCAACCGCTGCGACGAGGTGCTGACGGCATGAGCATCAATCACCGCCCGCTTGGGCTGGGCGTCGCGGGCGTAACACTCATACTCGACCAGCTGGTCAAATATACCGTCACCTATCCGCTCGCACTCAAGAGCCGGGCGGATGTGGGGATCGATATCCTGCCCATCTTCCGCTTGCGCTGGCTGGAAAATCGCGGCGTATCCATGGGCTTCTTCCACGCGGACACCAATGTCATGCGCTGGGCGCTGGTCGGCATGACCATCCTGATCGCGGGCTTTGTGGGCGTTTGGATGTGGCGCGAGCGCGCGCGGCAGGATGTCGCGGCGCTGGGCCTCGTTCTGGGTGGCGCGATCGGCAATATCGTCGACCGTGTCCGCCTGGGCTATGTCGTTGATTATGCGGATTTGCATTTCGGCGAATGGCGGCCCTTCCTTATTTTCAACCTGGCTGACGCGGCCATCAACATCGGCGTGCTGATCCTGCTTGCACGGGCGCTGCTGCTGCGCGACAAGAGCGCAAAGACGGAGACTTTGAAGTGAAGCGTAACCTGATCCTCGCCGCTGGCCTTGTCGTTACCCTGTCGGCGTGCGGCGGCGGCGGCAACAGCCTGCTCAATCGCGGCCGTCCCGATGAATTCGCCGTCTCGCGCCAGGCACCGCTGGTGATCCCGCCCGACTTCGCGCTGGTTCCGCCCGCACCGGGCACGCCCGCCGCGGCCGCAGTCGATTCGCGCAGCGAAGCGATGCAGGCGATGTTCGGTGGCCCGTCGGCCCGTAGCGCAAGTGAAACCTCGACCCTGAACGCCGCCGGTCGTGGCAATGCCGCCGCCGGCATCCGCTCCTCCGCAGGCGATCCGGCAACCGAAGTGGTCGACAAGGGCGCCACCACCCGCGACATCATCGCCGCGCCCGAAGGCGACGGCCAGGACGCGCGCGCATCGGTGCCGCAGCCGCAATAAGGATAGGGAAGGGGGGCCTATGCGCCCCCTTCTTCCACAAAGGCCTTGAGCCGGGATAGCGTAGCGTCCCATTGGGCGTCGACCTCGTCCAGCCAGGCCCGCGCCGCCTCTATGGCTTCACGCCGCAGCGCATAATGGACCTCGCGCCCGTTCTTGCGGCGATGGACCAGTCCCGCGCCATGCAGCACGTCCAGATGCTTGGCCACCGCCTGCCGGCTCATCGGCAACCCGTCGCCCAGTTGCACGATCGACCGCTCGCTCCCGTCCGACAGGCAGCTCACCAGCCCCAGCCGCGTCGAATCCCCCAGCGCTGCGAACAAAGACGCCGGTTCAGCCCTCGGCATAGCGCTTGATATTCTGCATTTGCTCTGTCCAGCCGCCGTCATTCGACCGCAGCACGTTGGAGCGGCGCGGTTCGGGCACCTTGTCGAAGCCGCTTTCGGTCACGGTCAGCGTCGTGCCAGTGGCGCTCGGTTCCAGCACGAACTCGACCAGCATCCATTCCGGCACGCCATTTTTGATCGCATCCTCGTCGCCGCCTGTGGCGGGCCACTCGAAGGCGAAACGGGTCATCGGTTCGATCGCGACCGTGCGCGATTCCCATGGGAAATGTTCATAGCCAGGATAGGTCATACGGCCCGTGTTGGTCTGCCCCACCGCAAAGGGCTGGTCGATCGCGACCAGAAACCAGGCGCCGAATTTCTCATGATCGATCAGCGCATCCCAAACCCTCTCTACGGGCGCGGCGATCTCGACGGTCTTGATGATGGAGTCGGTCATAAGAGTACCTCCTGATGCGGCGATCATAACGCAAAGGCAAATAAATGCAACCATATGGTTGCTTATTGAAGAGAGAGTCGATGACGCCATCCTTCCATATCCTCACCGGCGGACCTGGATCGGGTAAGACCAGTCTGGCGGAAGCGCTGGCGTCAAGGGGATTGACCGTCATGCAGGAGGCCGGCCGCGCCATCATCCGCAGCCAGATGGCGATCGGCGGCAATGCCCTGCCGTGGGCCGATCGCGCGGCCTTCGCCGAAGCCATGCTGCACTGGGAATTGCGATCCTATGAGGAGGCACAAAGGGCGCAGGGGCCGGTTCTGTTCGACCGGGGCATGCCCGACCTGATCGGCTATCTGACCCTGTGCGGTCTGCCGATCCCGGCCCATATGCGGCGCGCCTGCGACCTCCGCCGCTATCACCCGACCATTTTCCTCGCGCCGCATTGGCCGGACATCTACCGCAGGGACGCCGAACGCCGCCAATCGGGGGAAGAGGCCGAGGCGACCTGCGCCGTGATGCGCCATTGCTATCAGGAACTGGGCTATAGGGTGGTCGAACTGCCGCTCGTACCCGTGGCAGAGAGAGCGCTGTTCGTTCTGGCGAATATTCAGCGACGGCCCGGCTGATAGCGGATGCGCGCCGTCCCCTGGGCCTCGACCGGCAGGTGCAGGCCCGCACCATAAGCGTGGATTTCGCCCGTCTCGATCCGGTCGATGCGGCTCTGGATGAACAGGTCGCCCAAATGTTTTTCGGCCATGGCGCGGCGGATCTTGCCTATAAGCTCGTTCAGATCGTCGGTGAAATTCTGCGTCAGCGAACTGGCAATCAGTTGGGAAAAGGCCGGACTGTTGCCGAGCGCCACCAGCATGTCGCCCGCGACGCCGTCGGTCGCCCCGGTAACGTTGAGGTCGGTGAAGCGGACTTCGGCGCTGCCCGGCGCATTGATCGGGCGCGCGACGAGCCAGATGCGGCCGTGCGTCTCGCCGACCTTGCCGGAGGCAGGGCGCACCGTCAACGTCACCCCCACCGCGATCCGTCCTTGGTTCGTGCCATAGGCCTCGACCTTGTCGAAGCGGGCAGTGACGGGGCCGACGGCGGGCAGGGTAAAGGGCTGGGCCGCGCGTTTGGTGAGGGCGCGCAGGATCACCGGTTCGAGCTGCGCATAGTCGGCGGTCACCGGGATTGCCATGGCGAAACGGCCATAGATCCGTGCGCGAGCGGGCGGCGGCAGTGGAACCGGCTTTGGATCGTCCGGGCGCGGCCCAACAAAACTCTCCGTGATCGCCTCCAGCCCGAGATCGATCCGCAGCTTGTCGCCGCGCAGCGTATAGCCGCCATAGAGCAGCTTTTGCGGCGTGACCCGCATCCAGACGGCGGGGTTGCGCGCGTTGAGTTCAAGCGTGGCGAAGCCTTGGCGCCAGAGTTGCTCTACTTTGGGTCGCAAGCGTATCTGCGCCA
>NZ_DATKFP010000340.1:0-9537 GCF_035511395.1 Sphingobium sp.
GATTGCGGCGACAGTCAGTTTGCCAGGTGGCGATGCATCACTTGTTTCTGTCATGGCTTTCCTCCAGCCCTTTTCCAACGACGTCGGCGAAACCCCATTCGGTGATGTCGACCAGATAGTCGCGCGGGGAAAGCAATCGTCCCCGGCAGACGCGGATCTTGGGAACCGGCAATTCCGCGCGGGTTTCCAGGCGGCCCAGCAATTCCTCGAACAGCCAGAGCGGTATGCAGTGGCGCTCGGTCGGGTAGATGAAGCGGAAATTAAGTAGATGGATGAGTAGTAATTCCCAATGCAGTTCCATCGCGTCTAGCAGGCGTTGCCAGTCGATCGCCTCATGCTGCTTCAGGATCATGTGCGCGACATCCGCGCCGTCATAGCGGTAGCGATCCTGGATGAAGAGTTTCGAGAGGATGAATTCGGTCGGGGGAGTTATGCGGACGCGGGTGCCATAGACCTCGGCATGGGATACGTCGCGAAACCATTCCTCCGTCACCGGCAGGCTCGCCGAGGAGATATTGTAGATCACATCGAAGAAATTGCCGTCCTTCCAAACCTTGCCGATCCAGCGTTCGTCCTCGAACTCCACCTCATGGCCAAGATGCTTGAAATGAGCGAGGATGCGCGGCGCGTCACCGGCCTTGCAGAAGACATCCAGATCCTTGGTCGGCCGTACGATGCCCGTATGGCAGCCCAGCGCATAGGTGCCCGACAGCATGAAAGGGATGCCCGACGCTACCAGTTCCGCCAGGCTTTCGGCATAGAATTGCCTAGCCTCCGGCGGCGGATCGAAGGCGGCGGGGTCGCAGGTCATAGGGAATACCTTCGTCAGCATGGGCTAAGGGAACGGGCCGTCACCGCTTCTGTTCCAATGCTTGCTGTTCGCTTGCCTTCAGTCGTTCGCCTCGCAAGGCATTCGCCTGTCCCCAGGAAGGGTTCGACCGATTTTTATCCGTCTTGGAGGCGGGCCGCGCGGATGACCAGCTCCAGCTTCTCGTGAAACGTTGTCACAGCCTCGCCAGCCAGCCTGTGTACGGGGAACCGGCCTGCTGAAATGCAGCCCTGGGTGGTTTTCGGCCTATTGGCGGAGCACGTCAGTCGGTTCACTATGATGGCGGCGCGATGCCGGCTCAGGGGCTGACTTCGTCAACGGGCTGAAGGTTCTGAACGTAAGGGATGGCGCATAAGTAAGGAGAGGATGATGACCCTGGTCCGAGGATCGCCCCGCGACGAGATGGGCGCTCTGGTCCCGCCGGAAGTCGCATTGGCCGCCTTGGCGCAACTGGTGTCAATGGGGCGGCTGGGGCCGGCGCAGGATACCGCCCCGCTCGTCGCCTTTCTCGCCAGCGACGATGCCGCTTTCATCACCAGCGCCGAATTCGTCGCCGATGGTGGCTATACCGCAGTCTGAAGGAACCGCCATGGAAAGCATCGCCGCCATCGCCCGCGCCGCGTATCAGCCCTTTTCGATCGAGCCGATCATCATCGAGCTGCCCCGGCCGGGCGAAGTGCTGGTGCGCATCGCCGGCGTTGGGTTGTGCCATACCGATCTGGTCGCGCGGGATCAGTTCATCCCGATCCCGCTGCCCGCCGTGTTGGGCCATGAAGGGGCCGGCATCGTAGAAGCGGTGGGCGAGGGCGTGACCAAGGTCGCGCCGGGCGACCGGGTGGTGATAGGCTTTGCCAGTTGCGGCCATTGTGCGCGCTGCGAGGAACATTTGCCTTCCTATTGCCGCGAATTTCCCACGCTCAACTATGCGGGGACACGGGCGGACGGCAGTTCCGCCGTACGGCAGGGCGATGCCCCGCTCTCCGCCAATTTCTTCGGCCAATCCTCCTTCGCTGCCCACGCGCTGGCGCAGGAGCGCAATGTCGTGAAGATCGAGGCGGATGATGTACCGCTGGAACTACTCGGCCCGCTGGGCTGCGGGTTTCAGACCGGGGCGGGCGGGGTGATGCGCTCGCTTGCCTGTCCCGCCGGTTCGAGCATCGCCATCTTCGGCGCCGGGCCGGTTGGGCTGGCGGCGGCCATGGGTGCGGTGATTCAGGGATGCGCGACGATCATCGTGGTGGAACCGGTCGCCAGCCGGCGCGACCTGGCCCTGTCGCTGGGTGCGACCCATGTGATCGACCCGGCGGCGGAGGCTTCGCTGCCGGACGCGATCCGCGCGATCCTGCCCGACGGGGCGGAGTTCGCGTTCGAAACCAGCGGGCGGGAAGCTGTGGTAGAGGCCGCGCTGGCCTCGCTCGGCAGCCATGGCCTGCTGGGGCTGGTCGGGGTGCCGCCCAAACCGGACAGCAGCCTGTCCATCAACCTTGCCGCGCTCATCACTTATGGTCATCGCATCCATGGCATCATCGAAGGGGACAGCGATCTGGACGGCTTCATTCCCAAGCTGGTGGATCTGTATCGGGCAGGGCGCTTTCCCTTCGACCGGCTGATCCGGACCTTCCCGCTGGCGCAGATCAACGAGGCGGTGGAAGCGCAGGCGCGGGGCGATTGCGTGAAGGCGGTACTGATCCCCTGATGGGGCGCATGATCCAGCGCCATTGCCCGGCTGAGGTTGATGACCGCAGCCTTGGCCGCATTATAGGCGGCAAAGCCGTAATCGCCCGATCCCACCCCGCCTGCGCGCGCCGGTCGCGATCAGGGTTTCGACCGCGTTCAGGTCCATCATGCCGACCTGCTCCGCGATCAGCGCGGTGGACGGCAGCGACTCCGTCAGTCGGGCCAGCGCGTCGGCCCGGATGTCTGCGGCCAGCACAGTGGTACCTTCGCCAAGAAAGCGGCGCACGGTCGCCTCGCCAATGCCCGACGCCCCGCCGGTCACGATCGCGCGCTTGCCAATGAGGCGGCTGTTGAGGTTGTCGGTGGTTTACGAATGCCCGTCGATGACTTTTCATCCGTTTCGCTCAGAGCGAACAGATCTGGTTAGAAAGTGACGAAACTCATTGAATAGACGGGCCGCTCCCTCCCCAGGGAGCGGCCCGCTCGTTGCATCCCGATCAGAAATTGTAGCGGGCGGTAATGCCATAGGTGCGCGGCGGGGCGTGCAGCATATAGTCGTAGCCAAAGGCATCGCGCAGGTTGAGGCCGTACATGAATATCTTCTTGTTGAAGAGGTTCGTCGTCCACAGGCGGATCGCCAGTTGTTCGCTTTCCCAGCCCAGCGTCGCATTTACCCGGATATGCCCGGCGCGTGCAGGTTGACGTTCCCTGCCTTGTCGTTGAAGGGCGAGAAATATTGCTTGCTGGTGTAGATCAGGTTCGGCGAGAAGATGATGCTGCCGTTGCCAAGTTCGCCTAGTGTCCAGTCCGCACCCGCGTTGATCGTGATCCTGGGTGCGTTGGGCAGGTGGTTGCCGTCCAGCACCGTGCCCGACAGGGTCAGCCGGTCATAGGTCGCGTCGAGCCAGGTGAAGGCGAAATTGGTCTTCAGGCTGGAGATGAAGCGGGTATTGAATTCCAGTTCGAACCCCTTGATCGTGGAGCCGGGCGCCGACCGGATGAAACCGGTGGTGCCGATAACCTCGTTCAATTGCTGGTTCTTGTATTTCGTCAGGAAGGCCGCGGCGGTCAGGTTCGCGCGGTTGTCGAACATGCGTGCCTTCGCGCCGACTTCATAGGCTTCCACCTTTTCCGGCGGCACGAAGTCGATCGGATTGCCGGCATAGAATTGGCTGGAGAAGGAACCGGCGCGATAGCCGCGGCTGTAGTTGGCATAGACCATCGCACCGCTGTCGAACGTATAATCGACGCCGATCTTGCCGGTCAGCCGGCTGCTTGAGCGGCTCTTGCTGGCTTCCGGCGTGATCACGCCGGCGGGAGAGATTGTCCCGTGGGTGAAGCTGATAGACGCAGCATCGGGATCGGCCGGATCGAAATCATAGGTACCAAAGGCCGGCGACGTTGCGGGGTCGGCAAATTGCGTCAGGAAGGAATAGGCGTCATAATGGCGGCTCTTGTCCTTGGTGTAGCGCAGGCCGACCGTGAAGCCGAGATGATCGCCCAGCTTCTGGTTGATCTGGGCGAAGGCGGCGTAGCTTTTGCGCGTCTGTTGATAGTGCTGGTAGAAATAAAGGATTTGGATCAACCGATATTTGTCGACATTGTCGATATGGTCCCATCCATAATAGACGCCTGCCTGAATATTGGTGCCCGCATTGGTATAGGCCAGCTTCAATTCCTGGTTGAACTGCTTGTAGGTGTCGCCATAATTGGTCTGAAGCAGGCCAACGACCGGCGTGCCCGATCCTTCCTGCGTGAATTGCTGCTTGGACCAGTCATAGGCGGTCAAGGTCTGGAGCGAGAGGGCGTCGGTCAGCTCATAATTGATGTTGAACTGCACGCCGGCATTCTTGACGTCGTTGAAGCCAAGATCAGGCTGGTTCGTCTCGAAAAAGCTGAGATTATCCTGCGCCCGGTCATATCCCGAAGTGCCATTGGTCAGGTGGAAGGCGGCGGCCTGCGTGGGCTTGCCCTTCGATCCGGTAAATTTCAGCATCATGTCCAGCCGCTCGGTCGGGCGGGCGCGAATGATGAGGCGGCCGGCGAGGGAATCGCGGCTGTTGGCATCTGGCTGGCCGGGGAAGATATTCTTCACGAACCCGTCCGCCTCGACATAGTTGACCGAGGCACGGAAGCCGAGAACGTCGTCGACCAGTGTGCCTTCGATCGCGGCCTGGCCCTTCACCTCGTTGAAGCGGCCGTAGCCACCCTCGACATAGCCGCGCGTACCCGATTGCAGATTGGGTTTCACGGAGATGAAGTTGATCGCGCCGCCGGTCGTGTTGCGGCCATATAGTGTACCTTGCGGGCCGCGCACCGCTTCGACGCGTTCCAGATCGTATAGTTGAAGGCCGTGCATGGTGCGCGCGGAAAGATAATTGTCGTCGGTGTAGATGCCGACCGGCGATACCTGATTGGCGCCATATTCATTGCCCACGCCGATGCCGCGCATGGTGAAGTTCGGCTGGGCTTCACCAAAGGCTGACGTGACCTGGAGCGAGGGGACGGCGGCGCTCAGCGCGAAGGTGGAGTTGGCGCCCTGACGCGCAAGGTCGGTCGGCGTCAGCGCGGTCACGGCGACCGGCACCTTCATCAGCGATTCCGACTGGCGCTGGGCGGTGACGACGATATCGGCCAGCCCCACTTCACCACTGTTCGCCTGTGGCGCCTGATCCTGAGGTTCCTGCGCAAGGACGGGGGGCATTGCAATAGCCAGCGGTAATAATGCGCAAGACGTCCGGAATATTATGCTTTTCATCATTCCCCTCCTATGTTTGTCATTATCTCCAGGTTCGATTTTGTTCGAAACTTCCTCTTCTGATAAATTCACGTCCACTTGCTATTGGCGGTCCATTCATCGGCGTGGACGATGGACGCTAATGGCAGAGCGCGCGCGTTCATCCGATGGGTACCTGCGTCGGTTGACCCGTCGCCGCCATCACCCCGCCGTCCGCCACGACGATCGACCCGTGCATGTAGCTGGCGTCGTCCGACACCAGGAATGCGACGATAGACGCCATCTCATAAGGCGCTGCGGGGCGCTGCGCCGGGATCGACTTGAACCAGTCTTCCAGCAATTGTGGAAAGGCCTTGAACGCATCGGTCGCGGGTGTCTCGACGAAGCCAGGGCAGAGCGCGTTGATGCGGATATTCTCCCGTGCATGATAGCTTGCCATGGCGCGGGTCAGGTTGATGACCGCGCCCTTCTGCGCGCAATAGGATGGGTAGGCACCATCGCCCGCCAGTCCGGAAATTGATGCGACATTGACGATGACGCCGCCGCCCTGCTTGCGGAACTGGCGGACGGCCCCACGTGAGAGGAAGAATACGGAATCGAGATTGACCGCGGTGCTGCGCCGCCAGTCTTCCGTGCTATGGTCCGGGATCAGGCTGACGGCCGCCTTGGCGGCATTGTTGACCAATATGTCGAGCCGCCCGAACAGCGTGACCGCCCCCGCTATCAGCGCCTCGCAGTCTGATTCCTCGCTGATATCGGCGCGCAGGAAATGGGCGTTGGGCGTGTCCAGCGCCGCCAGCGCCTCCGCTCCGCGCCCTTCATCCTGTCCGCAGAACAGCACATGCGCGCCTTCGTTCAACAGCCGGCGGACGATGGCGAGGCCGATGCCCGCCGATCCGCCGGTGACGATGCAGGCCTTGTTGTCGAGCCGCGCCATCGCCCTATTCCTTGTCCCAGCGGCTGATGTCCATGCCGCTCGTGACGCCCAGCGGCGCATAAGCGCCAAGGATCGCCTGTTCGAACACGCCGACCGACTTTTCCTGGCTGCCGTCCGGGTTGGTCAGCGTCAGGTGCGACAGGCGCTGCACATGGAAATTCTGCATCGCCGTGGGATCGAGATCGTCAACGGTGAAATCCTCGCGCTCCACCCGCAACGGCATGCCATGATAGCGGCCATGGAACCATTCGGGGTGGAAATAGCCAATCCCCTTCATCTGCATCCGGTGGAAGGGCGTGAACTCGACCGTGTAAGGCCCGGTGCCATAATCGACCGTCAACGTGCCGCTTTCCGGCCAGAGCGTGCCTGGTTGCAGCACCGTTTCAAGATGGCCTTCCTGCGTTTCCAGAAAATCTTCCGGGCCGGCGCCGTCGGGGCAGAGGACGGAGCGCCTGTTCCAGACATGGCCGTCGGGCTCGGCGGCGATGTGGAAGAACAGGCTCTTGCTCGCGAAATTGAGCGGGGTCCATTGCCAGAAATAGCCCTGCGGCGCTTCAGGCACATTGGGCTGCGGATCGGACAGACCGATCGGGCGGATGCCCCAGCTGCGATCGCGCGTGCCCATGGCCTCGGGCGACAGGTCGATGCGACGGCCGTCGATGCTGATCCAGCCCGACCAATGGCCGTTCTGGGTCAGGCGGGTGTAATCGAGGAAACCGCGCTTTCCCACGCGCCGGGTGAAGCGCGGTTCCTCGATCGGGAAGGCGCGGCCGGTGATGGTGAGATCGGCGGCAATGCCGGCCTGTTCCTCCACCACGAAGCGCAGCGTCCAGAGCGGCTTGGGCACTTCCAGCCGCATCGGGCCGATGCTCATGTCCATGCGGTCGGTCAGGACGCGCGATCCGCGCAGGCAATATTGCTTGCCTTCGACCTGGATGGAAATGCCGCAGTCGGTGACGTTGAGGTGCGGATAGGTGCCCATGCCGATCAGGAAGAAGAGCGAACCATCCGGTTCGAATCCGTTGAACCAGTAGCGGTCGTAGAAATTCCGGTCCGTGCCCGAATAGCAGATCGGCTCTGGCGTCTGGTGGATCGGAAAATCGTCGGCGGCTGTCAGCATCATTCTCTCCGTGCGATTGTTCAGAAATTGGCGAGCGCGACCCGGCGCCGCTCGGTCGACGCGCGCAGTTCGTCCCAGATGGCGGCGTCGAGCGCCTTTGCAGCGGAGCTGTCCTCCGCCTCGATCCGCACCTGAAGGGTGACAAGGGCGCGGCGGCGCTGGTCGTTGATCCGCTCCAGCGTCGATATCTTCAGGTCTTCCGGTTCTTCCGTCGCGGCATTGCGAAAGGTCGCATCCCCGGTAACATCGGCTCCCTGCGTCAGCAGCCCCGCCAGCGCGCCATTTTCCCGGACCAGCCGGTCGGCCGCGCCGTCCCAGGCCTCCGCCGTTATGTCGAGCATTGCGGCAGTCATGCCAACCATGTTCGCTTTAAAACCCTTGAGGTCGGGCAGGATCGACTCGCGCAATTGGCGCGCGACGTCTTCAAGCACGGCGGGAATGTCCGGTTTCATGACAGCTTTCCCATGAGTTCGAGGATGGCCCGGTCCTGCGCGTTGCGCAGCCACCAGGCGGCGTAGGCCTGGATCACGTCGCGGTTCTGTCCCGACTGCCAGACATGGGCGCAGCTGTTCCAGATCGCCTGGCCTTTGATGCAGTTGAGCAACTCCCACCAGTGGAGCGCGCGGGGATCTGCCGTGAGGCCGCTTGCCTGCTCCCAGATCGCCACCGCCTCTTCGCGGGTGGCAAGGCCGCAATAGCGGTCGTCCTTGGCGAAGCAGAAGACACGGGCGAGGCTCCAACCCAGATCCTCCAGCGGATCGCCAAGATGGGCCATTTCCCAGTCCAGCACCGCGATCAGGTCGCCGGCGTCGTCATAGAGGAAGTTGCCGGCGCGAAAGTCGCCATGGACCATGGCCAGCTTCTGCGCGGTCGGCTGCCAGCGTTTCAGCGCCCGGATCGCGGCGCGCGTGATCGGTTCCGCGCCGACATCGTGGCGATCCAGAACATCGACCCAGCTCGCCAGTTCCTGTGCGGCGGTGTTTTCTACCGTCGCGGGACGGGTGAAGCTCATGTCGAGCGCTTCCACCGGCACGGCCGCGAGCCGCCCCATGGTCGACCACATTTGCTGCGCGACATGGGGTAGGCGATCGGCCCAGGCCGGATCCTGGAACTGATATTCGCTGTTATGATAGCCGCGCAGATCCTCGGCCAGGCTGATCGCGCCGTCGAAATGGGATGCGTCCGGCTCCAGCAGGATCATCTTGGGCACCGGGATGCCATGGCCGTAGATCGCACGGTAAGCGGCGAATTCATGGGCACGGTCGCTCTCGACATTGCTGGCGGGCGGATCGCGGCGCAGGATCATGCCGGTGCGCTGATCCTTCCCCTGCTCGTCGACATAGGACAGGTCGAAACGGAATGTCTCGCGTGAAGCGCCGAGCGGCAGACGGAAAAGATTCTCGACCGCAAGCTGCGTCCATCGGGGCAGCTTGTGGCCGAGATAGGTTTGGAGAAGGTCTGCGCTAATCGGTTTCATGCGTCTCTCGAAAGTTCTGGAGAGAAGGGCAGGTTAGGCCGATCCCCGCATAGAGGGGATGGACGGAAATCCACCTATGAGGAGGATATGAGCAGCTTCACCTGGCTGCCGTCGCCCCCGGTCAGTGCGGCAAAGGCGGTGTCCAGTTCCGTCAGGCCGACCATGCCTGTGACCATCGGCGCCAGCCTGTCGGGATTGTCGGCGATCATGGCGAAAGCCTCGCCAAACTCCGGGGGAGAGTAAGCAAAGACGAAGCGCAGGGTCAGGCTTTTCTGCAACAGGAACGCAGGTTCGATCGCATCGGTTTCCATGCAGTTGCCGACCACGACGAGCGTGGCTCCGGTGGGTGCAGTTTTCGCCAGCGTCATCAGCATGCCGGGCTTGCCGACGCATTCGAAGACGATGGCGCGGCTGCGGTTCTTCTGCTCGGTGGTGACGGCCATGGCGTCCGACATGCCGATCGGCAGGCCAAGGTCGTTCCACCATGTCGCACCTGTATTATTGCCGGGAGACAGCACGATGTCGGCGCCCATTCGCTCCGCCATCGCCCGCCGCGCGGCATTGGGTTCGATCGCCAGTATCGGGCCAAGTCCCAATGCCTTCAGCCGGGCGATGATGAACAGCTTGGGCACGTAGTGTCGCGTCTCGGCCGGCATGTTCAGGCTGAGGTAATCGGTGGGCAGGCCCGCCTTGGTGTTGCGGGCGATGGCGCGCTGCACATTGCCCTCGCCCCAGTTGTAGGCAGCCAGGGCCAGGTGCC
>NZ_DATKFP010000341.1:0-3544 GCF_035511395.1 Sphingobium sp.
CTCGTGCATCGGCATTGCCGAATGTGCCCACATTCAAGGAACTGGGCTATCCGCAGCTTGCAGATACTAATGGCTGGATGGGCGTTTGGGCGAATCCCGCTGCGCCAGCCGAAGCGCAGCAAGCGATTCGTGATGCCTCGCTGAAATTCTTCGCGCAGCCGGATACCCAGAAAAAGCTGCGTGAAATGGGCATGGAGCCTGGAAGCAGTGACACGCCCGAGCAGCTGACAGCCGGCCTGAAGGAGGCGTACAGGAAGCAGGCAGAACTCCTGAAGTCCATCAACTATCAGCCTGAATAAAAACCACCCGCGCTATTCACGGCAAGCATCATAAAAATACCGACGAAGATTGAGATTTAATCGCGGCAATGCATGCCATTGCCACGACAACCCTGCGCAAGCGAAATCTTTGATTTCATTATTTCCAATAGGAGACACATAATGAACTTTCTGGACGGACACCTGTATCCCGAGAACCAGCAACCCCTGGTGATTACCGCTGCACCATATGCACCGGGTTACTTGCCTTCAGACTTCCCTGAGGACATCCCTGTCTCCATGGAGGCACAGATCCAAAAGGCTGTCGATTGTTATAACGCGGGCGCGACCGTGCTGCACCTGCATGTGCGCGAACCGGATGGCAAGGGCAGCAAGCGCCTGTCCAAGTTCAACGAACTGATTGCCGGCGTGCGCAAGGCCGTGCCCGAGATGATTATCCAGGTGGGGGGCTCTATCAGTTTTGCCCCGGAAGGCGAAGGCGAAGCCGCCAAATGGCTGAGCGACGACACCCGCCACATGCTGGCCGAACTGGATCCCAAACCAGACCAGGTAACCGTTACCGTCAACACGACCTTGATGAACGTTACCGAGCACGCGGAAGACGCAGACTACGCGGGCCTTTCGCGCGGGCTTCCGGCCTACTACAACGCATACAAGGAGATGATCGTTCCCTCTGGCCCGGGTTGGGTCGAGGAGCATATTCGCCGTCTGAGCAAGGCAGGCATCCAGAGTGCCTTCCAATGCTACAACATCAACAGCTTCGATACGGTGGAGCGGCTGATGCGCCGCGGCATCTACAAGGGCCCGCTAGTCATGAATTGGGTGGCGCTCAGCGGCGGCTTTGACAAGCCCAGTATCTATAGCCTCGCCAATATCGTTCGCGATGTGCCAGATGGCGCGATGCTGACCGTGGAAAGCAACCAGCGCAACGTGCTGCCGGTGAACATGATGGGTATCGCGATGGGCCTGCATGTGCGCTGCGGCATTGAAGACGGTATCTGGAACCAGCAGCGCAACGGCAAGGCTAGCAGTGTGTCCCAGATCGAGCAACTGGTACGTATCTCGCGCGAGTTCGGCCGTCCTGTTGCAAGTGCCAGGGAGGCACGCGAGATCTGCAAGATCGGCGTGTTCTATGACACCGTCGAGGAAACCCTGGCAGCCAACGGCTTTGCCCCCAATCGTAAGGGCGGAACCCAGGGGTATCTGCGCAAGACGGCCTGAGCGCCAAACTCATCATCCGGTTCCCGGCTGCATCATTTCGGCCTCGATGAGGCGAACGAAATGTGAAATCGGCCTGTGCGGGCGTCCACGCATGCTCGCGCACCAGGCTTTCACTCTCAAAGGAGAATGGCTATGCAGGTCGAACGATTGACTTGTTCCATCGGCGCCGAGGTGTCAGGCGTCAATCTCGGTGATGCATCGCGCGACGCGACGTTGTTCGCCGAGATCAAGGCGTTGCTGCTCGCGCACAAGGTTCTGTTCCTGCGGGACCAGGACATTACGCGCGCCGAGCACGTTGCCTTCGCGCGCCGATTCGGCCAGCTTGAGGACCACCCGATCGTCGGCAGCGATCCGGAGCATCCGGGCCTCGTGCAGATCTACAAGTCGCCGGACCAGCCGCTCGACCGCCGCGAGAATTCGTGGCACACCGACGCGACATGGCGCGTGGCGCCGCCAATGGGCGCGGTGCTGCGCTGCGTCGAGTGCCCGGACGTTGGCGGCGACACGATGTGGGTGAACATGGCACTCGCGTATGAGCAATTGCCGCAACGCGTGAAGGACGATATCGCTGATCTGCACGCGAGCCACAGCATCCAGTCGAGCTTCGGCGCTTCGATGCCGATCGAAAAACGCCTGGCGCTGAAGGCACAGTACCCGGACGCCGAGCATCCGGTGGTGCGCACGCATCCGGAGACGGGTGAGAAGGTGTTGTTCGTCAACAGCTTCACGACGCATTTTGTCAATTTCAAGACGCCCGCGCGCGTGCGTGTCGGGCAGGACGGCAACCCGGGCTCCGGCCAGTTGCTCGCCTATCTGATCAGCCAGGCCAATATCCCCGAATACCAGGTCCGCTTCCGCTGGAAGAAGAACAGCGTCGCGATCTGGGACAACCGCTGCACCCAGCACTACGCAGTCATGGATTATCCGCCCTGCGTCCGGAAGATGGACCGGGCGGCGATCGTCGGCGACCGGCCGTTCTGAACCCGGGTCTTTCGCCGGAACAGCGTGGGCGCTCCGCGCGCACACATCGGCACCCGTTGATATCGACAGACGGTGGCGTCGCGCCGTCCAGACAAGCGAACAGGAAACGAAACAGATGGCACATGCGATCAGGATTCACCAAACAGGCGGCCCCGAGGTGATGCGCTGGGAGGAAGTGGCCGTCGGGCAGCCCGGTCCGGGCGAGGTGCGGCTGAGCCACGTGGCAGTCGGCCTCAATTTCGCGGACACGTATTTCCGCTCGGGCCTCTACCCGATGCCGCTGCCAGGCGGCATGGGCGTCGAGGCGGCGGGCATCGTGGAAGCGGTCGGATCGGGCGTGACGAACGTTGCGCCCGGCGATCGCGTGACCTATACCGGCTTTCTGAACACGCTCGGCGCGTATAGCACCGAGCGCCTGATTCCGGCTGCACCGCTGATCAAGCTACCCGACGGCATCGATTGCGAAACCGCCGCGGCGATGACGATGCGCGGCCTGACGTCGGCATACCTGCTGCGCCGCATCTGGCCGTTGCAGGCGGGTGAGACGATTCTCGTGCATGCCGCGGCGGGCGGCGTCGGGCTGATTCTCTGCCAGTGGGCCAGGTTGCTTGGACTCACCGTCATTGGCACCGTGTCGACGGAGGAAAAGGCCGCAGTCGCGCGCGCGCACGGCTGCGACCACATCGTCTACTACACGCGCGAGGACGTCGCGAAGCGCGTGCGCGAGCTGACGAACGGCGTCGGCGTGTCCGTCGTCTACGACAGCGTTGGGAAGGACACCTTCGATGCCTCGCTCGATTCGCTGAAGCGCCGCGGGCTGCTCGTCTGCGTCGGCACCGCGTCGGGCAAGATCGCGCCGTTCGATCCGGCGATTCTCGCGAAGAAGGGCTCGGTGTACGTGACACGCTCGGCGCTCGCCGACTACATCGCCGATCCCGAGGAAAAGGCCGCGCTCGCGGCAGAGGTCTTCGGCCATGTCGCCGCAGGGCGCATCCGGATCGGTATCAAACAGCGCTACGCGCTGGAGGACGCAGTGCAGGCGCACCGCGATCTCGAGTCGCGCA
>NZ_DATKFP010000342.1:0-20078 GCF_035511395.1 Sphingobium sp.
GAACGCACCGCCCGCCAGTATGACCTCCCGCGCGGCAAGGCTTTCGCCCGCTGTCATCCTGTCTCCGGGGCGGGGACAGGCGCGGTGCAAATGACGCCCTTTCAGCCATTCGACCCCGGCCGCGCGCCCGGCCCCGTCGAAGACCACTTGCGTCGCCAGACAATCGGTCATGATGTCGAGCCGTTCGGGATAGCGGTTGCGTACCACCTCCAGCCGCTCGCGCGCGCCGCTGCGACCATGGCGATAGGTGGTGATCGGCGTGTAGCAGAGTTGCTCGCGGTCCTGCCGGCGAACGTCGTTGGGATCGCCCCAGTCGCGCAGGAAGGCGGCGATCTTGCCCGCCACGTTCCGTCCACTTGCGACATCCGCCAGCGTTGCGAGCATCAGCGACCGGACCAGCGCCGCATCGCGCAGCGCCCGCGTGGGTACCGCCTTTTCCACCGGCAACCAGCCATGCCAGCCATGACCGGTCGGATCGATGCCCAACCGCGCCAGGAAGCGCCAAAGCGGCCGGTGCCGGCAATTCTCCACCGCCTTGCGATGTTCCCGCATCGCTTCGACTGCCCAGCCCGCATCGCCCGTCGCGGCGGCCAGCGCGTGCCAGTCGCTGTCCGGCGGGACGAGGAAGATCATCGCATTATGGGCCGTACATCCTCCCAGCGCACCCGCCCTGGGATAGGCGATCAGGCCCTTTTCATCGGCCTTTGGGTCGGCCGTAGCCAACGCTTCCTGCGCGAAATGGCGCACGCGACAGTCCCAGGCGAAGTCGGGGTTTTCCGAGGCAAAGGGATGGAAGGCAGGCACGTCATAATCTGCCGTCGCGCGCGCATCCGGCGGTCCGGCGCGAGGATCGGGACCAGCCTCTATGACAAGAACGCGCATCCCCGCCTCGGCAAGCCGAGCGGCGACCGTGCCGCCTCCCGCTCCGGACCCCACCACGATATAGTCATGCGGCGGGGCCGGCACGGCGTCGCTCAGAGCGTCTTGAGATATTCGATGAGGGCGCGCTTGTCCTCGTCGGACAGCACCGGCTCGGTCCCGAATGCGCGCTCCTCCGGGGTGGCCCGCTGCTGCTGGTTGAAGGCGGCCGTGCCGAAATAATGGCCCCGTCCCACCACGAAGTCGGGACATTTGACCAGCGCCTGCAACGGGCCACGCAATGAAGCGAAATGCGTGCGCAGCGCGGCGTCGTCGGCACCCTTGGGCATGCTGATCAGGCTCTTCTTCAGCTTTGCCAGCAGGATGATCAGGTCGCGATAGTGGCGAACGATCACCGCCGGGTCGCGCGTTTCCGCCAATGGCTGGAGCGAGGCGAGCAGGTTGATGGGCACGCCCTTGGGAATGGGGCCAAGGTTGATATTGCCGTCTCCATCTTCCAGCAGACGCAGCGCCTTGCGCGCTTCGTCGTCCAGCGGTCCCGGCGCCTTTGGCAGAAAGCTGGACGGGACATAGAGATAGCTGCGGGCCGTGGTCCGATCGATCATGCCCCATGCCCCCGGAAGCATCGCATCGCGATCCCGCCGCTCGGGCCAGAGCATCTTGCCGATCGCATCGTCAAAGGCGGCCATGCGCCCGGCGACCGAGGGGTCGCCATTGAATTTTCCGACCGTGTTGTCGAGCAGGAAGGGCGCGGTCGACCAGAGGGATATGAGCGATGGCACGCGCGTATAGCCCCGCCCGCCGTCCGGCATGCGATAGTGCCGTACCTCTGCCGTGAACGGATCCTGATAGGACACCGTGCCGACCGAGGGCAGCGACTTGTAGCTTTCCGACGAGAAATTGTCCCAGATATTGCCGCGCAGGGCATTGGTCGCGAGCGGGCTGCACAGATTGGTGCGCAGCAGCGTCACCGGAATGCGCGCGTCAGAGCTGAAATAATTATTCCGCCGGAAATCAGGGCGGGCGACGATAGCGCGCATCCTGCCCTTGAAATCCTCGGTCTGCGTCCAGCGCCACCAGGCATTGAAGCGCTTGCCATAATCCGGCCCCGCGGCGTCGGCCAGACTCGCATTGGCGGGCGCATCGGGTTGCTTACTCGAATGGCAGCGCGCGCAGGTGTTGGCGAAGACGGTGGCGCCGCGCTGGAGGATGTCTTGCGACGCGCCCAGATAGGCCGTGCCGCCCGGTGCCGCGCCAAGCGGATCGGGTCGCGCGGCCTTCAGGAAGAAGAGGGCGGTGAGAGGCGTGCCCTTCTCGGTCGCGCGCCAATAGGCCGAGTTACGGCGCGCCGTCGCGATCTCGATCGGCGAGATGATCTTGCCGCCGACGACCGGGTTGAAGTGGCGCAGCCATTCCTCGCTGAACAGGCCGATATTGAGATAGACCCGGTTGAGCGCGCCCAGCACGCCCACGGAATCGGCGCCGTCCTTCAGCACGCGCGGCGTCCACACCGTAGCGGGCTTCTCGAAATAGCGGGTCAGCGGGCCGGAACTGAAAATCTGGTTGAGCTGGACATTGTCCTTGCCACCCCCGGCCAGTGTCTCCCGGCCCAGCCCCCGCGCCATCTCCATGCGGTCGGGCAGCAGATAGACCGCGTTCATGGTACGCGGATTGTTGATATTGTCCGTCGAAACCAGCGATGTATCCATCGCGCCGGGCCGATAGGTAGAGACCAGTTGGTACATGAAGTTCGACGGGTCCGCCTTCCACATGAACAGTCGATCGACCCACATATATTGGGCGCCGACAGTCGAGTTGAGGTTGGCGAAGTTCGGCTTTTCCGGGTCGTCCGGCGGGCGCGTCGGGCTTGGTCCGACATGGCAGAAGCCGCAACTCATGCCCACCCTGTAGGGACGCACAAGCCGGGGGTCGTTATAGTAGCGCGGATCCTTGTAATAGCGGTCGGCGTCCCAGCGGGCCCTGGCCTTTTCGTCGAAGTCGGGATTGGGAAAGAGGCGGAGGCCAAGGATGCCGGAAGGCTCGCCGAAATAGGATCCGACCGGAACTGTCCGGCCACGCGCGCCGACCTTAACCCCTGGATATTTGGTGGCGTTGGCGAAGGGATCTGAAGCGCATGCGCCATCGCGAACGTCGCGCCATATGCCATATTGGTCGGGCTTGGTCGGCGGCGAGAAACAGGGCTCGTTGATGAGGCCCATCGTCTTCCAGCGCGTCGGGCGGCTGTTGGCGCTGCCGGGCGGTGGCGCGACGATCTTGAGCAGGTCGAAGCCACCCAGCGTCGGCTTGGTCATATAGTCCCAGAAACGGTCGTTTCCGCCGCTCCAGACGAGCCACATATTGCGGCCTTTGACCTCGTCCGGGTTGAGGCGGATGCCATCATCCATCTCGTGGAAATAATCTTCGTCGGCCTGGACCAGCCTGTCGTCAGGATAATTCGCCCGTTGCGCCTCATCGGCCGGCCCGTTGTGACACGCGACAAGGGCGGCAAAGCAAAGGCACGGAACGACTCTCTTAACGATCGCCATGGCTATCCCCAATTCATCACCTGGTGCGTCCTGGAAACGTCAGTCAGTCCGGTCTTGGGGCGACCCATTCAAGCTGCTCGATTTTCGATGCAGGCAAACATCATGAAAAAGGCGCCGATTTGTCGACGCCGTCAAGAATAATCAATTCGTATCGAAAATGCCGAGATTAAGGTGATAAAAGTGTTCGGGAATTTTCTTGATCGGCAAGTGGAAAGGGTGACGTCTCTGTCGTCATTCTGTCCTTTAAGGGAATAGGTGCTGCCATGTGTGGACATTCCGGTCATGCGATCTTCGCCATCACCAATGTGGTAAGCCCGATCGTGACTGGTCGATAGTAGCGGGCCGTTTCGATCGGTTCGTCGTTCGATAATAACAGCTGCGCGCAAGACTTGGACAAATAATCACCCAATTCTTGCCTGTTTCGGTAATTCGTGGCATGTATCGATCCAATATATCAAACATGATGGGTCGCATCGCGCGGATATCTTCCGGCTTATGCCGATGAGCTACAGGTGATGCGAATGTCTGTTCTTTACGATATTCTACGCCGAATCAGCATGTTGATGCCTTCGACAGGGACGGCGCGATGGTCGTTGCTGGCGTCGAGCCTTCTGGCCTTGCTGCCCGGTTGCGCGCAGGATGTTGCGTTCACGCCCAAGGACCAGATGTGCCGTTTCGAGCGACGCGTGCTGGCGGTCAATTTCCCGGCCGTGGAAGATGCGATGGCGCTATCGTCGGACCGGCGCGCATCGCCGGAGAGCGACGTCGCGCGCCCGCCAAACCGGAGCACGACCATTGCATCCGATCCGGTCGCCGCTTTCCCGGTCGGATCGCTGGCCGCAGATCTCCAGGGACGGTTCGCCCGGATGCCCGGCGGCGGGCGTGTCGGCAACAAGACCACGCCGGCTTTCCTGTTCCTGTCCGGCGGCAGCCTCCATGGCGCGTTCGGCGCGGGATTTCTCGACCAGTGGAAACAGGTGCGGGAGGCTGGAACGCCCGCCCGCACCTTGCCGGAGTTCGACGTGGTCACGGGGATCAGCACCGGCGCCATATTGTCCAGCTTCGCCTTCACCGGATATACCGACAAGGCCGTTGCCGGCTATTCGATCCAGAACGAAGCGGAATTGCTCACGCCTTATATCAAGCCGTCATCCTCCGGCGGTCTTGGGCTGAACGCGGGCGTGGCGCTGGCGCGCAAAGGGGCAGTGGCGGATCTTTCGCCGTTACGCACGCATCTCGACAAATATCTGACGCATGACGTGCTGGCACGCGTTGCGGACGGCTATGCGCGCAACCGCACCTTGTGGGTGGGCGCGGTCGATCTCGATACGGGCGAGGCCGTCGCCTTCAACATGGGCGACATGGCCAAACGCTATATCGACGCGCAGCCTCTGCCGCCCGGAGTTGCCGGCCTGTCGGTCGAGGCGCGGCATCACAAGGATTGCTATATAGCCGCCATCCTCGCCTCATCATCTGCTCCGATCGCTGCCGCTCCCGTCTCTATCGACAATCGACTCTATATCGATGGTGGCGCGCGCTTCGGTCTGTTCGGCGCGGAAATCGGCGCGATCATCCAGGACCGCGTGGCAAGAGCGGCGCTCGCGCGGGAGGCGAAGAACCGCGGCGAGAATGTTCAGGTTCCACCCGTCCCGATCAGCTACGCTATCGTGAACAACACGCTGGCCATCGCACCACCGGGCGACTGTCCCAAGGTCGATCCGGCACTTTGCACGGCGGACAATCCGACCGGAGGGCTGGAAGGCGCACAAGAACTGGACCTTCATCGACCTGGCCGTGCGGTCGGAAACCATATTGTCGAATCAGGTCTACCGCTTCTCGGCCGAGCGGATTGGTCTGAAGCAAGGCAATTGCGAAGGCTGTTTCAACATCGTGCGAATCAATGCCGACGCACAGACCCATGTCTATCGTCTCGACGACCCCAATCTCGGCAGCGGTGAGATGAGCTGCGCGGACTGGCGCAAGCGCGACCGCGAACTGCTCAATCCGGTTCAATTCTTTCCCCGCTATATGCGGTGCATCATCGATTATGGGCGAAAGCGTCCGGAGGTCGCGGCCTGGGCACAATAGCGTTGGAGCGGCTCGTCGCGGTTCCAACCGAGGGAGGAAAATGACATGGCATTACAGCCATTTCCGTTGCCGACCACCGACCTGCGGTTTCTGATCGTCGAATTGTTCGGCGGCGACAATAATCTGACCGGCTATGTCGATACCGACCTTAACGAAATGCTGGAAGGGCTGCCGACCGATGCAGCGGTTCTGGCGCTGACCGATCATTTCGGCAGCTCGGCAAAGGCTGTCCGGCTGTTTCGCGGCAGGATCGACATATTGGAGGAATGGGGAGAGATAGACACCGGCGATCCGGCCACGCTGGTCGCCTTCCTGTCGCGCGCATTGGCCAGCGTCCCGGCCTCCGTTCCGGTTGCCCTGGGATTCTGGGACCATGGCAGCGGGGTGTTCGACGAGGATGATCCCCAGCGCGGCGCCATGACGCGCGGGCGCGCCTTTACCCCACGCAGCCGGTCGCTCCGGCAGCGGCCCCGTCGCCGTCTCTTTTGGGGCACGCGCCCGACCGATCCGCGCCTGCGGGCCATGCTGCATGATGACACCAATGGCGGTTTGCTGACGACGCTGGAGGCGGGGCATGTCATCCGCGACAGCTTGGCCGCGTCGGGCCGGGCGAACCTGTCGGCGATCTTTTCCGACACCTGCCTCAACGGCATGGTGGAGGTACTGGCGGAGTTCGACGCGATGACCGACGTCGTCGTAGGTTCGGAGGATCTGGAGCCGGGCGACGGCTGGGACTATTATCGCTGGCTGGGTTCGCTGGCCAGCGGTGTGGTCGACGGACAGCGATTGGGCAGGACAGCAGTCGAGGCCTATCAGCAGGCCTATGCGCCACGCGTCGATCTATTCCCCTGCACGCTCGGCGCCTTCACGCAAGCCTATGCGATCATTGCGGCCTTCCGGCAACTGATCGATGCCGCGACGCCGCTGGGCGATCCGGGCTTTGCGATACTCGATGCCGCCCGTCGCCGCTGCCAGTCCTTCGACCGGCGGGACAGTTATGATATTGCGGATTTTGCCGTCCGGCTGAAGACGATCGCGTCCGATGCTGCGCTGCAATGCGCCGCCCAGGCCCTGCTTGATGCCGTGGAGAGCGCCCATGTCGCTCATTGCGCCCTGGGGGATGAGGTTGCCCAGTCCAACGGCCTCGCCTTCTGGTTCCCGTCCTCGCGTGGCGAATGGCTGAAGACTTCGGCGACCTATTCCGAATTGCGGTTCGATCGGGAAACCGGATGGGCGCGCTATATCGGCCGGTTCTTCTGAACCGGCAGGCGATGGGAGGGGCCATGCTCGACAGGCTTTCAGGATGGACCTCTGCCCGTTCCCTGACCGTGATTCTGTCGACCTGCCTGGCGTTCGGGCTGTTGTTCGGCATGATCTTCATCCAGACGCGGGCCGATCTGGTCGTGCGCAGGCAGCAGGCGGATTTCGGCGCGACGGCGCGCGTGGCGCGGCAGGTGCGCGACGCGGGCGATGTCGTGACCGAACGCGCGTCCGCGCAGGGCGCTGCGCCGCAAAGGACATCCGAAGGGCCGCTGGAGCGGTTCCGTATCGAGGTCGCCCCGGTCGGCGACGGTTCCGCTGCCTGGTGTCGTGAAGCGACCGCGAACGAGGGCAGGCTGCGCCTGTCGATGGAGGGGCTTCAAGCGCGCGACCGCAGGTTGACCGTGACCGCGCTGCCCCCTGCGGACAGCGCCGGCCAGTGCGCCCGGACGAGTGCGCAGGCGGTGCTGGATCCGGCACCCTCCGATGATGGCGGTCCTCGCGACCTCGCCATCGAAGGGCCGGACGGCCGGACCGCGCTGGTCCTGCGCGGGTCGATCGACTGGCCCGAAACGCCGACCAGCGCCGCGATCGTGTCGGATCAAAACGGGAAGGACGGTGGAAAAGCGGCGCTTCCCGTTGCCAGCGCCGGAGGCGTCATTCCGGTCCGCGTCGGTGGCGAAGAGCGGCTCCTCTATCAGTGGCCGATCGACCTTGGCCGCACCGTCACGATCGTCACGGGGGAAGGCGAGATTATTTGCCCGCCGCGCAAATGCCGGCTCGATGCACTGGGCGATGCCCCGGCGTTGGGGGCGGTACTCGACAATTTCAGCCCCGCGACCAAGGCGATCTTCAGCCTGGGCATCATCCTGCTGCTGTTGCTGGTGCCGTTGATCAAGCTCGCTTCCATCGATCTCAATGCGGGGCTGCGCTGGCTGGATGTCATCGCGATCATCGCATCCATCCCCCTGACCGTGGCGACGCTTGTGCTATGCTGTGCCATCGTTGCGGGCTGGACGGAAAACCGGCGCGATCAGGATCATCTGGCGCGGGCCGTCGCCGTCGACATCGCGCGCGATATCGATGGCGAGGTCGATGCGAGCCTTCGCGCGACGGAACATCGGGCGCGCCGGTTTGGACCGCCATGGGGGCACGGAGAGGATTCGTTACAGTTCGAGCCGGCACCCTTGCCAATCCTGATCGCGCAGTTGCGAGACCGTGCAAACTCTCTTCCCGTCGATGCCGCCAATGTCACCAATCATCCGCCGTCGCAGGACGTCAGCGACCGTCGCTATTTCCAGCGACTGCGCAAGGGCGATCTGCTGCCCTGCGTTATGCCGGGCGATGGGCAGATGTCGGGTAAGGAACGGTGCGCCAAGGGACGCAGCTATGTCGTCGACCAGGTTCCCGCAGCGAATAATGGCAACAGCCGTATGGTCCTGCTGATCGACGATCCCGGAAGTCCGGACAGGTTCGTCATGGCCGGAAAGCCGCTGGCAGCCGCCTTGCAGGTACCCGTTCCAGAGGGCTTCGGCTTTGCGGTCGTGGACCCGGCCACGGGCGAAGTTCTGCATCATTCCGATGCCACCCGCGCGCATAATGAGAGCTTCGGCGAACAGCTGGATGTGCAAGGTCGATTGCGGCAGGCCATGGCTACGCTGAATGAGCGCTGCGACGCTGCAAGTCGGCACGGCGACCGCGTCCAGCCTGATCCGACCTTCAGTGCGCGCTATGGCGGGCGGAGGGTGCGCATGGCATTTGCCCCATCCTGTTCGGCACGTTGGCTGGTCGCCGCCTGGTATGATCGCGCTGCGATGGAAAATGGCGTGCTTGTGCCGGCCTATGTCGCAGGAACGCTGATGCTGGTGGCGGCCGGGTTGCTTGCTGCCGGCATCGCCGGCGCGGCGCTGGCCAGCCGCCAGTCGATGCTGCGCCGTCTCTGGCCCGATCCCGAACCGCTTGCCGCGCCGGAGGCAGAAGAAGCCTTCGCCCTGACGATTCTGCCGCACATCATCATCGGGCTGCTGATGATCGGGGGACTATGGCTGGCACGGGGCGATGCGCTCGCGCTGCACGCACTGCTATCCATATTGCTGCTCCCGATCACCTTCGCCACGCCGCGGCGGGATGGTTCCTGGGGACAATTCCCGCTGATCGTGGGGAAGACGGCGCTGCTGGCCTACCTGTTCCTGACCCTCTTGGCTGTCACCGCGCTGGCGCTGATACCTAGATCGTTTTCCTCTTTTCTGGGCTATCTGGTGGTCATGCTGGCGGCAATGGCGATGGCGTTAAGCGGCTGGCACCGGCATCGCTGGTTGCGTGGTGCATTCCTGCGACTGGGCCGGCGAACCTTCGTTCAGTCACGTTTGCGTGCGTCGCCGGCGGCCCGATGGCGCAGGAAATTACGGGGACGGCCCGCCTGGCTGGGTGGCTGGACCGGCGATGCAGGCCGAACTCATCCCCTTGCCTCTATTTCGCGGCGGCTGCGGCGCGTGCTTCGTCTCCAGGTGATCGCGCTGCTGCTCGTGGCGGTGGTGCCGACGCTCGCCGCCTATCGGGTCAGCGCGGACGTGGTCCGGGCCGACCGCACCGTCGCCAACATGCTGGCGCTGTGCGAAGCCCGTGTGCAGGCCGAATTGATCGTAAATCAATTGCGGAACACGCTCTATCGACCGCCGCTCTGGCCGTGGCCTATGCCGGGATGCGACAGTGGTGTGGTGCCCGGATTGGGCGGTCCCGACATCCAGACCATGTTGATCGCTCATTATCGGCAGGATCAGGGTGCGATTTCCCATTTGATCGGGCCGCTCGTGCATATCTGGTACGCGCAGCCACCGGTCGCATTAGAAGCGGGCAACTGGCGCCATGCGCCGCCGGGAAGCAGCCTTCCGATTTATTCAGGCACCCTGATCGGCTGGCTAGGTGACATTCTGCTGGTGATGGCGATGGCGATCGTGTCGGTCGGCGCCACCCATCGGCTCCTGATGATGGCAGCCTGTGGTCTGTTCGGTCTTCAGCATTTCGCCTTTCGCGCGCTGCATCCGCGACACACGCCGTGGCAGATTCGCGTGAAGTCGAGCGAACCGCTCAAGGCCGTGTTCATCGACTATCCCTACCATCATCTGCGCCAGATGCATGACGAATTGCAATCGCGCGGTCAGCTCGAAATGTTCGATCTGTCGATCGAACGCAGCACGCTGGGCGACAAGAGCATGTCGGTCCTGACCGCCAAATCCTGGATCGTCACGGGGTTCGAGGCGATCATCGCCAATCGCGAACTGCGGTTGCGGGCGTTGAGCCTTCTCGAACAGCTCACCGCTCGCAAGGAGGTGGAGGTCTTCTTCTTCGCGCAGACGCTGCCGCTGGTCCGTTTGCGCCAGACTCGCGAGCGCGAAAAGCGCGAAGCGGATGTCGCCGGCGCGGCAGGTGTCATGAACGAGAGCGAATCTTACCGCTGGGCCGAATTGTTCTCGGAATTCATCACCTATACCTGGAACGAGACCATCGCCGTGCCGACAACCGGCGCGCGGCCGGGGATGAACCTCGTGCGGCTGCTGCGCACGGTCAAGTCCCGGCAGATGCGGCGTTCCGTCCTGCAATGGGCGCGGTGCAACCCTGCTGCGGCTGCCGTGATCGCGGACGAGATGATCCGCATTCCGTCCGACCGGATTCAGGACCAGATCCGCTCCTTCAGCCTGTCTCCACTCGACGTCAAGCAGGGCAAGACCAGGGCGCTCAGCGATCTGAGCGGCCTCTATGTCGAGCAGATCTACGAATATATGGCCAATTTTCTGGGCGACTATTATCAGGGCGAATGGGTGAGATGCGCCAGGGAAGAGCATCTCATCCTCTATCATCTGGCGCACGGCAAATTCATCAACGCCTGTAATTTTGCTGCCATCAACAGCCTGTTGTCGCGCCGCCTGATCACGACCGACCCGGATTTCCGGCTGATGAACCGCAGCTTCGGCCACTGGATACGCACGTTGCAGCATCCCAGTTCGTTCACGCAGTTCCGCCGGGAGGCGGAGGCCGGCGGGACATGGAACCTGCTGCGCCTGCCGCTGCTGCTGCTGGTGGCGGGCGGCTCGATCCTGGTCAGCTATCTCGACCGCGACGGCGCCGGTTCGCTCATCACCCTTATCCCCGGTGCGGTGGCGACCATGCCGATATTGCTTTCCCGTTTCACCCGGCCCGCCGCGGCCAGCGCCTAGGAGCATGCCCATGGCCAATGCAGAGAAGACATGGACCCGGATCAGCATCATCGGCACCAACGTGCCGGTCGAGGAACTGATAGCCGATTATGAGGATCGGTCCGGCGACAGCGGGCCGACCCATTATCTGCTGCTGCCTGACGCGACGCTCATCGCCAATCGCCGCGCGATCGTCGCGGGCGAGCCGATCGGCATCCTCGTCGTCGCCGAGGACGGGGAAAGTTGCAGCGCGGCGCAGATGGCGCTCGTGTCGACTATCGAGGATTTCGTCGCGCAATGGGTCGCCAGGCCCGCCGACCCAGGCCTTTCTCTGCCACCGGCCCTCGCCGCGGCGGAAGAAGCGCGCAATCGCTTCTACCCGAACCGGATCGTGCGAAGCGCATCCTCTGTTCCCGCACGACGCGCGCCTGCTACACCGCCATGGCCATCCTATGCCGATCCCGGCCCGTTCAGCGGATCGCCCGAACAATTGCGAGCGCTCGCGCCGCACATCGTCAACCTGCGCAAGGGCAAGCTGTCCGACGACGGCATCGCCTCCACGACCGAAGCCGGGCTGGACGACATCGTCGAGGCGATCGCCGAAAAGGCGGCCAGGGGCTTCAAGTTGATGCTTTATGCGCATGGCGGCCTGACGGACGAGCGCTACGGCCTGGCTTCGGCCTGGGCCTATCATCGCTGGTGGCTGTCGCATGGCGTCTACCCCCTCTTCTTCGTGTGGGAAACGGGCGGGCTGGAAACCTTCTGGCAGATCGTCGAGGGCGAAGAACGGCGCGGCCGCGCCATGTCGCGCGACATATGGGATTATACCACCGACCCGGCCGTCGAAATGCTCGGCGGCAAGGTGGGCAAGCTGTTGTGGCGGGCGATGAAGGATTCCGCACGCAGCGCCAGCCTGAAAGGTGGGGGCGCACAGCTGTTCGCCGAGAAGCTGGCGGCGCGCCTCGATCCGGCAACCGACATTTTCGCTATCGGCCACAGCGCCGGGTCGATCTTCCACGCGCATTTCCTGCCCGTGCTATGTGCGAACGCGTTGAAGGTGCGGCACCTTCACCTGCTCGCGCCGGCCATCACCAACAGGCTCTTCGCCGATCAACTGATTCCGATGATCGGTGGCAAGATCGGCCAATGCCACATGTTCGCCCTGACGCGGGAAGCCGAACGGGGCGACAATTGCGCCCGCGTCTATCACAAATCCCTCCTCTATCTGGTGTCCCGGGCCTTCGAGGACGATAAGGAGGAGCCGATCCTTGGCATGGAGGATTTCCAGCGCGACGCCGTAGTGCGCGGGGCCTTTGCAGACCGCATCATATTGTCGCCCACGCCGCGTGGCGCGCCGCCCAGCGCGGCATCGGCATCGCGCACCCATGGCGGCTTCGACAATGACGTGCCCACGATCGAGAGCATATTGCGCCGCGTGAAGGATATCGGTGACGACGAACTGGTGCGTCCCGGCTATCCGCAGGGTGAACCGCGTGTGCAGCGGGCTGTGGCCGACGCCAACTATTATGGCGTGCCGCCCGGCCTGTTCGGCACCGGGGCGATGCCGCTGCCGAACCCGGTCGCCGCGTTCCCGGCTGCCGATCCCGCGACCCCGGCAGCGCAGGCGCCGGTCAAGGTGGGTGGACAGCGCGTGGCGCTGTGCATCGGCAACGATGCGTTCGCGGGAAACATGCGCCTGCATGGTTGTGTGAACGATGCGCAAACCTGGGCCGAAACGTTCCGCCTTCAGGGCCATGAGCCGAAGATATTGGCGAACGTGACGGCCCGGCAGATACGCGACGAGATCAGGGGCGTTCTGGCGCGCAGCCGTCCGGGCGATAGCGTCATGATCCATGTCTCCTCGCACGGGTCGCAGGCGCTGGACGTGGACGGGGACGAAGCGCTGGGCGACAGCCAATATGCCGATGATAAAGATGAATTGCTGGTCGCGCTCGACTGGGAGGATGGCGGGCTGATCATCGACGACGAATGGCCGATGCTGCTGTCCGCGCCGCAGGGCGTCAAGCTGGTCCGCTTCCATGATTTCTGCCATTCGGGCCGCACCAGCCGCATGGCCTTCAGCCCGACGGGATTGCGCCGCCGCCGCAGCTGGAACATTCCCGACAGCATCGCGCAAAAGGCCTATCGGGCCACGCCGCAGCGCGCTCTGCCTGCCGAAGCCTATGGCACCGACCTGCCCTATCTGACCTTCTGCGCCTGCGAACCGCACCAGTTTGCCATGGAAGACAATGGCGCGGGCATATTCACGCAGGCCGCGACGGAAATCCTTCGCGGACGGGGTGCTACGCTCGGTGCGCAGGAGGCGTTCGCCGCCATCAAGGCCGCCATGGGCAACGAACAGCAAAATCCCGTACTCGAAGGATCGGCGCTCTTTACGGCGAGTCCGCTGTTCGGCCTGCCGTCATGACGGGTCAGGGGGCCAGGAGGATCACCATATCCTCGCGCGTATTGCAGGAGGTGCGGCCGGTTGCGGCGGGTGCGCCATCTCCGGCCAAATCCTCCGCCGAAACGCGGTTTCCGGCCATGCGGTCGTTGCGCATCTTCGCCGTCGACACCTCGATCCGCAACGAAGTCGGGGGCATCGTCACCATCTCCATCCCATTCGAGCCACTCGTACGAAAGGCGGGAGGCTTTCAGGGGCGCATATTTGCCGTCCGACTGCCCAAGGGAAACCAGTGGGCGCAGCATCGGGAAATCCTTGGCCACATGCGCGTGAACAGCGCGGCCAACCTTGCAAGCCAGGGCTATGCGCCCACGCTCAACGACCCTCGCTTCATCGTTCAGATGGTCTATGGTGTCTCCTCCCAGCTCTTTGAAACATTCCGCCGCGCGCTTGGCCGGGAGATCGTGCTGGGGTTGCGATATGATCTCGTCCGCGGGCGCGAACATTGGAAGCGCGCGGAGCATTTCACGCTCGATCCATGGGCCGGGGAAGAGGCGCAGGCCTGGTATGACCGGGACGAGGCGATGGTCGCCTTCGGCCATTTCAGGGCGCAGCAAGACACGATAGGCTATCCGCCCGGCAGCCGGGTGTTCACCGCGCTGTCGCATGACGTGATCGTACACGAAATGACTCACGCGTTGCTGGATGCGGTAAAACCGCATTTCATCGTCCCTACGCATCGCGATGTCCTCGCATTTCATGAGGCCTTTGCCGACCTCATCGCCATTTTCCAGCGGTTCAGCTATGACGAACTGGTGGTGCAGCAACTGGCGGCGGCACGGGCGGACATCGACAGGCTCGGCATATTGAGTTCGCTCGCACGCAGCTTCGCGATCACGTCGGGCAGGGGCAACACATTGCGGCCGCTACAGGGCGACCTGCTCTACGATCAGGTGGGCGAGGAACCGCACATGCTCGGCAATGTGCTGGTGCAAGCTGTCTATCGCGCGTTTCGCATGGTCGTCGAACGGCGGATCGCCGCGCCGATCGCCATTGCGACCGGGGGCACGGGTCTGTTGCCAAAAGGTGAACTGCCGCCTGCCCTGACGGCGGAAATCGCCAAGCATGTGCGCAAGACCGCATTGATGTTCCAGACCATGCTGATCCGCGCACTCGATTATTGCCCGCCCTTCGGCATCAGCTTCTTCACATTCCTGCGGGCGGTAATCTCGGCTGACATCCGGCAGGTGCCAGTCGATGAGGAAGGCATAAGGGCGGTCTGGATGGAAGCGTTCCGGCATCACCGTATCTTTCCGGAGAACGGGTTGCACTTCGCCGACGATCAACTGGCCTGGCGAACGCCATGGAATGACGAGGTATCGCAGGTGCGGATGCTGAGCTTCGCGGAAACCGCCTTTGCCGGCAATCCCGGTGAGCTTCTTTCCTGGGAGGCCGCGCTCGTGCAGTCGAGCAAGGTCGCGCAGAAACTGGGTTCCGACGAGTGGATCGCGCGCCTTGCGCTTGACGATATGCCCGACGATCTTGTCCGGTCGACGACCGAAATCATCGGCATTCGCAGCTTCGCGCGACCTGGCCCCGACCGCATGACCGAATTCGGGACGATCGTGGAAATCGTGCAACGCAATATCACGCCGCGCGACAGCAGCGGCTTCATGGCCGGCATGAGCGCCTGCCTCATCTTCGACAGCGATGGGCGGCTGGCGTCCTGCGTGCGCCTGCCGGTCATGGGCGGGGAAGCCGGATCGGCACTTGACGATCATCGGCGCGCGATCGAGCGCTATTCCGTCAGCACCGAAGGCGCGCGCAGCTGGCTACAGGTGAACGGGCAGTGGACAATCCGCGGCAATATCATGCGGCGCTTGTGCGCGCGGTAAAAACGATGTTGAAATATCCCAACAATATGAAATTTCTGCCATCTATTGGATATTTTGGCGGCATGCGCATGTTCAGACTTGAGTAATATCGCCGATAATCCGCGCTTTTCTAAAATTGGCACGGCCCCTGCAATGCTTTGGGCACGATCCAGCACGGGTCGCTCGAAGCAAGATCAGGGAAGGAAATCACCATGAAGACCGTTGCCGCCATCATCGCCGTCGCAGCCGCCATGACCAGCATCGCCGCTCCCGCCGCCGCGCAGGATCAGGGCAATTTCAACAAGCCCAAAGTAAGCTACAACGCCAAGACTCAGGAATATTGCGTGAAGCAGGTGCTGCCCAGCTCGATCGTGCCCTCGATCCAGTGCCGCACCGCCAGTGAATGGGCCGACGCCGGCCTGACCATCACTCACAAGCCGGCCGTCCAGCTTGCCCAGCGTTGAAACGGAAGGCCTCCCGCATCATCCGATCGGGAGGCCGTCCGCTGACGTCGCATCATGCAATGGGCGTGGCTTTTCTCTACCGCGCCGTTTAGCTGATCGGCATGAAATATCTCCCCGCGCTCTCTTTCGCCGCTCTCCTCCTCATCGCCCAGCCCGTATATTCCCGACCAGCTTCGGTGCAGGCGGATACGGCGGCGTGGCGGGCGCAGGCGGCACGGGTGACGATCCAGCGGGATGACTGGGGCATCGCCCATGTCCATGGGCGCAGCGATGCCGACGCCGTGTTCGGCATGATCTACGCGCAGGCCGAAGACGACTTCAACCGGATCGAGAGCAATTATCTGACCGCGCTCGGCCGTACCGCCGAGGCGGAGGGCGAGGATGCGATCTGGCAGGACTTGCGCGCGCGTCTCTACATGGACCCGACCAAGCTGAAGGCCGATTATGCGGCCAGCCCGGCCTGGTTGCGCAAGCTGATGGATAGCTGGGCCGATGGGCTCAACTATTATCTCGCAACCCATCCGCAGGTGAAGCCCCGCGTCATTACACGGTTTGAGCCGTGGATGGCGCTCAGTTTCACCGAAGGCAGCATCGGCGGCGACATCGAACGCATTCCGCTCGACCGGCTGAAAGCCTTTTACGGTAAACCGGACGGAAAGGTCGTCGCCACGGCCGATCCCGATCCGGAACCGCGTGGCTCCAATGGCTTTGCGATCGCGCCGGGCAAGAGCGCCAGCGGACATGCGCTGTTGTGGATCAACCCGCACACCAGCTTTTTCTTCCGTTCCGAATTGCAGATGACCAGCGATGAGGGATTGAATGCCTATGGCGCCGCGACCTGGGGCCAGTTCTTCGTCTATCAGGGCTTCAATCCGACTGCCGGGTGGATGCATACGTCCAGCACGGTGGATAGCGTCGACGAATTTCTGGAAACGGTCACGCGGCGGCCTGATGGGACGTTCAGCTATCGCTACGGAGCCGAGCAGAGGCCGATCAAGGCGTCGACCATCACCTTGTCCTATCGGACCGTCGATGGCGGACAGGCGCAGCGCAACTTCACCACCTATAGCACCCATCATGGCCCGGTGATCGGCGAGACGGACGGCAAATGGCTGTCCTTCGCGATGATGGACAAGCCGGTGCCGGCGCTGGAGCAAAGCTTCCTGCGGACCAAGGCGCGCGATTATGCCCAGTTCGTCAAGGTCGCCGAGCGCATGGCCAACTCGTCCAACAACACCATCTTCGCCGATGCGAAAGGGACGATCGCCTATCTGCATCCCCAGTTCGTGCCGCTGCGCGAAGATCGGTTCGACTATATGAAGCCGGTCGATGGCAGCGATCCGGCGACCGACTGGAAGGGGCTGACCCCGCTCGATCGCTTGCCGCGCCTGCTCAATCCGGCGGGCGGCTGGATTCAGAACACCAATAACGGTCCCTGGTCGGCGGCGGGCAAGGACAGTCAGAAGGCGTCGGATTTCCCCCGCTACATGGACATGGTCGGGGAAAATCCGCGCGGCGAACATGCCGTCATGGTGCTGGGCGTGGGGCGGGACTTCACGCTCGATACGATGACCGCTGCTGCTTTCGATCGCTATCAGCCCGCCTTTGCCCGGCTGGTGCCGTTACTGGCCAAGGCGTGGGATGGACTAGCTCAGGGCGATGCGCGCAGGCTGCGGCTCGCCGAACCGGTCGCCCTGCTGCGCCGCTGGGACTATCGCTGGAGCGCGGAATCGGTGGCTAACAGCCTGGCCTGCCTGTGGGCGGAGGATTTGCGCCAATGGGTGCTGGCGGAGACGCAGGGGGATGCCCGCACGCTTTATGATCGCATGGCCGGCGCCCCGGCGGACGTGCAACTGAAACTGCTATCGGTGGTGGTCGATCGGCTGAACAAGGGTTTTGGCAGTTGGCGCACGCCCTGGGGCGAGATCAATCGTTACCAGCGGCTGACCGGTGCCATCGTCCAGGATTTCTCCGATGCGCAGCCCAGCCTGCCAGTGCCCTTCGGTTCGGCGCGCTGGGGTTCGCTCGCCTCCTTCGGCGCACGCGCCTATCCCGGCACGCAAAAATGGTATGGCACCAGCGGCAATAGTTTCCTGGCGGCGGTCGAGTTCGGCAAGCGTGTAAAGGCAAAAGCGGTCAGCGTCGGCGGCGCAAACGGCGATCCGGCCTCGCCGCATTTCGGTGATCAGGCGCAGGCCTATATCGATGGCAAGCTGCGGCCGGTCTATTTCCATCCCGACGAACTGGCCAGTCATGTCGAACGGACCTATCGACCGGGGGATTGACGGCCTGCGTTCTTCCGCTCCGTCGGTCAAGCTGTCGGCCTGCCGCAAGCATGGCCCTGCGCTCTTGGCTTGCCTGCGCCGATGTGGGAGAGGCGGTCGGGATCGCAGAAGAGAAATGCCGGAAGACAGAGATATGCGCTTGCCGATCAAAAGGATGCCGCGCCGTGCTGCCCGTTGGGGGCTGGCCATGCTGCTCGCGTCATTGGCGCCCGCGTCGCTTTGCGCGGCCGATCCTGCCCCTTTCGAGCTGACGGGACCGGCGCTGCGCATCATGGTGATGCGCGGCACGCAGAGCCTGCCGATCGCTCAGGTGCCGAGCCTGTCCGAGGGCGACAAGCTGTCGATCGAGGCGGACCTGCCCGCCGATCAGGGCGCGCGCTTCATTCTCGTGTCGGCCTTTCTGCGCGGGGCGACCAATCCGCCGCCCAAGGATTGGATCAGCTTCGCTGAAACCTGGAAGAAGAAAGACAAGGACAAGGCGCTGACCATGACCGTGCCGAAAGGCGCGCGGCAGATGGTCATCTTCCTCGTGCCCGATACTGGCGGGGCCGAAGGTACGCTGCTCGATGCGGTGAGGGGCAAGCCGGGCGAGTTCGTCCGCGCGACGCAGGATCTGAACCAGGCCTCGCTCGATCGGTCGCGGCTCGATGCCTTCATGGCGGCGATCCGGGCGCAGGAAAATACCCATCCCGAATTTCTGCGCGGTGTCGCGCCGGCGCTGGCGCGAAGCCTGTCGATGAAGCTCAATGAGGAATGCCTGTCCAAGGTGGTCGAATTGCAGGCCGCCTGCCTGCTCGACAATCGGGAATCGCTGGTGTTGGCGGATGTACACAGCAGTTCGATGGCCGAGACGTTGACCGGCGCACCCACCGATCTGGCCCTGCAACTCAGCGCCACGCGTGAAGCCGGCTATGGCTATTACAGCGCCTATATCGCTGTGGTGCGTGACGTGGCGAAGATTTTCGGCGCGTTCAGCAATCCCGAGTTCGACTATCTGCCGACGCTGAGCGTGCGCAAGGATAGCGGGATCGGTCTGCTGCTCAATGCCGCGCCTTCCTTCCAGAAGCCGAAGTCGGTGATGGTGGTGGCCATGCCGGCGATCGAGGGAGACAGTCCACCCCGGTTGCGTAATGCCGCCGAAGGACCGATCTGCGCGGCGGGAGGCGGCACGGTGCTGCCGGTCGAAGGCGCGCCGCTCATTTACTCCACCGCCTATGCCCGCGACGTGAAGCTGGTGCTCAAGTCGGCGGGTGGCGGGACAGTCGAACTGCCCGTCACCGCGCGTGCGGATCGGGGCGGCTATGTCCTGCCCGGCAGTGCCGACCTGCCCGCCGGCTTCAAGGGCACCGTGCAGGGGCATCTCTACGGGCTGTGGGGCTTCGATCGGTTCGAGGGACCGGATTTCGCGCTGCAACTGCCCGATGATAGCGGGTGGAAGGTCGAGGGGGAGACGCCTGCACTGGTCGTCGGGCGAGACAATGGCGTCGTCCTGAAGGGCGGTGCCCCGGCCTGCGTTGAAGGCGTGACCATCCGCCAGAGTGACGGGCAGACGCAATCGATCGGCTGGAAGATACAGGGACAGGACGGGCTGGTGCTCACCCTGCCGCTGGCAGAGCGCAAGCCCGGCACGCTCGACATAGCCGTGAAATATCGCGGCGTCGCCCAGCCTTCGATGGTTTCGCTGCGCAGCTATGCTCAGGCAAGCCGCCTCGACGGCCTGCTCCTTCATGCGGGCGACAGGGGCGCGCTGCTGTCCGGCCAGCGGCTTGATCAGGTGGAAAGTGTCGAGGTTGCGGGGCTGACGCTTCGACCTGACGGACTGATGCGCGATGGCTCGGTCGATCGTCTGCGGCTGGTCATGCAGGGGGATGGCGTCGCGCCGCAACAGGGCAGTGACATCAGTGCAAGGGTGAAGCTGCGAGACGGACGGATCGTCACTCTGGCGGCGACGGTGGCGGCGTCGCGGCCCCAGGTCGACCTGCTCAGCAAGGATGTCACGCCCGGTGCGCAGCCTGCCAATGGAAAGGCGCTGGCGCTTCAGGGCGATGAACTGCTGCCCGACAATGGGCGGCTCGTCTTTTCCAT
>NZ_DATKFP010000343.1:0-4461 GCF_035511395.1 Sphingobium sp.
GGAAATGGGCCGGATCTGGCATGACGGTGAACGCTGCGTACTGCTCAGCCAAGCGGCCCTGGCCAGCTGGCGCAGCCGCCTGGTGGCCGAATTGGGGCTAGAAGCGGCCAGCCGGTTCTTCTGGGGTGTCGGTTTTGCCGAAGGCGCACGGTGCGCGATCGGCGCGAAGAAATTGCGCCCGGATGGTGATTATCTCGAAGCATTCGCGGTCGGACCGCAGGCACACGCCTTGACCGGGTTCGGCTGGACCCAGATCGAAACTCTTGAAAACGATCCCTCGCGGGGGCATTTCGAAGGCCGGTTCACGGTCCACGATTCGATGGAGGCGGCGATCCATCTCAACGCGATGGGGCACAGCACCGATCCGGTGTGCTGGATGCAGACCGGCTTTGCAAGCGGCTTTGCCACAACCTTCGCGGGACAACCGATCATCATGCGCGAAGTGGAATGTGCGGGGCGAGGCGATGCTGCCTGCGTACTTCACGCCAAACCAAAACCCGAATGGGATCAGTTGGACGACCTCGAATTGGCCGCGACGCCGCTGGTCCTGTCCGAAACGTGGCATGATGCGGGCCAAACGGTGATTGGGATATCGGCAGCGTTCCTCTCAGCCAAGACCATGATCGAACGCACCGCAGCGAGCAATGCGACGCTGCTGTTAATGGGCGAGACCGGGGTCGGCAAGGAAGTGCTGGCCAAGCTCGCTCATCGGCTGAGCACGCGCGAGGCGGAGCCGTTCATCGCGCTCAACTGCGCGGCGATCCCTGAGGGGCTGATCGAATCGGAGCTGTTCGGCGTGGCCAAGGGGGCCTATACTGGCGCGGTTGCCGCCCGGCCCGGTCGGTTCGAGCTGGCCAATGGCGGCACGCTGTTCCTGGACGAGATATCGACACTGTCGCCACTTGCACAATCGAAGATTCTGCGCGCTGTCCAGGAAGGTGAGTTCGAGCGGGTCGGCGATACGCGGACGATCAAGGTGGATGTCCGATTGATCGCAGCATCGAATGTGGAACTTAACGAGGCGGTGCGGGAAGGCACGTTTCGTGCCGACTTGTTCTACCGGATATCGACTTTACCGGTCCGGGTGCCGCCGCTGCGCCAGCGCCGCGAGGACATTCCGGTGCTGCTGGAACACTTCCGTCTGCGTTATGCCCTGCGCCATGGCCGAACAGTATCGGGCTTCACTCCGCGGGCGATTAACGCGCTGTTGGCTTACGATTTCCCGGGCAATGTGCGCGAACTTGAGCGAATGGTGGAACGCGCCGTGCTGTTGGCGGACGACGGACGAGCGATCGACGTCAGACACCTGTTCTTGGAAACCGACGGCCTCGAATTGAAGCCGGCGATGTGCATGACCAACGATGGCAGGATCAGCGCCGTTGACAATGTTGGTAGTCGCGCCAACTTGGTGCGCCAGATGCTGGATCTGATCGTCGATGAGGGCGGAAGCCTGCTGGAAATGGAAGGGCTGGTGATCCGCGAGGCCCTTGATGCAAGTGGGGGCAACGTTGCTCGCGCGGCGCGCACCTTAGGCTTTACCCGTCGGCAGCTCGCCTTGCGTCTTGAAAAAATGGAAATCCAGGAATCCGCCTAGCGCGCGTTAACTCTCGCAACGCATTGCATATTGTGCAAAGAAGGTCTATAGGGAGGTGCGCCTTCCGGCAATAAGACCGGGAAAGCACGCAAAGTTGGGAGAATCGCATGAAATCGGTAGCCGTGGTCGGAGCAAATCTTGCGGGTGGCCGCGCGGTGGAGTCCTTGCGCCAGGCTGGCTTCGATGGCCGGATCACCCTTATCGGCGAAGAACCGTGGCGGCCCTACGAGCGCCCGCCCCTGTCCAAGGAGGTGTTGTGGGATCCGGCCAATGTACCGGACAATTTCTTCCTTCATGACGAGGCCTGGTACGCCGCCAACCGCATCGAAATGCGGCTTGGCACGCGTGCCGAAGCGCTCGACCTGGCGGCGAGCGCTGTGCGCCTGACGGGCGGAGACCTGGTCCAAGCCGACCGCATCCTGCTGACCACCGGTGGTTCCGCCCGCAAGCTCAACATGGAGGGTGCCGACGCCGCCAACGTGCATTACCTGCGCACCCGGGACGATGCCACCCGGATGGCGACGGACCTCAGGGACGGCGCCCGGATCGTCATCATCGGCATGGGTGTGATCGGGGCTGAAGTCGCGGCCAGCGCGGTCAAGCTGGGGTGCCGAGTGACCGCGATCGAACCGCTTGCCGCGCCTATGATTCGCGCGCTCGGGCCGCAGTTCGGGCAATGGCTGGGCGAGGAACATCGCCAGCGCGGCGTCGACACCCGCTTCGGACGCGGCGTGAACGCGATGAAGGTGCTTGACGGGCGGGTGACGCAGGTCGAACTCGATGACGGATCACTGGTGGATTGCGATGCCGTGGTAGTCGGGGTCGGGATAGTGCCGGAAATCAGCCTAGCCCGGGACGCAGGCATCGTCACCAATAACGGCATCATCGTCGATCGGCGGTGCCGCTCCAGCAATGAGAATGTCTTTGCCGCCGGCGACGTGGCCGAACAGGAGAGCTTCTTCGGCGGCCATATCCGCCAGGAAACCTACCAGAATGCTGCCGATCAGGCTCAGGCCGCGGCGCTCGCCGTGCTCGGGCAGGGCGTCGATTACTGCAAGCCGGTGTGGTACTGGAGCGACCAGTTCGATCTCAATATCCAGTTCTGCGGCCATATCCCGGTGCAAGCCGAGGTAACCCTGCGTGGAGACATGGCAAGCAACCAGTTTACCGCATTCTTCCAGTCAGGCGAGATGATCGAGGGCATCCTGACTGTCAACCGCGCCCCAGACATGGGCATCGGCAAACGGCTGATCGAGCGCCGAGCCAATGCCCAGGCCGCGCAGCTGGCCGATGCCGATGTGTCGCTCCGCGATATCCTCAAGCAGGCTGGTTAGGCTCGTAAGGCGGGCGGGATCAGCCGATCCCGCCACCTGCGACGTAGAGGGTTTGGCCGGTGATGTAGGACGCCTCGTCGGCGGCTAGAAAGCAGATCGCGGCGGCCAGTTCCTCGGGCTCGCCGAAGCGACCCAGCGGGGTATCGCGCAAGGTCTGCTCCATCACCTCGCCAAAGCCCTTGCGGTCCGCGTCGGAATGCGGAGCGGTATTACGCGGGGTGACACGGGTCACGTTGACCCCGCCAGGAGCCACGCAATTTACCCTGATGCCACAATCCTCCAGTTCCAGCGACAACGCAGCGGTCAGCGCCGCCACGCCACCTTTCGCAGCCGCGTAGGGCACGCGATTGACCCCGCGCGTTGCCACCGAGCCGATGTTGACGATCGCGCCGCGACCCGCCGCGCGCATGTGGGGCAGCACTGCATGGCAACACCACAGCGTCGGCCACAACGAGCGATTAATTTCGGCGACGATTTCTTCGGTGGTGTATTCCCAATAAGGCTTGGCCCAGATCGTGCCACCGACATTATGGACGGCCACGTCGATCCGCCCGAATTTATCGCTTACAGCGTTGTACAGGGCAGCGGCTCCAGCCTGTTGCTCGAGGTCGTGGATGGCGGGGTGAGCGTCGACAGATTCGGCCATAAGTCGCGCAACCGCATCCAGTGTCGCCTGTTCTGCACGATCGGCAACGACGACTGTGGCGCCTTCTCGCCCTAGGCGCTGGGCCGTAGCAAAGCCGATGCCCTGGGCTGCTCCCGTGACAATCGCGATCTTGCCTGCAAATCTTACGTTTGCGTCTGTCATCTCTGATTTCTCCAAACCCGCACCCGTCCGGCCGGAAGGGTGCAATCCTAGTCACATTCGGCTTCATAAATCCGCATTCCTCCCTTGCCAAGCCCGTGGGCAATGCGTTACATATTGGCTAATGATTGAAAATCTTTGGGAGATGTTGCGTGGCGCGTGAACTGCTGACTGCTGCTGATATAAAGGGTGCCTGGGCGATCGTGCCGACGCCCGCCAAGGAAGGTGCTACCGATTGGCGCGCCACTGATACGGTTAATGTCGACGAAGCAGCCCGCATGGTCAACGGCCTGATCGAGGCCGGAGTCGACGGCATCCTGAGTATGGGAACGCTGGGCGAGGCCGCGACCATGACGCTTGACGAAAAGCTCGTCTTTATGAAGACTATCGTAGATGCCGCAGCGGGCCGGGTTCCGGTGTTTGTCGGCACAACCTGTATCAACACCCGCGACACCATCGCGCTGACCCGCGAGGCAGTCGATATCGGCGCGACCGGGACGATGCTGGGCGTACCGATGTGGTGCGCGCCGAGCGTCGATGTCGCGGTCCAGTTCTACAAGGATGTCGCTGAGGCGGTGCCCGATATCAATATTGCAATCTATGCCAATCCCGAAGCATTCAAGTTCGATTTCCCGCGCCATTTCTGGGGTCAGGTCGCCGAAATCCCCCAAGTTGTTACTGCCAAGTATATCGGTGTTGGCACACTGCTGCCCGATCTGGCCGCAATC
>NZ_DATKFP010000344.1:0-3150 GCF_035511395.1 Sphingobium sp.
TATCGGGCTGGAAGATGTCCACGTTGGCGGCGAGGCTCTGCTCGGCGGCGAACTTGGCAAGGGCTTCGCATTCGCGATGATGAGCCTCGACAACGGCAGGATGTCGGTGGGCGCCGCAGCGACCGCTTATGCCCGCCGGGCGCTGGATAGCGCCATCCGATACGCGACCGAGCGCAAGGCATTCGGCGAGCCGATTGCCAACTTCCAGTTGATCCAGCAGATGCTCGCCCAGAGCGAGATCGAAATCTATGCCGCCGAATGCATGATGGACGATGTCACTCGGCGCGCCGACGCAGGCGAGAACATCTTGCGCAAAGCAGCGGCGTTCAAGGTTTTCGCGACAGAAATGTGCGGCCGCGTGGTGGATGCCTGCGTCCAGATCCACGGCGGTGCCGGCTATCTTGCCGAATACGATGCCGAACGTTTCTTCCGCGATGCGCGCATATATCGGATTTATGAAGGCACGACCCAGATCCTGCAACTCCAGATCGCTAAGCACATGCTGCGTGAATTTGCGGCGGCGAATTGACCTTCGTGGGTTGCACTTCATCCGCAGGCTGCACCATGGGCGGCCAGGGGGTTCATTCCGCCCCGCCCTGGCGCATGGCCAATTCGCCTGCGGGCCGGATCAAACGCCATGTATAATTTTCTCGATGGCCTATCGATCATTGAGGCATCGTCATTCGTCGCCTCTCCCACGGCGGGCCTTTATTGCGCGCAATTTGGCGCACAGGTGATACGCGTCGACCAGATTGGCGGCGGCCCCGATTACCGGCGCTGGCCTGTGACGGCGGCGAATGATTCGCTCTATTGGGAGAATCTCAATCGTGCAAAAAAGTCAGTCGCGGTTGATCTTCGCAGGCCTGAGGGGCGTGAAATAGTGCAGGAACTCGTGAGGGCAACCGGCCAGTTCATCACCAATTTTCCGGTGGATGGTTTCCTGTCCCATGCCCTCCTCGCGCAGGGGTGTCCGGATCTTGTCACCTTGCGGATAATGGGATGGGCCGATGGCTCGCCCGCGCTCGATTACACCATAAACAATGCCGTGGGATACCCTATGCTGACTGGAACGGGCCCCGATCCGGTCAATCATGTCCTGCCCGCATGGGATCTCATTTCCGGCGCATACGGAGCATTCGCCATGCTTGCCGCGATGCAGTGGCGAAGCACCAGTGGCGAAGGATGCGAGATCCGGCTGCCGTTGTCAGACGTGGCGATTGGCACGGTCGCCAACCTCGGTGGACTTGCAGAAATGCTCTATACGGGCCGGGATCGTCCGCGCCTTGGCAATGCAGTTTATGGTTTGTTCGGTCGCGACTTCACCACGCGCGACGGGGTGCGGACAATGATTGTCGTTGCCACGCATCGCCAGTGGGCCCATTTGCTGGGGGCGCTGGGCCTTTCCGAAGATGTTGCGGCCATCGAACAAGAGCGCGGTGTTTCTTTCGAACAGGATGACGGCCTCCGATATACCTTGCGTGACATGCTCTATCCCTTGTTTGAACGGGCGATCCGGTCGCGTGATTACGCCGATCTGTCTACTGCCTTCGATGCGGGGGGAATCGTCTTTTCGCCCTATCGCAGGATGCTTGATGCGGTTCACGATCCAGCGCTGGTAGCGAACAATCCGATTTTCGGGATGGTGCCAAATCCCAGCGGCTTCGACTATCCCGCCGCGGGCACATTCGCCACCGTTCCCCAAATGCACCGTCGGGATCCTTGTCCCGCGCCGTGCAATGGCCAGCATACCGAAGAAGTCCTGGCGGATCTGCTCTCGCTGCCTGCCGCCGAAATCGCCCGCCTGATCGACGCAGGTATTGTGGGCAACATGGCGAGTGGAGACCCGAAATGACCCTTCGTCGCGCAGCCATTGTCATGCCGATCCGCACTGCGGTGGGCAAGTGTGGCGGCTCTCTTTCGCCGATGACTGCAGGCGAGCTTGGCGCAGTCATCCTCAAGGCCCTGATCGAGCGCACGAAGATCGATCCCGCCCGGGTCGACGATGTCGTGGTCAGTCAGGGATATGGCAACGGCGAGGCGCCGGCCATCGGCCACTGGTCATGGCTGGCTGCCGACCTGCCGCTTGAAGTCCCCGGCTATCAGCTCGACCGGCGCTGCGGTTCGGGGCTACAGGCGATCGTCAACGCCGCGATGATGGTGCAGACGGGGATGTCCGACGTTGTTGTCGCCGGCGGGGTCGAATCAATGTCCAACGTCGAACATTATTCAACCGACCTTCGCGGGGGCAAACGTTCCGGCAGTATCACCCTTCACGACAGGTTGACGCGCGGACGCCTTATGTCTCAGCCGACGGAGCGTTTTGGTGTTATCTCCGGCATGATCGAAACGGCCGAAAATCTTGCCAGGGATTATGACATCAGCCGGGAACAGGCAGATGCCTATGCCGTGCGCAGCCACCAGCGGGCCGCGGCCGCCTGGGCGAATGGAATGTTCGACGACGAAATCGTGCCGGTTGTGGTGCCGCAAAGAAAGGGCGCGCCTGCCATCTTCGCACACGATGAAGGTTATCGCGGCGACGCGACGATGGCTTCGCTCGGCGCGCTGAAGGCGATTGAGGGCGGCGTCGTAACCGCTGGCAACGCCAGTCAGCAGAACGACGCCGCTGCCGCTTGCCTTGTGGTGGCCGAAGACAAACTCGACGAACTGGGGGTGGAACCGATCGCCTTTTATCATAGCTCGGCCGCGGCGGGCTGTGATCCCAGTCGTATGGGAATTGGTCCCGTTCCTGCAGTGCAACGCTTGTTCGCCCGCAGCGGCCTTGGCTGGGGCGATATTGATCTGGTTGAGCTGAACGAAGCCTTCGCACCGCAAGTCCTGGCGGTTCTGAAAGGATGGGGCTGGTCGGATGACGACGGCCGGAACGAAATCCTCAATGTCAATGGTTCGGGTATATCGCTTGGCCACCCGATCGGTGCAACCGGTGGTCGTATTCTTGCCAACCTTACCCGCGAACTTGTGCGCACGAAAGGCCGCTACGGTCTTGAGACGATGTGCATCGGCGGCGGACAAGGCATCGCCGCAATCTTCGAGCGCGCGGCCTGAAGGTGGCTGATCTGCGCCAGGCCCTGAACGCCGCGAGAGACTATCGCGACTCGGTCAAGGCAGCGTTGGGCGCGCGCTTGGTGTCCG
>NZ_DATKFP010000345.1:0-23610 GCF_035511395.1 Sphingobium sp.
GAAGGCCGCGCCCTCGTCATCGCCCTCAACAAATGGGATACGGTGGAGAATGGGTCCGCCCTCTATCAGGGCGTCAAGCAGGCCCTGTCAGACGGCCTGGCGCAGGTGCGTGGCGTCCCGATCATGACCGTGTCGGCGGCCACCGGAAAGGGGCTGGACGACCTGATCCATGTCGCCTTCGAAACGCGCACGGCCTGGTCGCAGCGCGTGTCCACCGGCATTCTCAACCGATGGTTCGAAACCGCGCTGGAAGCCAATCCGCCGCCGGCGCCGGGCGGCAAGCGGATCAAGCTGCGCTACATTACCCAGAACAAGACGCGCCCGCCGACGTTTGTGCTGTTCGGCACGCGGTTGGACGAACTGCCCGAAAGCTATCGCCGCTATCTGGTAAACGGCATCCGCAAGGAACTGGGCTTCGGCGCGGTGCCGGTGCGCTTGACGCTGCGCAGCCAGAAGAACCCGTTCGCGACCAAGTAAGCCGATGGCGGACGATCCGGTCGCGGTGAACGCCAGGGGCATGAAATGCCCCTGGCCCGCCCTGCGCGCGGCGCGGGCGATGCGGGAAGCAAACGCTATCATCATTGAGGCGGATGATCCGATCGCGCCCGCCGAACTCGCGGCGCTGGCGCAACAAAATCAATGGGATTTCACCCCACTGGGCGACCAGCGTTTCTTCCTGCGCCAGGGAAATGGCGACGCGCCTTAACCCGCCGTTTACACGCTCGGTCTATTTTGGCCCGGCACATAAGGGAGTGGCGGGTGCTTCATCTACAGACAGAGCTGGTGGACTGGACCGAGTTTGCGCGAACGCGCAGCGAACTGGGCACGGCCTTCCTGCGCATCCTGGGCTATTTCCGCGAGGATGGGGTAAAGTCGATCCATACGATCGAGGAGGCTTTCCGCGCCCGCAACGCCGCCACACTGGTGACGCCCGCCCATACGCTGAAAGGCGAATCGGCCCAGTTCGGCGCGCACCGCCTGCGCGCCATGGCCGAAGAGATTGAGATGACTGCGCGACGCTGCGTGGAAATGCGCGAAGGGCCGGAAGAACTGATCGAAACCGTCGTCGCCCTGCGCCCCTGCTTTACCGAAACGATGGCGCTGCTGGACCGCGATGCGAACCCGCTGGCCGCACGCCGTCCGACGACCTTCGGCCGCCGGGTCGACATGCCGGTGGCCACCTTCGGTCGCGCCGGATAATCTTTCGTATTGAAATGAAACTGACCATGTCCCCATATGGCGGGCATGACACGCTTCTCCCTGCTCGACCTGGTCCCCGTCCGCGAAGGCGATAGCGCCGCGACGGCTTTGGCCAATGCCGCCGATCTTGCCGCCCATGCCGAGGCGCTGGGCTATCACCGCCTCTGGGTGGCCGAGCATCATGGCATGCCGGGGATCGCGTCGGCCGCGACGGCCGTCGTACTGGCGCATATCGGTCATGCGACGTCCACCATCCGGATCGGCGCGGGCGGGATCATGTTGCCCAATCATGCCCCTCTGGTGATCGCCGAGCAGTTCGGCACGTTGGACGCGCTTTTCCCCGGCCGTGTCGACCTGGGGCTTGGCCGCGCTCCTGGTTCCGACCAGCGAGTCGCGCAAGCGATCCGGCGCAACCTATCGGGCGGAGCGGACCAGTTTCCGCGCGACGTGATGGAGTTGCAGGCCTTTTTCGCAGGTGATGAGCGATTGGGCATCGAAGCGACGCCGGGCGCAGGCGCGGACGTGCCGATCTGGATATTGGGGTCGAGCCTTTATGGTGCGCAATTGGCCGCCGCGCTTGGCCTGCCCTACGCTTTTGCATCCCACTTTGCGCCCGCCGCGCTGGATGAGGCGATCGCGATCTATCGGCGCGATTTCCGTCCGTCGGCGCAGCTCAAATATCCCTATGTGATGGCGGGCTATAATGTCTTCGCCGCGGATGATGCGGACGAGGCGCAGTTGCTCGCCAGTTCGATGCAGCAGGCGTTCGTTCGTCTGCGCACTGGCCAGCCCGGCAAGCTCCAGCCGCCCGTGGAAGGCTATTTCGACAGCCTGCCGATGCAGGCTCAGGCGATGCTGGCCGACGTGCTGAGCGTGTCGAGCATCGGCACGCAGGCGGATGTCGAGCGCGACATCGCTGCCTTCCTGCGTCGAACCCAAGCGGACGAGCTGATCCTGACAGGGCAGATTTTCGACCCGGCAGCGCGCAAGCGCAGCTTCGCCATTGCCATAGCGGCGGCGCAGGCGGTGGATGCGCGGGAACTCGCCCTCAGCGCGCCTTGAGCCGCCCACCGCTCAGGAACGCCGCCGTGCGCGGCGCGACCCGCTGTAGGACAAGGCCAACGATGACGACCACCGCCAGCACGATCAGCGGCTGGAAGATGAGATAGACCGGATAAAAGGTCGATCCCATCGGACCGAACACATGCCCCAGCAACGGTCCACCCACCCAGATCAATATGAGGTGGGCGCAAAAGAGGAAGAAGGCGAAAGGCTCGATTCGCAGCAACAACCCGCGCGCGACACTGCCCGCCAGCGCCCAGGCGATACGCCAGAAAGCGATGGCGGCCGTGATGCGGACGGCTAGGTCCAGCCCCCGCTGCGCCACCAGCCAGCCTCCATCGCCCACCGTGATCGAGCGGTAGAGTTGTGCGCCCATCAGCAAGGCGAAAGGGAGCAGCGCCAGCAGGAAAGGCAGGCGCGCGACCCGTTCCTCCCACCCATTTCGGCGAGTGAGGATGCCAAGGGTGAAGAAGAAGAGAATAGATGCGCGCATCAGCACCGGCGGCCCCAGCCCCGCAATATGCGCCGCCCCTGCCGTCAGTCCGATCAGGGCAAGCATCCAGCCCGGCAGGCGCACAAGGAGTGGCGCGGCGAGCATGCACAGGAACAGGTCGCGCAGGAACGGCATCTGCACATTGATGTCGGGATTGCGGGTAAGGATGAGTACTTCATCCACCACCCACCAGAGCGATTGCGGTTGCGGTGCGGACAGGCCGAACAGCCGGGCCGCACCCGACACAATCAGGATGGCCAGCAGATTCCAGAGGATCATCGGCAGCAGGATGGTCCGCGTCTTGCGCTCCACATGGCTCGGCAGGTTGCGGGTGCGGCCCGACGCAGCCACCAGCCAGCCAGAAATCAGGCCTAGTAACGGCACGGCGCTGCGGCCGAATATCTCCATCAGGGTCCAGCGCAGATTATCCTGCCCGCTTCCATGCAGGACGGCCAGAGCCTCCCCATTCTGCCCCGTCCAGGCATGGACATAGACCACACCCAGGATGCAGATGACACGGGCTATGGAAATCGCGTCGGAGCGCCGCGCTCCATCGACCGGTATCGTTTCGGGCAAGAAAATATCCTGATTGTGACGCTAGTGTAATGCTGGAACGGTTTCCATGTTCCGGTTGGCGGACAATCCGTGGCGAAGCTGCGGTTAAAGATCGCGTGCCTTAGCAAGATAGGAAGTGGGAAATTTTCCCGCCATCCCGGCATAAGCCAATTTTTACCTCTCATCGCTATGAAAGGTCCATTCACCGGAAGTGGCTCCGGTCGCAGGGACGATCACAGGCTCATGACCCAAATGCCGAGCGCTCATCAATTCGCCGCAGCCTCCAACGCCGCATCGGATCAATCCATGGGCATGGTGTTCCAGATTGCCGGTTCCAGCTCCAAGATCCTGATCGACGCCCAGCGGCTGGGTGTGTTGGGACAGGACGGCGATCCATGCATCGCCATGGCCGGACAGGTGGGCAGCCAGGTGAAAATGCGCGTCGGCGACAACTGGTTGGTCGCCAGCGTGCGCGCCATGGCGCTCGACCAGGCAAGCAAGGGCATCGTCGCTGACATCGATTTTCTGGGCGAAGGCGATGAAGAGCCGCAGACCGGCCGCATCCATCATTTCCGTCGCGGCGTGACGCGCTATCCGACGCCCGGAACCGACATCTTCCCGGTGTCGAGCCAGGACATGCAGCAGATTTACGCCGCAGACGACCGGGCCAATGTCGAAATAGGCACCGTCTATCCAACCAGCGACACGCGCGCGGCGCTTTATGTCGATTCCATGCTGGGCAAGCATTTTGCGCTGCTGGGATCAACCGGCACCGGCAAATCGACCAGCGCCGCGCTGATCCTGCACCGCATCTGTGACCTGTCACCGCAGGGACATATCGTCATGATCGATCCCCATGGCGAATATGGCGCGGCCTTCGCCAGCAATGGCGCGGTCTATGATGTCAGCAATCTGGCTCTGCCCTATTGGCTGATGAATTTCGAGGAGCATTGCGAGGTGTTCGTCACCTCATCCGGATCGGATCGCACGGTCGACAGCGACATTCTCGCCAAATGCCTGCTCGCCGCGCGCTCGAAGAACCGGCTGGCGGAGAGCATCGGCCGTCTGACCGTGGATTCGCCTATTCCCTATCTCCTGTCCGACCTCACCAACATCCTCCAGAACGAGATGGGGAAGCTGGACAAGGGCACGGGCGCGCTGCCCTATATGCGCCTGAAGACCAAGATCGACGAGATCAAGGCCGACCCGCGCTACAGCTTCATGTTCTCCGGCATGCTGGTCGCGGACACGATGCAGGCCTTCCTGGCCAAGATCTTCCGCCTGCCATCCGACGGCAAGCCGATCTCCATCATCGACGTTTCCGCGATGCCGTCCGACATCACCTCCGTGGTGGTGTCCGTCCTGTCTCGACTGGTGTTCGACTATGCCATCTGGGCGCGCGACGAGCCGCAACGCCCCATCCTGCTCGTCTGCGAGGAGGCGCATCGCTACATTCCCTCTTCGACGACCGGATCGGGTCAGGCGGTGCGCAAGATATTGGAACGCATCGCCAAGGAAGGCCGCAAATATGGCGTGTCGCTGGGCCTCATCACCCAGCGCCCCTCCGATCTTGCCGAAGGCGTGCTGTCGCAATGCGGCACGATCATTTCGATGCGCCTCAACAATGATCGCGATCAGGCCTTCGTGAAGGCGGCCATGCCCGAGGGCGCGCGCGGCTTCCTCGATTCGATCCCGGCGCTGCGAAACCGCGAGGCGATCATCTGCGGCGAGGGCGTCGCCGTGCCGATCCGCGTCGCGCTCGACAATCTGGAAGCGCATCGCAGGCCCGCGTCCAGCGACCCCAGTTTTACCGAGCTATGGCGCCAGTCCGGCAGCGAAGCCGACATACTCGACCGCACCATCACGCGCTGGCGCAATCAGGGGCGGTAAGCTTCTTGAAGTCGGCTGGACAGCCGGCGACTCGCAAAATGCGACAGTCAAAAACCCGATCAGCCGGCCGGGGCGATCCGTCCGGCGGGTTCCGATTCGCTGTGAACAGCCTCCCGGCATTCCTCCTCATGCACTGGGACCATCAGCCTGGCCTTGCGCCAGCCGCCCTGCGCATAGACGGCCGTCGCCAGCAGGAAGGATGCCAGCGACCCGGCCGGGAAGCTGAGCCACAGGGCGTTGGCGCCGAGTGACGGATAGGCCAGTTCGTAGAAACCCAGCCGTACGCCGAACAGGGTGAAGGTCAGGATGACCAGCGGTGCCATCACGACGCCATTGGCGCGCATCACGCCGAACAGGATCATGGTGCAGCCGAACAGCAGGAAGCTCCAGCTGGCCAGCAACTGCATGTTCCAGGCGGCCTCGATCGCGGGCTGGTTGCTGCCCAGGAACAGCGAGAGCAGCGACGCATGGAACAGCAGTATGACGACGATCATCGCACCGGTGATCGCCAGCAGATAGGACATGCCATAGCCGGTAATCCGACTGATCCGGTCCCATCGGCCCGCGCCGACATTCTGCGCCGCCATGGCGCTGACCGCCGCGCCCATCGCCATGGCCGGCATCTGGAGATAGGTCCAGATCTGCTGTGCCGCCCCGTAAGCCGCCGTCACCAGCAACCCCTCGCGATTGACGAGGCCGATCATGACGAGGCCCGACGCCGACATGACGATCATCTGGAGGCCCATGGGCAAGCCCTTGGCGAAGAGTATGCGCATCTGATCGGCGGCCGGGCGCAGATAGGCCAATTCTTTCCCACGCAGGCGGAGCGGCAGATCCTTCGCATAGGTGAAGGCGACAAGGCCGATCAGGCTGACGATCCCCGCCGCCGCCGTGGCCGCCGCCGACCCGGCGATACCGAAGGCCGGGATCGGGCCGAGGCCGAGGATCAGGACGGGATTGAGGATCAGGTCGATGGCGACGCTGACGATCATGAAGATGAGCGGCGTACGCGCATCCCCTGCCCCGCGCAGGCCCATCATCATCATGACGCCGAGCAGGGTGGCGGGCATGGCGACGAAGATGACGCGCAGATAGATGAGCGCCATATCGAACGCTTCGGCCGGTGTCGCCAGCAAGCGAAGCAGCGCGGGCGCGCCGATCCAGCCAGCGATAGCGACGCCAAGGCCCAGGATCGAGCAGAAGCCGACCGCAGAGCCGAAGGCGCGGCGCGCGGCGTCAAGGTCGCGCGCGCCGACCGCCTGCGCGATCACCACGGTCGAGGCCATGCCGAAGCCGAACACGACCGAGAACATCAGGAACATGATGATATTGGCGTTGGCGGTCGCCGCCAACGCCTGCGCGCCGAGGAAACGGCCGACCCAGATGGCGTTGATCGAGCCGTTCAAAGATTGGAGGATGTTGGACGCCAGCGTTGGGATAGCGAAAAGCAGCAGCGTCGAAGCGATCGGCCCTTGCGTCAGGTCTTTTGCGCCTGCCTTGCTTGCCGCCATTCTCCGCCTCCCCAAAACCCTAGACAATGAAGCGGATATACCACCTCCGTTCGCGCTGAGCCTGTCGAAGGGCCATTCCTCTTTTACGGAAGAACGGGGCTTCGACAAGCTCAGCCCGAAAGAAAGAGTTTTTGTAGCCGCTTATCCCAATCGGTCCAGCGCCGCCTTCAGCCGGTCCGCTTCAGCCGTCTTTTCGGCATGATCCTCGCGCGCCTTGGCGACGGCTTCGGGCTTGGCCTTTTCGACGAAGCTGGGGTTGGACAGGCGCCCGCCCAGCGAATCGCGTTCCTTCTCCGCTGCGGCCAATGCCTTGGCGAGGCGGGTCTTTTCCGCATCGATGTCGATCACGCCTTCCAGCGGCAGGATGAAGGTCGCCTCATCCACCACGATCTGCGCCGCGCCGCCCGCCGGCGGTTCACCGAAGGTCAGGCTTTCGACGCGGCCGAGCCGGGCCAGTGCCACGCCCTGCCGGTCGAGACGGCGCTGCGTGGCTTCCGCCGCATCGCGCACGACCATGGGCAGCTTCGCGCCCGGCGGCACATTGAGTTCGGTGCGCGCGGTGCGGATGGCGCTGACGAGGCGGATCAGCCAGTCGATCTCCGCCTGCGCGTCGGTATCGACGGCGGCGAGCGCCTGCGGCCAGCGCGCGACGATCAGTTCGTTCGCGCGCTCCCCTGTCAGATGCCACAGCTCTTCGGTGATGAAGGGCATGAACGGGTGGAGCATGACCAGGATCTGGTCGAACGCCCAGCCCGCGACGGCGCGCGTCTCGTCATCCATCGCACCCTTGGTGAGTTCGATATACCAGTCGCAAAACTGGTCCCAGACGAAATGATAGATGGCGTTGGCGGCGGCATCGAAGCGCAGTTCGGTCATCGCCGTGTCGATCGCCTGCACGGTCGCGACCGTCTCCGCGATGATCCAGCGGTTGACCGGCAGTGCAGCGGCGGGCGCTTCATGGCTGGTCGAGGCGGTGACGCCGTTCGACTGGAGGAAACGCGCGGCGTTCCAGAGCTTGGTCGCGAAGTTGCGATAGCCCTCGACCCGCTTCTCATCCATCTTCACGTCGCGGCCCTGGCTTTCCATCGCCGCCATGAAGAAGCGCAGCGCGTCCGCGCCGAACTTGTCGATCAGGCCGAGCGGATCGACCACATTGCCCTTGGACTTGGACATTTTCTGCCCGTCCGCCGCGCGGACGAGGCCGTGGAGATAGAGCTTGCGCCACGGAACATCGCCCATGAACTCCATCCCCTGCATCGCCATGCGAGCGTCCCAGAAGAAGAGGATATCGAAGCCGCTGATCAGCAGGTCGCCCGGATAATGACGCGACAGCTTGTCGGTCGGTTCCGGCCAGCCCAGCGTGCCGAAGGGCCAGAGCGCCGAGGAAAACCAGGTGTCGAGCACGTCGGGATCGCGGGTCAGCAGCACAAAATTGCCCGACTGCCAGTCTGCATCAGAAACAACCTTTTGCGGCGAGTTTCGTAGCTCAAAATCCGCAAAATAAATCGAGGCGTTTGGCCCATAATATGCTTGGGCAGCCGCCTTAGCAGCGTCCTCGTCAACGGCGACAAAAATCTCCGTCTCAGTAGTCGTTCTGCCATTTTCCATTTTCGGACCGAACCAGGCCGGGATCTGATGCCCCCACCAGAGCTGGCGCGAGACGCACCAGGGCTGGATATTTTCCATCCAGTTGAAGAAGGTCTTTTCCCATGTCTTGGGCACGATCTCGATCGCGCCGTCGCGGACCGCCTGCATCGGGGCGACCGCCAGCTTTTCCGCGTCGACATACCATTGGTCGGTCAGCCAGGGTTCGATGACCACGTTGGAGCGGTCGCCGAAGGGCGTCTGGATGATGCGCGGTTCGAAATCGGCCGATACCTCCTCGCCTTCCTTGTTCTTCGTGACGTGCGGCACGAGGAAGCCCAGCGCCTTCATCTCCGCGACGACGGCTTCGCGCGCGCCGTCGACGCCGTCCTTCCTGAAGCGGTGCAGGCCGAGGAAGCGGTCGGGGATCAGGCCATCGGCGGTCTGGACGACATTGGCGTCGGCGTCGAGCATGTTGAGCATCTCGCCGGCCTTGAAGCCTGCGCGCTTGCCCACGTCGAAGTCGTTGAAGTCATGGCCCGGCGTGATCTTGACCGCGCCCGACCCCAGTTCCGGATCGGCATGTTCGTCGGCGACCACCTTGAAGCGGCGGCCGGTGATCGGCTGGAGAATGTCCTTGCCGATGACATCCTTGTAGCGCGGGTCTTCGGGATGAACCGCGACGGCCATGTCGGCCAGCATGGTTTCCGGGCGCGTGGTGGCGACGACGATATGATCGCTGCCATCTGCCAGTGTCACGCCGTCCGCCAGCGGATAGCGGAAGCGCCAGAAGCCGCCCTTGGTCTCGACCGTCTCGACTTCAAGGTCGGAGATGGCGGAGCGGAAGTGGGGATCCCAGTTCACCAGCCGCTTGTCGCGATAGAGCAGGCCGCGCTTGTGCAGTTCCACGAAGGTCTTGATGACCGCCTTCGAAAAACCCTCGTCCATGGTGAAGCGTTCGTTCGCCCAGTCCATGGAGCAGCCGAGGCGCCGCAACTGGCGCGTGATCGCGCCGCCGCTTTCGGCCTTCCATTCCCACACCTTGTCCACGAACTGCTCGCGCGTGAAGTCGGTGCGCTTCTGCTGCTGGGCATTGAGCTGGCGCTCCACGACCATCTGGGTCGCGATGCCGGCATGGTCGGTGCCGACCACCCAGAGCGCATCCTTGCCGCGCAGGCGTTCGTAGCGGACGACGATGTCCTGCAAGCTGTTGTCGAGCGCATGGCCGATATGCAGGCTGCCCGTCACGTTCGGCGGCGGGTTCACGATGGTGAACGGCGTCGCGTCCGGGCGTTCGGGGCGGAACAGGCCCTTCTCCTCCCAATGGGCGTACCAGCGGGATTCGATATCGGCGGGGTCGAAGGTTTTGGGCAGCTCGGTCATGGGAAGGCGCTTTAGTGCGCCTTCCCATCAGGTTCCAGCGCTTTTACTTGCCCGTCCACTTGTCCAGCCAGCCGAGCGCCTCGCCATACCATTGCAGCGAGTTTTTCGGCTTCAGCACCCAGTGATTCTCGTCCGGGAACACAAGCAGCTTCGAGGGAATGTCGCGGCGCTGTAGCGCGGTGAAGGCGGCCAGCCCCTGCGTGTAGGGGATGCGAAAATCCTTCTCGCCGGTCACGACCAGCATCGGCGTCTTCCATTGGGCGACATGGTTGACCGGGTTCCATTTCTCGAACTCTTCCGGCTTTTCGTAATAGGGGCCGCCATGTTCCCATTCGTCGAACCACAATTCTTCGGTTTCATAGGCCATGGCGCGGGCGTCGAACACGCCGTCATGCTGGACGATGCACTTGAAACCGTCGGCCCACTGGCCCTCGATCCAGTTCATCATATAGCCGCCATAGCTGGCGCCCAGCGCGCAGGCGTTGCCCGCGTCGACCTGCGCGTCCTTGGCCGCAGCGGCGGCGAGACCGAGCTTCAGGTCTTCGAGCGGCTTGCCGCCCCAATCCTTGTTGATGGCGTCGGTGAAGGCCTGACCATAGCCGGTGCTCCCGTGGAAATCGACGATCACGGCAGCATAGCCATGGGCGGCGAAAGCCTTGGGATTCCAGCGATAGGACCAGCTGTCGTTGAAGCTGCCCTGCGGCCCGCCATGGACCAGGAAGGCCACCGGCAGCTTGCCAGCAATTCCGCGCGGCTTCACGATCTGGCCCCAGACGGTGTCGCCATTGGCGCCCTTGAAGCTGTAGCGTTCGACCGACACGTCATCGACGCCGGCCAATTTGGCGGCGTTGACGTTGGTCAGGCGGGCGGGTTTGCCTTTTGCAGGCATTTTCCAGAAATCGGCAGGCGACTGGATGCTGTCGAGCGCATAGACGAAGCCGCCCTTGGGCAGCGGCACGACGCTGCCGGCATGGCCTTTTTCCGTCAGGCGCGCGACCTTGCCGGAGGCCGCATCGACACGGAATACCGGGTTGTCGAGTACATCATTGGCGGTGACGAGCAGTCCCTTGCCGTTCGCTTCCCACGCGATCGAGGCGACGGAGCGGTCCCAGCCTTCGGTCAGCGCCTTCGTCTCCCCGGTCGCGATGTTGCGCAGCATGAGAACAAGCCGATCGGCCTCATAGCCGGGCCGCTTCATCGCAGCATAAGCGAGCCACTTCCCGTCCGGCGACACGGCAGGCATGGTGTCGGTCGCGTCATTCGCGTCGGTCAGGTTGATCGGCGCGGCGCTGCCGTCGGCGGGGGCCGAGAAGATGTCGAGATTGGTCGACAGCGGTTCGATCGGATTCTTTGGCCGCCCCGCCTCGCGCAGCGCGAAGAAGAGCGTCTTGCCATCTTTACTCCAGGCGATTTCCTCCGCGCCGCCGAAGGGCTTCGACGGGCTGTCGCCGACAAGGCCGCCCATGACCGAGACGGCGGAGCCACCCGCCACCGGCATCACGAAGATCTGTGAGCGCTGGCCATCCGCCCAGGTATCCCAATGGCGTGCAAACAACTGGTCGTAGACGCGGCCGGATCCGGCCTCCTTGGGCGTATCAGGCTTAACATCGTCGATCGTCTTCGCGCCGACCGGGCGATCAGCCCAGAGTGCAACCTGAGCGCCGTCGGGGCTGAGCAGGAAGCCGGAAATGCCGCCGGGCGCCTTGCTGACCTGTACCGGCTCCCCACCTGTCAGCGCCACGCGCCAGAGCTGATCGTCGCCGCTGGCATTGGACTGGAAATAGAGCGACGATCCGTCAGGCGAGAAGACCGGGGAGGCTTCATTCTTGTCGGGCCTGGACGCGATCAGTTTCGGCGCCTGCCCGGTCTTTCTGATGTCGAGCAGGTAGAGGTCCATCCGCCCCTTGTTGCCGGCAAGGTCGGTGCTGCGTAGCTGATAGGTGAGCCATTTGCCGTCCGGCGATACCGCCGGGGCAGAAATGCGGTCCAGCGCAACCATGTCGGCCGGCGTAAAGGGCCGCGCCAATGCAGGCGTCGTCGCCAGGGCCATCAACCCAAGCCCGGCAAGCAGATATGTCTTCATGAAATCACCCTCGGATCGGATGGCGACGCGCGCAACGATGCGCGGCGCGTCGTCAGGATGCGAGGGGTCTAGGCCCGTGCGGAAGGCTCCGCAAGACCGGCCTTAACGGCCGGTGATGCGGGCGATTTCCTTGGCAACCATTTCCTCGACCAACGCCGGCAGGCGGGAATCGAGCCAGTCCTTGAGCATGGGCTTCAACATCGAGCGGACGAGGCCGTCGAGCGTATTGTCCTGACCGTCCTGCGGGGCGATCAGCATCGAGGACAGAGCGGATAGCGAATGGCGGGCAGCGACTTCGCTTTCGACCGAAATGATCGATTCGTCACCTGTAGAGGTAGTGGACGTCTTGGCGGCAAGCTTGGGAGCGGGCATCGAGTCCTCCTCCGCGACCTCTTCGGTCAGTTCCAACACTTCTTCGACGGCCGGCTCGATCGCGACGGGCTTGGCTGCCTCGGCACGGGCGCGGCGGGGCGCGGCCTGAACGGCCTCCTCCCCTTCTTCGGCGATGATCCGCTTGATGGACGAGAGTATCTCTTCCATCGAGGGTTCCTTGGTCATGTCACCCATGGATAGTCCCCGTCCAAAATCCATTCCGCACCCTTCAGGCTTTAGAATTACCCGACCGGGTTAACAAGCGGTTAAGGCTGCCGTGAAGAAGCCGGGTCGACATTGGCGTTTTGCGCGGGCGTGTCAACGGTGCGCGTCGCGACCGGCGCAGGCTTCGAATCGAAGCTCCAGTCCAGCCACTTGCCCTTCACCCGCTCATAATTGACCATCGGGTCGTAGAGCGTGCCGCTGTCGAGGCCGAGATCGTTGGCTTCCGCGTGGCCCATGGCGGCGAGTACGCTGAAACCTGCGACATAGGCATTACGCTGCGCCGTCACCAACTGGACCTTGGCATTCAGCGCTTCCTGCTCGGCATTGAGGATATCGAGGATGGTGCGGCTGCCCACCGAATTTTCGGCGCGGACACCCTCCAGCGACAGATTGGCGGCATCGACCGCCTTCTGATTCGATTCGATGCTTTCGAGCGATGCCTGCCAGCTCGCATAAGCGGCGCGCGTCTGGGAAATGACGCCGCGCTCCACCTCGATCTCGCGCTCGACCGCCTGCGATTCGAGCGCCTGATTCTGGCGGACCTGCGCAGCCGGACGACCACCCTGATAAAGAGGAATTGTCAGCTGGACGCCGGCGGCGGCCTGCTTGTTGATCTGCGGACCTTCGACCGCATTGCCCTCCGCGTCCAGAGCGGTCCCGCCCAGCGTGTGCAGATAGTTGGTATATCCCGCCTGGGTGAATCCGGAGATGGTGGGCAGGCGACCGGCGCGGGCGACCTTCACATCATAGCCCGCTGCAATCCGGTCCTTCTTCGCTGCCAATATGTCTGGATTGTCGTTCAGCGCGACCTGCACCGCCATGACCGGGGTCGCCGGCAGACCGGGCAGCGCGGGCGGCGCGTCCAGCGCATCGGGCGGCGCGCCGACCAGCGCGATATAGTTTTCGCGGCTGGTGACCAGATTGGCTTCCGCCGTCTGGAGATCGGACCGGGCCAGAGCCAGGCGCGATTCAGACTGAGCCACGTCGGTCCGGGTGACGTCGCCGACCTCGAAGCGATCATTGGTCGCCTGAAGATTGACCTCCAGCGCCTTCACGTTCGACTGGTTGAGCGACAGGACGGCATTGTCGCGGATGACGTCCATGTAAGCGGCGACTACCTGCGAGAAGACGCTCGCTTCCGTGCCGCGCAGATTGGCCTGGCCGGCCTCTACGCGCACCTTGGCCGCCTTCACGCCGTTGCGCACGGCGCCGCCGGAATAGACCGGCACGTTCAGCGTCGCCTGTGCATTCACGGTCCGCTGCGGCGAGGTGAAGCTGATGGTGGGCTTGAGGATGCTTTCGGAAAAGCTGCCCTGCACATCGGCGCCGGGGCGTCCTGCAGCCTTCTGGATCGGTACATTCTCGTCCGTCGCCCGCTGACCGGCGCGCGCGCCGGTCAGGGTCGGGTTCGAAGCATAGGCCTTGGCCAGCGCCCCCTGAAGCGTTTCGGCCTGAGCGGGGGCAATGATAGCCGAGGTCAGCAACAGCAGGCCGGCTGCGGCACGATGCCGTTTCTGTATGCGCTTGCCTGTCATCGCCCCCCGCCCATCATTATCAGAATTCAAAAGCCTTGGGCGCGCCGAAACCGGGCAGCACGACCATTTCCATATCGATCAGGCGGTTCAGCCCCAGTGCGCCGCCGACGACCCGGCCGCTGCACAGGCGCGTAACGCTCCGATCGGCGATGCCGGTCACGACGCGCGCGCCATCGGCAAGCTGCTGAACGAGCGCGGTGGGAACTTCCTCCACGGCGCCGTCGATGAAAAGCACGTCATAGGGCGCACCGGCCGCAGCGCCCGCATTGAGCGCCCCGCGAACGACGGTCGCACCGGCAACGGCGATCTCCGCCCCGCCCTCTTCCTCGACGGCTGTGACCTGCACGCCAAGCTCGACCAGCAGCGCGGCGGCATAGCCGGTTGCGGCGCCGATCAGCAGCACCTTGTCACCGGCAGCGATTTGCGCTTCCTTGAGCAGGCGACCAGTCACCAGCGGCGGATTGAGCGCGCGGCCATTGTCGAGCGGGATCGGACGGTCGATATAAGTCATGGCGCGGCGGTCGGCGGGGACATAGTCCTCCCGCGGCACCTTCGCCATCACCGCGATAACGCGCTGGTCGTTCACGTCGCTGGTGCGCAACTGGCTGTCGACCATGGCGTTCCGCATCGAAGAAAAATTCTGCTCGGTCACGATAGTTCTCGCTTGGTCCTGTGGGCTTGGCACAACTGTATTGGCAATGCAATACACTAAGGATATCATCGGACCTCTAAATCAGCAGGCAGCCCGCGCCAAGCGGCTTTGCGCGACGGCCGCCAAGATTCTTGCGCTCTTTGTGTCACAGCCCGCTTGACTTTGCCGCCAAAGCCGCACATTTGCGGCCACCCACGCCGAGGCCCGATGGCGGAGTGGTTACGCAGAGGACTGCAAATCCTTGCACGCCGGTTCGATTCCGGCTCGGGCCTCCAAAATATTCCCGGCGCGGCCTTTTCCATCGACTTGCCGCCCCGGCGCCGTTTAAGACAGACGGCATGATGAAGCTTTTCATTGGCAACAAGGCCTATTCGAGCTGGTCGCTGCGCGGCTGGCTGGCGTGCAAGCTGTCCGGTATCCCGTTCGAAGAGGTGGTCGTCCCCCTCTATGACGAGGAATGGGAAAAACGACGCGAGGGCGACGAGTTCGCCCCCTCCTCCGGGAAGGTGCCGATCCTCTGGGACGGCGACGACATCGTCGTATGGGACAGCCTGGCGATCGTCGAATATCTGAACGAGAAGACCGGCGGCGACCTGTTCTGGCCGACCGACCCCGCCGCCCGCGCCATGGCGCGGTCCATGGCGGCGGAGATGCACAGCAGCTTTGCCGCGCTGCGCCGCGAGCACAGCATGAACATCCGGCAAATCTATGCGCCCGTACCGCCATCCGAAGCCGTGGCGCAGGATATCGCCCGCATCATGCAGCTCTGGGCACAGGCCCGCGCCCGCCATGGAGGCGATGGCGAATTTCTGTTCGGCGCATTCGGCGCGGTCGACCTGATGTTCGCGCCGGTCGTGACCCGCTTCATCACCTACCAGCTTCCAGTCGCCCGCTTTGCCGAGGCCTATATGCAATCGATCATCGCCCATCCCTGGATGCAGGAATGGATCGGCGGCGCGCAGGCGGAGGACTGGGTGATAGACCGGTTCGAAGTGCCGCCGCAGACGGCCTGATTTGCATGACCGATATGCCTGAACCCACGCCGGAAAAAGCCAAGGAGGCGCGCGCGCAGGAAGCGGCCGCGATCCGTCGCCGCTGGATCACGCTGGGCGAACTGCTGGCGGTGGTGGCGGCGCTGATTTCGGGCCTGACCCTCTATCTCAACTGGTCGGACAAGCGCGACGAGCGGGATGCGAAGGTGGTGGAAAGCAGCAAGGCGTCCGCACGCGCCGCGCGGCTGGTGCTGAATGCGCAGGCAGATGGCGACGACCAGCTTACGCTCAAGCCTGCCGATCTAGACCAGCTGGTGCAGAGCCAGACCATCGCCTTTCCCAAGGCATTGGGCATCGGCCCGGTGGAAACGACGGGCGAACCGCGAATCGAGGCAGGCTGGTTCGAGGATGCACTCAAAAGCCGGCGGGCCAAGGCGAAGCTGCCCGACGACAGCGTCGGCGACGAACGGTTGCCGGTTGCGATCACGACCCGCTTCGTCGTGAACGGCGAGCCGCATGAAGACATTGCGCTTTACGACATCGGTTATGGCATCGCCGGCAAGTGGCTGTCAGGGCACAAGCTGACGCTGCGCGGCCTGTCGCTGGTGCGGCATGCCAAGGCGGATGGCGCGCAGGCGGCGCTCGATGCGCGCTGGGCTGGTTTACCTGCTTCGCGCTGAGCAAAAGAAAAGGGGCCGCCTTGCGGCAGCCCCCTCTCGTTCACCCCGAAGGACGCCGGGTTTAGCCGACGATTTCTTCGGGCTTGAAGAAATAGGCGATCTCGATCGCGGCATTTTCTTCGCTGTCCGAACCATGAACCGAATTGGCTTCGATCGACTCGGCCAGTTCCTTGCGGATGGTTCCGGCGTCGGCATTGGCGGGGTTGGTGGCGCCCATGATGTCGCGGTTGCGCTTCACGGCGTCTTCACCTTCCAGAACCTGGACGACGACCGGGCCGGAGATCATGAAGGCGACCAGGTCGGCGAAGAAAGGGCGTTCCTTGTGAACGGCATAGAAGCCTTCGGCCTGCTCGCGGCTCATGCGGATGCGCTTGGAAGCGACGACCCGCAGGCCGGCTTCTTCAAGCATCCTGGTGACCGCACCGGTCAGGTTGCGACGGGTCGCGTCGGGCTTGATGATCGAGAAAGTGCGCGTGACGGCCATGGCCCTCGTAACTCCGGATTGTTGGAATAAAGTTGCGCGCCCTTTAGACGCGGGCGGAGCAAGCCGCAAGAGGCTTGACCCGGCGTGAGGGGTACCAGCGCCTATCCGGTTCAAATAGAGCCGGACGTACGCTGGAAAATCATTTGTTACCGCGATTTCCGAGCCGCCAGATGATCCATCTGGCTCGAAATCACTCTACGGCCCCTGCACCCATTTGCGCCCTTCCTGCCGCCAGAAGCGGGGTTCGACGCCGTCTGCTTTGCTAAGGGTGCGCCAGTTGGAGCGCGCGCCGTCGATCGTGTCGGCATCGAAGAAATAGAAGGCGCGTTCGAAGCCCAGCGCTTCCTCGCGCCAGATGCCGTCCGCCAGCGCGATATGGCGCGCGCCGTTGGCGGCGTCGCAGGTGCCGCTGAGCAGGATCGGCTGATGCACCTCCCCGCCCTCGCCCGCCCGGCCATGGGCCAGGAAGCTTTCGGGCGGTCCGGCCCAGAGGCCCGTGGAGATACGCTCCAGCCGGTCCGGCTCCTGCGCGACCACCAGCAGCCGAGCGCCGAGGCCCAGGATGCGGCCGGCGATGGCGGGCAGCACCTGATCCACGGGATCGCGACTGAGCTGGTAGAAATCGACCTGCATGATTCCAAATCCTGATTCCGTTTGCCCTGAACCTGCCGGAGTGCGGCCCTTCCTTCGGGGAGCAAGGAAGGAGCTTCGACAGGCTCAGCCCGAACGGATGGGGCGACGAATCAGTTTTCGAACTTGTCGGCAACCAGACGATCGATCAGGCGCACGCCATAGCCGGTCGCGCCCTTGTCCCATGTGGCGCCGGGCTTGTCGGCCCAGACCATACCGGCGATATCGAGATGCGCCCACTTCACGCCATCTTCGATGAAACGCTTGAGGAACTGCGCTGCGGTGATCGAACCGGCGTAGCGCGCGCCCATATTCTTCATGTCGGCGATCGGGCTGTCGATCAGCTTGTCATAGGCCGCCAGCAGCGGGAAGCGCCACAGCGGATCGCCCGCCGCCTGCCCCGCCGCGATCAGGTCGCTGGCGAGACCATCGTCATTGGCGAACAGGCCCGCATATTCATGGCCGAGCGCGACGATCATCGCGCCGGTCAGAGTCGCAAGGTCGATCACGACTTCGGGCTGATAGGTGCGCTGCGCCCAGGTGAGCGCGTCGCACAGCACCAGACGGCCTTCGGCGTCGGTGTTGATGACCTCGATCGTCTGGCCGGACATCGACGTCACGACATCGCCGGGGCGCTGGGCATTGCCGTCGGGCATGTTTTCCACAAGGCCGCAGATTCCGACGACCCGCGCCTTAGCCTTGCGGCCGGCCAGCGCCTTCATCGCGCCGGCGACCGCGCCCGCGCCGCCCATGTCCCACTTCATGTCTTCCATGCCCGCGCCGGGCTTGAGCGAAATGCCGCCGGTGTCGAAGGTCACGCCCTTGCCGACGAAGACGACCGGCTTTTCGGCCGCGCCGTTGGTGCCGTCCCATTCCATGGCGATCAGCCGCGCTTCACGCACCGAACCCTGCGCGACGCCGAGCAGCGACCCCATGCCCAGTTCTTCCATCGCCGCCTTGTCGAGGACGGTGATCTTGATGCCAAGCTGCTCCAGCGGGCGGCAGCGTTCGACGAAGCTTTCGGGATAGAGGATGTTCGCCGGTTCCGACACGAGTTCGCGCGTGAAGGCCACACCCGCCGCGATCGCCGACAGCTTTTCCCATGCCGCTTCCGCGCCGGTCGCCACCAGCGTCACGGTCTTGAGCGTCGGCTTGGCCTTTTCGGCCTGACGGGTGCGGTAGGTGTCGATGCGCCAGCCACGCAGTTGCGCGCCAAAGGCCAGATGCGCGACCTTCTCGGCGCTCGCGTCGCCGACAAATTCGACGGCCGCGTGCGCCGCACCGCTGACATTCAGCTTGGCGGTCAGAGCCGCACCGGCCTTTTCATAATCCTCCTCGCTCCCCGCGCCGACGCCGAGCAGCAGCACGCGGACCGTCTTGCCGCCTTCCTCGACGAAGCTTTCGAAGCTGGCGCCGGTTTCGCCGGTGAAGCGCGAAGCCACCGCGCCCGCCGCGAGGGTCGATGCCGCCGAAAGCGGCAGGCCATCGACGCCGCCCTTGGGCACGGCGAAGGCCAGAGTGTCGGCATCGGGACGGGTGGGGCTGAACTGGATATCCATCTGGGCTCTTTTCCTCTTGCGGCCATGGGCGGCGAACACCGCGCTCTTGATTGCCCAGATAGTGCGCTTTCCCCGTCTGGCAAAGCCGTTCGACCGATTTTGCCGATCAGGATGCTCCACGAACGATTGCCGAGCCGCCCTCTGTGCGATAGGCGGAATGGCTGATGCGCCCGTCCATGAGGCCTTACCGCTTGCAAAACATCCTTTTCCCCCTCTCCTTCCGTGCCGCTCTGCTGGGTAGCGTCGCGATAGCCGCAAGTCCGGCAGCGCTGGCGCAGCAGTTGAACGAGCCGCAGACGCCGGTCAGCGCCCCCGACGCGCCGGTACCGGACAATGAGGACCAGATCGGCTTCGCCGCCGATGCCCTGCAATATGACACCAACAGCGAAGTCGTCACCGCCGACGGCAATGTCCAGTTGCTACGCGATGGCAACCGCCTGCGGGCCGACAAGGTCGTGTGGGACCGCAATAGCGGCAAGGTGGAGGCACAGGGCAATGTGTCCGTCACCGATCCGGAAGGCAATATCGCCTATGGCGACCGGTTCGACGTCACCGATACGCTGAAGGACGGCGCGGTCGACAACATGCTGCTGGTGCTCCAGTCCGGCGGACGGCTTGCCGCGACCAAAGGCGAACGGGTCAATGGCGTCTATACGCTGCATCGCGCCGCCTATACCGGCTGTTCGGTCGAGGACAGCGACGGCTGTCCCAAGGAACCTACCTGGCAGATCAACGCCGTCAGGGTGATCTACGACCCAACCCGCGAACGCGTCACCTACAAGAATGCCAATGTCGAGTTGTTCGGCCTGCCGTTGATCCCGTTGCCTGGCCTCAGCCACCCGGTCGGGGACAATGGCGGCAGCGGTCTGCTGGTGCCGAACCTGCGTTACGATCGGAACAACGGGTTCGAGGTCGCGCTACCCTATTATTTCAAGCTGGCGCCCAATCGCGACGTCACCATCACGCCGCACGTCTACACCGACACGCTGCCGATGGTGGAAGCCAATTACCGGCACCTCTGGGATCGCGGCGCATATCAGATCACCGGCTATGTCACCCATGGCCGCCGCGTCGGCATTGGCGATTCCGACACGGTCGCCGCCAATTCGCAGAAAGATATTCGCGGCTATCTAGACGCCAGCGGCGCGCTGCAACTGTCGCCCGAATGGAGTGTCGACGGATCGATTCGCGTCGCGACCGACCGCACCTTCCTGCGCCGCTACGATATCAGCCGCGAGGACCGGCTGCGTTCCACCATCGGCGCGCAGCGCATCGGCGATGACAGCTATCTCTCGATTCGCGGCTGGGCGGTACAGACGCTGCGCCAAGGCGATTCGCAGGGGCAGACGCCGATCGCATTGCCGGTCATCGACTATCGGCTGCGGATGAAGGATCCCTTGCTGGGCGGCGTGCTCCAGCTTCAGGCCAATACGCTGGCAATCACGCGTACCCATGGGCAGGATACGCAGCGCGCCTTCGTCGGAGCGGAATGGAACAAGCGCCTGCTGACCGGCATGGGGCAGGAAGTCACCTTCACCGGCTATCTGCGCGGCGACGTCTATCATAGCAGCGACAATCTGCTGACCGATGTCGTCAGCTATGCCGGCGATCCGGGCTGGCAGGCCCGCGGCATCGCCGCTGCCGCCGTCGATGTTCGCTGGCCCTTCGTCGGCGAAGCCTTTGGCGGCGTACAGCGCATCGAGCCGCGCGTGCAGATCGTGGCTGCGCCGCACCTCGCCAATCTGTCATTGCCCAATGAAGACGCCCGCGCGGTCGATCTGGAGGATAGCAACCTCTTTGCGCTCAACCGCTTCGCCGGTTACGACCGGTTCGAGGATAGCTCGCGCGTCACCTACGGTCTGGAATATAGCCTGGACCTGCCCAATTTCTCGCTCCAGAGCATCGTCGGGCAAAGCTATCGGCTGGACGATCGCACCAGCATCCTGCCCGATGGCACGGGCCTGTCAGACCGCACATCCGACATCGTCGGGCGCACCACCATCCGCTACAAGGATTTCATCGCCTTCACCCACCGCTTCCGGCTGGACAAGGACAATCTGGCGGTTCGCCGCAACGAGATCGACGCCACGATCGGCAGCAAGAAGACCTACGCCATGGTCGGCTATCTGCGGCTTAATCGGGACGCCATGTCGAGCCTGGAGGATTTGCAGGACCGCGAAGAACTTCGCCTGGGCGGCCGTGTCCAGTTCGCGCGTTTCTGGTCCGTGTTCGGATCGACCGTCATCGACCTGACCGACGCGAAGGAAGATCCTGGCAGCCTGTCCGATGGCTATCAGCCGGTCCGCCATCGCCTGGGCATCGCTTATGAGGATGATTGCCTGACCCTCGGCTTCACCTGGCGGCGCGATTATCAGACCAATGGCGACGCCCGAAAGGGCAATGGTTTCGCGCTACGGCTAGCTTTCCGCAATATTGGCATATAAGGATCACGCTTCCCGCGTCCCCGTCAGGGCTGGTTAAGGCGGATCGGTGCACATGTGCCGGACCGTATTGGAGATTATTGCCGACGATGCTGCCTGTCGTTTCCACGCCCAACCGCATGATCCGCGGCGTTCGTTCCGGTTTGCGCGCCTTGCTTCTCACGTCCGCGCTGCTGAGCGTCGGCGTCCAGTCAGCTGCGGCCCAGACCGTCGACGATGGGAATGAGGTCGCGTCCCAACAACTCAACCTGCCCAAGGACGTCACCGTCTTCGGCAAGAGCGATCCCAATGTCCGCAAGGCGACGGCGATCGTGAACGGCCGCATCATTACCGGCACCGATGTCGACCAGCGCCTCGCCCTCATCATCACCGCCAATGGCGGCAAGGTGGAAGAGGAAGAGAAGGAGCGCCTGCGCGTGCAGGTGCTGCGCAACCTAATCGACGAAACTCTCCAGATTCAGGAAGCCGCCGCCAACGACATCAAGGTCGATCCGGCCGAGATCAACCAGAGCTACGAACGCGTCGCCGCCAATTTCCGACAGTCGCCGACGCAGTTCGACGCGTATCTGCGCGAAAAGGGCAGTTCGTCCGCCAGCATCAAACGCCAGATCGAAGGCGAACTCGCCTGGAGCCGCCTGCAACGCCGCAACATCCAGCCCTTCGTCAACGTGTCGGAGGAGGAAGTGAAGTCGGTGGTCGAGCGCCTCAACGCCGCCAAGGGCAGCGACGAGTTCCGCATCGGCGAAATCTACCTGTCCGCGACCCCTGAAAATCGCGCGCAGATCATGGCGAACGCTCGCAACATCATCCAGCAGATACAGCAGGGTGGCAGCTTCCAGGCCTATGCCCGACAATTTTCCGAAGCGTCGACGGCGGCCGTTGGCGGCGATCTGGGCTGGATCCGCCCGGCACAGCTGCCGACCGAACTGGCGCAGGCCGCATCGGAAATGCAGGTCGGCCAGATTGCCGGCCCGATCGAGACGGTCGGCGGCGTGTCGCTGATCTACGTCATGGACAAGCGCAAGGTTCTGACCGCCGATCCGCGCGATGCGCTGCTGAGCCTCAAGCAGTTGTCCGTCCTGTTCCCGCAGGGCACGACCAAGGAGCAGGCCAGCGCAAAGGCCGCCAGCTTCGCCGCCGCGGTCAAGGAGATCAAGGGTTGCGGCCAGGCCAATGAGGTCGGGGCGAAGATCGGCGCCGACGTGGTCGACAATGACAATGTGAAGGTGCGCGACCTGCCGCCGCAGCTTCAGGACATCCTGACCAATCTCCAGGTCGGCGAGGCTACCCCGCCCTTCGGCTCCATCACCGATGGCGTCCGCGTGCTGGTGGTCTGCGGCCGTGACGATCCGGCATCAGCCAATGCGCCCAATGCCGACCAGATCATGGCGCAGCTGGAAGAGGAACGGGTCAACAAACGCGCGCGCATCTATCTGCGCGACCTCCGCCGCGATGCCGTCATCGAATATAACTGATCCCGCGGCGCCGGCCGTGACGGGGTTGGCGCCGTTCGCCGTCTCGCTCGGCGATCCGGCAGGTATCGGGCCGGAGATCGTCGCCAAGAGCTGGGTAATGCGTGAAGCGCGCGGCCTGCCGTCCTTCTTCGCGGTGGGCGACGCGGCATCGTTGCGTGCGGTCTGGCTCGGCCCGATCGCCACGATCAGCGCGCCCGAAGAAGCGGCCGAAGCGTTCGGTTCCGCCTTGCCCTGCCTTCAGGTCGCCGAAGCCGGCGAAATCGTGCCGGGCAGCCCCAGCATCGACGGCGCGCGAACCGCCTTCCAGTCGCTGGAGGTCGCGGTCGGGCTTGCGCGGACCGGATCGGCGGCGGGTATCGTCACCGCCCCGGTTGGCAAGGAACAGCTTTATGGTGTCGGCTTCACCCATCCTGGCCAGACCGAGTTCGTCGCCGAACGCTGCGGCGTGGCGCCGCATAATGCGGTGATGATGCTGGCCGGTCCGTCGCTCAAGGTCGTGCCGATCACCATTCACATCCCGCTGGCCGAGGTGCCTGCGGCGCTGACCATCGACCTGATCCGCGCCCGCGCCCTCACTACCGTCAAGGGGTTGCAGCGTAATTTTGGCATCAGTCGCCCGCGTCTGGCGGTCGCTGGTCTCAACCCCCATGCCGGCGAAAATGGCGCGCTGGGCCGCGAGGAGATTGAGGTGATCCGCCCCGCGATCGAATCGCTGCGCGAGGAGGGGCTGGATATCGTCGGTCCGCTCGCCGCCGACGGAATGTTTCACGCGCGTGCGCGCGAAAGCTATGACGCGGCGCTCTG
>NZ_DATKFP010000346.1:0-6956 GCF_035511395.1 Sphingobium sp.
GAGGCTGGCGAGGTTGCGCTGGCGGAATTACGACATTTTGGTAACGATATGATGTTTCTGCGAGGCGATATATCCGAGCCGGCGGATGTGCATCGCATGGTCGATGCCGCAGCGGCGCGAATGGGCCTCCTCGACTATGCGTTCAACAATGCCGGCATCTGCCATCCGCTAGACGGCGCATGGGATGGTGACGCCTTTGACAGAACGTTCGCGATCAATGTTCGCGGGATGATGGAATGTATCAAGGCGCAACTGCGGCACATGCTGCCCAAGGGCAAGGGAGCCATCGTCAACACGGCTTCCGTCGCTGGACTGGTCGCGTCCGTTCATCCATCCCAACCGGCTTATACCGCCAGCAAACATGCCGTCATCGGGCTGACCAAGAGCGTAGCACTGCGTCATGCACGCGATGGCATAAGAGTGAATGCCGTCCTGCCGGGCGTTACCATGACAAACATGGTACGAGATGTGATGCAACAGGGGCCGGAAGTACGCGCGACGCTGGAAAATCTGGCGCCCATGGGCCGCATGGCACGACCGGAAGAGGTTGGAGAGGCGGTGTTGTGGCTATGTTCGGATCGAGCCAGTTTCGTCACCGCCCATGCATTAGCTGTCGACGGAGGCGCATTGGCGCAATGACGATGCAAGCGATCAGTCTCCGATCACGATATCCTCTCCATCAGGCGTGACGGAGTAAAGAGTCAGTCCGTTTGTCGTCAGCGGTGACAGCGACCGGCCATCATCCAGGCTGAAGCGCGCGCCATGATGAGGACACATGATGACATCGCCGCGCACGCGGCCGCCATCGAGTGACAACATCTGATGCGGACACATTTCGGCCATCGCATGAATGCCATTTTGGTTTCGACAGAGGAGAACCCGGCGCCCTTCGCATTCGACGACATGTGTACCGCTCATGGGTATCTGGTTTAGCGGAATGCGCATTCTATCCCCTCTTTTTTAGCGTGTAGAGGCCTGTTAGCGCGTGTGTGATTATAAGTCACTTGCATAACATACTATAGCATACTAAATCGAAGCGAGGGCGGGAGCATGCTTGCTCTTTCGTGGCGCATGATCGCCCGACACAACCAAGAGGGGCAATGGCCCCGAGCAGGTGAGGTGCATGACTGAGATCGGTATTGCGCGCTTTGGCGCCTATGTTCCCCGCCTTCGCATCGAACGATCGATCATCGCCGCCGCCCATGCGTGGATGGCGCCGGGCTTGCGGGCGCAAGCGAAGGGCAGTCGTGCCTTCACCAGTTGGGATGAAGATGCGATCACCATGGCGGTCGAGGCGGCGCGCGATGCCGCTGGTTCCACCGGTCTGTCGGGTGTGGAGGGGGTCCGGCTGGCATCGACCAATCTGCCCTATGCAGATCTGCAGAATGCGGCGATCGTCGCGGGGGCGATTGGCGCTGCGCCTGATATCGCCACGTCGGATGCGGCCGGATCGCAGCGGGCTGGTACGTCCGCGCTGTTGCAGGCGTTGAAGGGTGGACGGCCCGAATTGGTGATCGCCGCCGACAATCCCTTCGGTAAACCGGCCAGCGTGCAGGAACTGAGTTTTGGCGCGGGCGCGGCGGCATTTGTCCTGTCTGATCGCGATGTGGTGGCGCGATTGATTGGGTCGGCCAGCGTCAACAGCGTATTCGTCGATCACTTCCGATCGGACGATGCCTCGAGCGACTATGCTTGGGAAGAGCGGTGGGTCCGTGACGAAGGCTATGCGAAAATTGCGCCTGCGGCGATTCAGGCGGCGTTGAACGATGCGCAGATTGCCATTGCCGATATTCAGCATTTCGTCATGCCATCCTATCTGAAGGGAGCGGCGGACGCGGTCGCGAAGAAGGTGAAGTTTGCAGGGGTCGTGGCTGGTGGCCTGGAGGATGGCGTGGGCTATGCGGGTGCGGCCCATGCACTGCTGATGCTGGCGGCAACGCTGGAAAAGGCACGGCCGGGCGAACGCATCCTGCTGGTTGGCTTCGGCCAGGGAGCCGATGCGCTGATCTTCCAGGTGACGGATGCGATCGACGGCGCCAAGCCGGCTCGCGGCGTCGGCGGCTGTATCGCCGATGCGCTGCCGACCGACAGCTATCTGCGCATGTTGTCCTTCTATGGCGGCATCGAAGCAGAATGGGGCATGCGTTCGGAGAAGAGCGCCAAGACCGCCCTAACCGAACAATATCGCTCTGCCGGACAGTTGGAAGGCTTCAACGCGGGCAAATGCAGCGATTGTGGCACGGTGCAATTCCCGCAGCTTCAATATTGCGTGCAATGTCATGCCCCGGCCGATCGGTTCAGCGATGTGTCCCTGCGCGATGAGCAGGCTGAGGTGCTGACCTCCACTGCCGACTGGCTGTCCTATCATCCTTCGCCGCCACTCTGGGTCGGGTTCGTGCGCTTCGACAGCGGCGCGCGCGTGCTGATGGAAATGGTCGATATCGGCAAGGACGGGATCGATACGGGAGCTAGGCTGCGGATGGTTTTCCGAATCAAGGAGAAGGACCGGCAGCGTGGATACAATCGCTATTTCTGGAAATCGACGCCGCTGAGCGCGGCCTGAGGAGCAATATCCATGGCAACGGGCATCAAGGACAAGGTCGCCATTCTGGGCATGGGATGTTCCAAATTCGGCGAGCGTTGGGACGCGGGATCACCTGACCTGATGAAGGAGGCGTTTGAAGAGGCGCTGGCGGATGCGGGGATAGAGCGCAAGCAGATCGATGCCGCCTGGTTTGGTTGCTGGGGCGACGGGATCAACGTTGGCAACTCTTCCATTCCTGCGGCGATGGCGTTGCGGCTGGAAGGCATCCCCGTGAGCCGCGTGGAAAATATGTGCGCCACCGGCACGGAGGCATTGCGCGGCGCGACCTACGCCGTCGCGAGCGGCGCGGCCGATATCGCGCTCGCCATCGGCGCGGAAAAGCTGAAGGATACGGGTTTCGGCGGCCTGCCGCCGCCGTTCAAGGGCACGTTCAACGATATGTGGATGCCGATGGGATCGGCTCCGGCAGGCTTCGCACAGCTGGCGCCCTATTATCGATCCAAATATGGCACGTCCAAGGAGGATCTGAAGCGCGCCATCAGCCATGTGTCGTGGAAGAGCCATCAAAATGGGCAATATAGCCCCAAGGCGCATTTCCAGAAGGCGGTGTCCATGGACACCATCATGAACGCGCCCATGATTTCCGATCCTTTGGGCCTGTTCGACTGTTCGGGTGTGTCGGACGGCTCCGCTTGCGCTATCGTCACCACGCCGGAAATCGCCAGGGCATTGGGCAAGAGCGACCTGGTGACGATCAAGGCGCTGCAACTGGCCACCAGTTCCGGGCGTGAAACCCAGACCAATGCGTGGGACGGCAGCTATGTCGCGACGACGCGTGCTGCTGCGGCGCGCGCCTATCAAGAGGCCGGTATCACCGATCCGCGCAAGCAGGTTCACTTAAGCGAAGTCCATGACTGCTTCTCCATCACGGAATTGGTGACGATGGAGGATCTGGGCTTTTCCGACGATGGTCGTGCGGTATTCGACATTCTCGATGGCCGCTATGACCGGGATGGTGCCATGCCTTGTCAGATCGACGGGGGCCTCAAATGTTTCGGGCATCCGATCGGCGCGTCGGGACTGCGCATGGCCTATGAAATCTACAATCAGTTGCTGGGTCGGGCCGGGGAGCGGCAACTGTCGTCGCCGTCGATCGGCGTGACGCATAATCTGGGCGGCGTTCCCTATCAGGGTATTGCGGCCATCTCTGTTCTGGGGCTTGCATGATGGCTGGTGTCTGGTTTGACGAACTCGAAATCGGGCAGGTCTTTCACCACCCGATCCGCCGCACGCTGACGGAAACCGACAATCTGCTGATGTCGACGTTGACGCATAATCCGGCGCAGCTTCACATCGATGCGGAATATATGAAGGGAACGCCCTTTGGCCGCCCCCTCATGAACTCGGCCTTCACGCTGGGGCTGATGGTCGGCATTTCGGTGGGGGACACCACGCTGGGCACGGCGGTTGCCAATCTGGGCTGGGACGAGGTACGCTTTCCCAATCCGCTTTTTGCGGGCGACACCATCCATGTCGTGACCGAGGTTGTCGAGTTGCGGGAATCCAGATCGCGGCCGGAGGCGGGTATCGTCACCTTCCTGCATCAGGCGTTCAACCAGAAGGATGAACTGGTCGCGACCTGCAAGCGGTCGGGCCTGCAACTCAAGAAGCCGGCAGAGGCATGAGCGACCTTCCCATCCGGTCGTTCCTCTTCATACCGGGCGACAGCGAGAAGAAGATGGGCAAGGTCGATGGCACGGCCGCCGACGCCTTCATCTTCGATCTGGAGGATGCCGTGGCCGTGGCGCGCAAGCCGGCGGCGCGCGATATGGTGCCAGCCTTCATCAAGGATCGCCCCAAAGGACAGCGGAAAACGCAATATTGGGTACGCGTGAACCCATTGGATACGCCCTGGACGCTTGAGGATCTGGCCGCGATCGTGTCGGCGTCACCGGACGGTATCATGCTGCCGAAGGTGAATGGGCCGCAGGATGTGGCACAGGTGAGCCATTATCTATCTGCGCTCGAAGCGGCAGCCGGACAGGACATCGGTACGATCAAGATATTGCCGGTGGCGACTGAGACGGCGATCTCGCCCTTTCGCCTGGGCGATTATGCAGGAGCCGGTCTCTATCGCCTCTATGGCCTGACCTGGGGTGCTGAAGATTTGAGTTCGGCCATTGGCGCAAGCAGCAATGTCGATGAAAGCGGACAGTGGACGTTGACCTACAAGATGGTCCGTTCGCTGTGTCTGCTGGGCGCTCATGCCGCAGGAGTCGAGGCGGTCGACACGCTCTATGTTGATTTTCGCGACCCTGAAGGCCTGCGTGCATCATGCAGGGCGGCACGGGCGGAGGGCTTTTCCGGGCGGGTCGCGATCCATCCCGCCCAGGTTGATATCATCAACGAGAGTTTTTCGCCATCGCCAGAAGAGGTTGATTTCGCGCGCCGGGTCGTGGCGCTGTTCGCTGCCAACCCGGATTCCGGCACATTGGGACTGGATGGCAAGATGCTGGATATTCCGCATTTGAAACAGGCGCAGCGCACGCTCGCCATGCATGAGGATCGCAATGGCTGACATGATGCTGCACAACGATGGAGGGCGGGGTATTTTCTCCGCCGAACATGAGCAGTTTCGGGAGACCGTAGCGCGGTTCGTGGATGAGGAACTGGTTCCCCACCATCATCAATGGGAAAAGGATGAGGTCGTTCCCCGCGCCATCTGGAAGCGCGCAGGTGAGGTCGGTATATTATGCCCCAATATACCTGAGGCTTATGGCGGCTTCGGTGCCGACTGGCTCTACAATGTCGTGGTCATCGAAGAACTGGCGAAGAAAGGGATCACCGGTCCCGGCTTCATGGTTCATTCGGAAATGGTGGCGCCCTATATATTGGCGGCTGGTACCGAAGAACTGAAGCAGGAAGTCCTGCCAAAGATGGTCACGGGCGACTATATCGGTGCATTGGGCCTCACCGAACCGGGTGCCGGATCCGACGTCAAGGAAATCCGCACCCGCGCCGTCCGCCAAGGCGACTCTTATGTGCTGAACGGCCAAAAGGTCTATATTTCCAACGGCCAACTGGCTGATGTCATGGTTTGCGCCTGCAAGACCGACCCGGCAGCAGGTGCAAAAGGAGTCAGCCTGATTGCAGTCGATACGCATCAGGATGGTTTCAAACGTGGCCGAAATCTGGAGAAAATCGGCCTGAAGGCGCAGGATACGTCGGAAATCTTCCTGGAGGATGTTCAGGCCACCGTTTATCGTCGTCTGGGCGAGGAAGGCAGCGGCTTCGGCATCATGATGGGCAAGCTGGCGCAGGAACGGCTGACTCAGGCGGTGCGCAGCATTTGCGTGGCTGAGGCGGCGATCCAGTGGACTGTGGACTATACATCCGAGCGCAAGATGTTCGGCCAGACACTGGCCGATTTTCAGAATACCCAGTTCGTGCTGGCGGAATTGTCCGCGGAGGTGTTGTCGGCCCGTGTCTTTACAGACTGGTGCATCAAGCGCTTTCTGGCAGGCGAACTGACAGGGGTGGAGGCCGCGAAGGTCAAGCTCGTCGTCACCAACTTGCACGTCAAAGTCGTGGACCAGTGCCTCCAGTTCTTCGGCGGTTACGGATATATGACCGAATATCCTATCGCCCGCGCCTATGTCGATGCGCGCATCGTCCGGATCGCCGGCGGTGCCGCGGAGGTCATGAAGCAGATCATCGGCCGTGATCTCTTCAAAAAATAGAAACACGCTTTCATAAATTTACATTCAGTTGTGAATGTATGTCTTTACTCTCTCCAGTAAGCAGGCTAACTATAGGCGTGCGGATTGGGAGGGTGACTGATCCGCACGACCCGTTGAAATAAGAAAAGTGCCCGACCGCGGCGCGAAATGGGGAGAGGATTGGCATGACGAACAACAAACTGTTGTTGTGCGCGTCGTTCATCGCGATTGCGCAAATAAATTCCTTCGCTTTTGCGCAGGAAGAAACGGGGACCAGCGCTGCCCGGCAGCAGGCGGACATCATCGTGACCGCACAACGTCGCGAACAGCGGTTGGAAGATGTGCCGTTGACCGTGGCGGTGCAGTCCAGCGAGCAATTGGCCAGGGCCGGCGTGAATGACAGCCGTGGTCTCCAGCAACTGACGCCCGGCCTCGTATTCCAGCAGCAAAGCAGTTTTCTCAACCCGTCCCTGCGCGGTATTTCCACGACCGTCGTTACTGCCGGCGCCGAGAACCCGATCGCGATCTATCTCGACAATGTCTATGTTTCCAGTTTCGCAGGTTCGATCCTGTCCTTGCCCGACGTCGATCAGATCGAGGTATTGAAGGGACCGCAGGGGACACTTTTCGGCCGCAATGCGACTGGCGGCGCCACCGTCGTCACACCCAATCGTGCCGAGTTGCAGCAGGTG
>NZ_DATKFP010000347.1:0-3872 GCF_035511395.1 Sphingobium sp.
GGATCGAGCGAGACCGATCGTTCCTAGTCGGTTTCGCCTCCTCGGATATCGCAGACGATCCACGCGCCGCTGCCCTGATCAAGGCGATAGAGGCCGGGACTGGTGCCAAGGCTACCATGGTGGGCGGTGGCGGCGAGGGCCTGCTGGTCCGGCTCGAACAAGGTGATGCAGACCTCGTGATCGGCCGGTTCAAGGCAGACAGCCCGTGGCAGACCGAAGTTGCCTTCGGCCCCGCGCTCGATACCTCCGGGCCGCCGTCCGATCCCGTCGAGCTCAAGGCTGCCATGCGCAATGGCGAAAACCGGTGGATAATGACGGTCGAGCAGGCCAGCCGATCGGTAGCGGGCGATCAGGCGAAATGAGGAATCCGCACCTTCCCGAGGAACTCGCGGATACCATGCGCAAGGCGGTGGTGCTGGAATACTGGAACCTGTTCTGGAGCGCGACCATCATCCTGGCCATGGGTCTGGTGCTGGGTCAGAGCCAGACGATGAAGACCGCCTGGATCGAAGATACACTGGGCCTTGTCCCTCCGATCATGTTCCTCCTGGCAGCGCGGATCGAGCGCAAGGGAAAGGCCTCGAAACGGTTCCCCTTCGGTTTCCACCGGGTCAATGGTCTGGGTTTCTTCGTGGCCGCGGCGGCCTTGGCGAGCGTTGGCGGCGTCCTGCTTTATGATGCCGTCACGGCCTTGGTGATGGCTGAACATCCCAGCGTCGCCTCGGTGGTTTTGTTCGGACACGAGATCTGGCTTGGCTGGCTTATGATCGCTGCCCAGATATATTCGATGGTGCCGCCGATGCTGATCGGCCGCAAGGAACTGCCGCTCGCCAAAGCGCTCAATGACAAGCTGCTGCATACCGACGCCCTGATGAACAAGGCCAACTGGCTGACGGGCGCGGCTGGGCTGTTTGGCGTCATAGGCCTGGGAATTGGCTGGTGGTGGGCGGATTCGCTGGCGGCAGCAATCATCTCGCTCGACATCATCAACGACGGCGTGAAAGCGTTGCGCTCGTCGACTGCGGAACTTGTGGATGGCGCCCCGCGCGCACTCTCGGGGCCGGAACTCTCGGACGATGCACAGGCGTTGTGCGATCGTATCGAAGCCGAGTTTCCGGGGACCGACGTACGGCTGCGCGAAACCGGGCGCCTCATCCATGTCGAGGTCCACGGCACGCACCCACCCGGGGAATGTCGCAACCCGAACCACTACTGGCCTGGCCCGGAAGAACGCTCATGGCGCGTCGCGCAGGTGAGCTTCGTCCCTCCGACCACTACCGTACCGAAACAGTCCTGCACACCACTCGACCGGGCGAAGGCAAAGTTGATCTAGGTTGATGCGATTTTCCCCGGGCGTTGCGCAACTGACTGCGGCGCCGAACATTTTTCCAACCGGGCGTTCTCGATTTGGGCGCTGTTCAGGAGATGGAAGGTGCTCGTCGCACAATATATAGAGCCGGAAGCCGAGGCGCGGCGCGTCGGGGATGGCAAACGCACCGAACGAACGCCGCGCGCGTCGGTCGGGCAGGTCAAAAATGAGCCTGCGAGATCGGATGGCTTTGCCGGAGGCTCATCATCGCTTTTGTTGGAAGCGGCTCGCAGCGCCGGGACGTTCCAGCGTTCGGCACTGGGTCATCTCGAACACCCCGAATGGTCGGCGAGGGTCAAGGCTGACGGCCAACATCTGGCCGACGTCCTGCTTGCAATGGGATTTGTCGCCTCGACCGGCGAGGCGCCTACTGGTGAGGGTCGACGCAATGGCAGGTGATCACCTCGCCGACGAATTCCAGGCGAAAATCCGGGACCCGGATTTCCCGTGCGTGGGGGCAAAGTCGGCGCTTGCCAAAGGATCGCTGAAAGTCGTTTCGGCCCGCGATCTGACGAGTGCGTGGAACGACGTGGTGATCCACCGCGAACTTCTGGCGTGGAGCAAAGAGTATCAGCAGTCCCCCGCCGGGCTGCGCAGCCTCGCCATCGTGTTCGAAGGGCCGCTCGACCTGAGCGAACAAGGGTTCGAGGCGGCGATGTGGGAGCGCATCCAGTCGTTCGCCGACAAGGATGCGTGGTTGGGCCAGCCCTACGACAAGGCAGTCAGCGCGGATCCCGAGGACCCGCATTTTTCCCTCAGTTTCGGTGGCAGCGCCTTCTTCGTGGTCGGGCTTCACCCGAACGCATCGCGGCCGGCGCGACGTTTTCCGCACCCGGCGCTCGTCTTCAACCTGCACGAGCAGTTCGAGCACCTCCGCGAGGAAGGAAAGTACGAGCGCATGCGCGAACGCATCCTCGAGCGTGACATGGCGATTGCAGGCTCGGTCAACCCGATGCTGGCGCGGCACGGCGAAGCCAGCGAAGCGCGCCAGTACAGCGGCCGGTTGGTAGGTGCCGAGTGGGGATGTCCATTTCGGGATCCCCGCGAGTGAACGCGCGCACCGTGATCGAGCCGCGTAGCGGCACCGCATTCCTGCTGAAAGCCGGCAGCACCCTGACGGTCTTTGATCCGCTCGGTAGTCAGGTCTCCGATCTGCTGGCGTTTGCCGCTGACGATGTCCGCGAGGTGATTTCGAATGGGCGAACCTTCGATTACGAGGAGACGATAAGCCTCACCACGGGAAATCGTCTCTGGTCCAATCGGTCGCGCGTGCTCCTGGAAATCGTGGAAGACACGGTGGGATGCCACGATTTCCTGCTGACCCCCTGCAGCGAGGCCACGTTCCGGCATTTCTATCCCGAGCAGCCGGTGCATCGTGGCTGCTTTGGCAACCTGGCCGAGGCGCTGGAACCGTATGGCATCGAGCCCGATGCCATACCCACGGCGTTCAACCTTTTTATGAATGTACCCGTCAACGGCGAGACAGGGCATCTGCAAGTTCTGCCTCCGCCGAGCAAAGCGGGCGATTTCATCAAGATGCGGGCCGAGGAGGATTGCGTCATCGGCCTTACGGCATGCTCGGCCTACGCATCGAATGGCGGTACGTTCAAGCCAATTGAGTACGAGGTCGAACCAGCGTGATTGCGCCGATGCATGCCGGCCGTCTACGTTACTCATGCGGCAGAGAACAATATCATCCTCGACGATGACGCCTAGGATGAGGACTCTTTGATCAGGGCCAGAAGATAGCTTTGGAAGCCAGTGCGATGGCGGTGAGGAAGGCTGTCGATCATCGATCGTAGCGGGTACCAGCCCGGCGCAGTCCTTCAGGCGTCCCGACGGTGAGTGCGGCGATGTCCCGTTCACACGCGGATGTCACCAGATCGGCGTGCGGGGATCGGGGTAGCAGCTGTGCGCCATTGACATATGTGTCATTGGCGCTTAACGGACTGCCTGACCAGCTTGCAGACCATCGTCGAGTTGCCGGAGTTCCGACGGCGCGCGAAGGCCATCGTGACTAACGAAGAGCGGACAGCGCTGGTGGACTATATTGCGGCCAACCCGGAGGTGGGCGTCTCCTTGGGCGGGGGATTGCGCAAGGTTGGCATCCCCTGCGAGGGTGGCGGCAAAAGCGGCGGCTATCGGACCATCTATGTCCTGGGCGGCGCGCACATGCCGATCTTCCTCGTCACTGTGGTCGCCAAGAATGAGAAGGACAAGCTGACCAGGGCCGAGCAGGCCGCCGCCGTCGAGCTGGCAAAGGCGTTGGTCGCAACTTATGGAAACCGCAGATGAGCCCATATGAGAGCATCATGCAGGGACTGAACGAGGCGCTGGACCATGCTCAAGGCAAGGAGACCGGCGCAGTCGTCCACCAGATCGAAGTGCCCACGGTGGACGTCGCGGCGATCCGGGCCAGCACCGGCCTCTCGCAAGGCGCGTTCGCGCGCAGCATCGGCGTCGCCAAGGGAACGCTGCTCAACTGGGAACATGGCCGCCGCCA
>NZ_DATKFP010000348.1:0-17140 GCF_035511395.1 Sphingobium sp.
CGAAGTTAAGTGCGTTTTCCAGGCTGGTGGCATCACCTGCTGACTCGGAAAACGCGTTAAAGTAAAGGCCTTGCGGAGCCGAGCCGATGCAATCGGATCGGAATCTGCTCCAGGCGCGAGACTTCCACCGGAGACCCCTTCCCCATGACGACCTCCCGCCGCGATTTCCTCGTCGCCGGCTCCTCCGCCCTTGCCCTTACCGCCCTGCCCGCCCGTGCGCTTGCGGCCACCGACACGCCCGACGCGCGCGCCGAAGCAATGCTGTCCGACATGGCCGAAGCGATGCTGGTCGACGCCCCCGAAAGCGCAAGCGGCCTTGGCATCGATACCGGCGCGCGCGCCGCGCTCAAGAGCCGCCTCGGCGACAAGAGCCCCGCCGGGCAGGCGCAGATCGCCGCCCATGTACGGACACGCCTCGCAAAACTCCGCGCCATCGACCTGAAACCGCTCTCCCCCGCCGCCCGCACCGATGTCGAGGTGGTGCTGGCCAGCCATGAACTGGCGGCGGACGGCTTCGCGTTTCCGTTCGGCGACATGGCGATGATGAACAGCAACTGGTCCTATCGCAATTCGCCCTACGCCGTCGCGCAGAATACCGGCAGCTTCGTCGAGACCCCCGACTTTCTAGACTCCAACCACCCGATCGCCAGCACGGCGGACGCCGACGCCTATCTCGCCCGCCTCACCACCTATGCCGCGAACCTCAACGGCGAGACGGAACGGTTGAAGCATGATGCCGGGATCGGCGTCGTCGCCCCCGCCTTCCTGCTCGACAAGACGCTCCGGCAGATGTCGAGCGTGCAGGGTCAGCCACTCGACCAGTGGGTGCCGGTCGCCTCGATCGCCCGTCGCACGAAGGACATGGCCGGCGATTATGCCGCGAAGGCACAGGCGATCGTGAAGGACAAGGTCGCGCCCGCCCTCGCCCGTCAGGTCGCCGAACTCCAGCGCCAGCGCGCCACCGCGACCATGGACGCAGGGGTATGGAAGCTGCCGCAGGGCGAAGCCTATTATGCCTGGGCGCTGCGGGCCGGCACCACCACCACCCGTACGCCGGAAGAGGTCCACAAGCTCGGCCTGGAGCAGCTTGCCGCACTGCAATCGGAAATGGATCGGTTGCTGAAAAGCCTCGGAATGACCAAGGGCACCGTCGGCGAGCGCATGACCGCCATGGGCAAAGACCCGCGCTACCTCTTCCCCAATGACGATAATGGCCGCCAGCAGATCCTGTCCTTCATCGACGGCCGCCTCGCCGACATCCGCACCCGCCTGCCCCGCGCCTTCGCGACGCTGGTTCCTGCCAAGCTGATCGTGAAGCGCGTCCCGGTAGAGATCGAGGCGGGCGCACCGGGCGCCTATGCCGGCGCAGGCTCGATCGACGGATCGGTCCCCGGCAACTATTATATCAACCTGCGCGACACCAGCATCTGGCCGCGCTACGCCCTGCCGACCCTTTGCTATCATGAGGGGATTCCGGGCCATATCTGGCAGGGCGAATATACCTACAAGCTGCCGCTGATCCGCTCGCTCCTCGCCTTCAACGCCTATAGCGAAGGCTGGGCACTCTATGCCGAGCAACTGGGCGACGAGCTGGGCGCCTATGACGGCGACGTCGCCGGGCGGCTCGGCTATCTCCAGTCCATCGCCTATCGCTGTTGCCGTCTGGTGGTCGACACCGGCCTCCACGCCAAGCGCTGGACCCGCGATCACGCCATCCACTGGTTCGCCACCACCAACGGCTCCACGGTCGAGGATGTGCAGGGGGAAGTCGACCGTTACTGCGCCTGGCCGGGACAGGCCTGCGGCTACAAGGTCGGCCATGGCGAAATCGTACGCCTGCGTGGGATGGCCCAAAAGGCGCTGGGCGACAGGTTCGACTTCCGCCTGTTCAACGACGCCGTGGTCAAGGGCGGCGGCGTGCCGATGACCGTGCTGGCGAAAAATGTCGACGCCTGGGTCGCGGAGCGGCGGGGGGCGTAAAACCAACATCCGTTCGCTTCGAGCGAAGTCGAGAAGCGGTTAGCCGTTTAGAGCATCGTGCGCAAAAGTGGAAACCGGTTTTGCGCTTAAAACGATGCGAAAACAAAAGACTAGAGCGCGCGACCTGCGTCTGATTTAACGCAGCGCGCTCTAGGCGCTGAACTTGGCTCTGCCTCGTTTCTCGGCACGCTCGAATCGAACGGAGATATGAAAAAAGGGCCGGAGGATCGCTCCCCCGGCCCTTCGCTATTCTCTCTGAGTCAGCCCTCAGCCGACGAAAGCGCGCTCGATCACGAACTGGCCCGGCGCGGCGTTGGAGCCTTCGGTGAAGCCCTGTTCCTCGAAATAGGCGCCGAACTGCTTGATCATCTCCATGCTGCCGCACATCATGATCCGGTCGGTCTCGGGATCGAACTTCGCCGGACCCGGAATGCCCTCGAACAGCGCACCGCTCTCGACCAGCTTGTCGATCCGCGCGGTATGGCCGTCGAACGGCTCGCGGGTCACGGTCGGGACATAATGGAACTGGCTGGGCGCCTGTTCCGACACCAAAGGGTCTTCCGACCATTTGCCTTCCATCTCGTCGCGGAAGGCCAGATCGCTGACCCGGCGCACCGAATGGACGACGACGACCTGCTCGTAAAATTCATAGACGTCCGGGTCGCGCGGCAGGCTGAGGAACGGCGCGAGGCCCGTGCCGGTCGAGAGCATGAACAGCCGCTTGCCCGGCAGCAGCGCGTCGGTGACGAGCGTGCCGGTCGGCTTGCGGCCGAGATAGATCTGGTCGCCCGGCTCGATCTTCTGGAGCTTGCTGGTCAGTGGGCCGTCCTGCACCTTGATCGACAGGAACTCGATTTCCTCGTCCCAGGCCGGGCTGGCGATCGAATAGGCGCGCAGCAGCGGCTTGCCATTGTCGCCCTTCAGGCCGATCATGATGAACTCGCCCGACCGGAAGCGGAAGCTGGCCGGCCGCGTGATGCGGAAGCTGAACAGATGCTCGTTCCAGTGCTTCACCGACAGCACGGTTTCCACGGAAAGCGCGCCGGTGGGTTCCAGAACCGGCTTTTCGATCGTCACATCGGTCAACAGTCTATCCTTGCATATCGTCGGCACCGCGCATGCGCGATGCTTGTTGCGGATCGTTCGCAATAAATGATAAATCCGCGAATGGCCCTTTCGCACCGCGATGACAAGGCCAAAAAAACTTGCAGCGGGCAAAGGGCACCCTTCATGGCGCCCTGCACCGCGATCTCAGCCGAACAGACCCTTGGCGATCCCGCCCAACTCGTTCAGCGGATTGCCGTCGCCATCCTTGTCGAAAAAGCCGCCTAGCTTGCCCAGGATCGCTTCCGGTCCGCCGAACGCGCCCAGCAGTTCCTGCAACTTGTCGGCCGACACGCCATGTTCGGCCGCGGTCTCCGCCAGCGCCGACACGCTGGTTTCGCCCGAACCGATCTTGGCACTGATCTCGCTCATCAGCCCCTGCATCTGTTCCGGCGACAGCCCGATCTGCGCCGCGATCGCTTCCAGTCCACCGAATTTGCCGATCAGATCTTCGAACATGCCCAAAACTCCGCAAAAGATTGGCAGCCATCATAGCACCGCGGACGCACGCCCAAAAGCAAAAGAGCCGGAGGATCGCTCCCCCGGCTCTCTTATACCGTTCGATGTTACGGATCAGGCCGCAGTCAGGGCCGCGCCGCGCACGCCGTCGTCGACATGGTCCACGAACTGGGCGAAATTGTCCACGAACGCCTTGACCAGGGTCGCGGCGGTTTCGTCATAGGCGTCCTTGTCGGCCCACATGGCGCGCGGATCGAGGATCGTCGTGTCGACGCCATTCACCGCCACCGGCACCTGGAAACCGAAGTTCGGATCGGTGCGGAACTCCGCCTCGTTCAGGCTGCCGTCGAGCGCTGCGTTGAGCAGCGCGCGCGTCACCTTGATCGGCATGCGCTTGATCCCCGGCATGGTCGCCTTGCCGCCCGCCCAGCCGGTGTTGACCAGCCAGCAGGTGACGCCGCCCTTGTTGATCCGCTCCTTGAGCAGATTGCCATAGACCGACGGATGGCGCGGCATGAAGGGCGCGCCGAAGCAGGTCGAGAAGGTGGCGGTCGGCTCGGTCACGCCGATCTCGGTCCCCGCGACGCGCGCGGTATAGCCCGACAGGAAGTGATACATGGCCTGTTCCGGGGTCAGCCGCGCGATCGGCGGGAGAACGCCATAAGCGTCGGCGGTCAGGAAGATGATGTTCTTCGGGACCGGTCCCAGATTCTTTTCCGACGTGTTCGGGATGAAGTCGATCGGGTAGGAACCGCGGCTATTCTCGGCCAGGCTGTTGTCGTCGAGGTCGATCGTGCGGGTTTCCTCGTCGATCACGACATTTTCCAGCACCGTGCCGAAGCGCTTGGTGGTGGCGAAGATCTCCGGTTCGGCCTCGGCCGACAGGTTGATCATCTTGGCGTAGCAGCCGCCCTCGAAATTGAAGACGGCGGTGTCCGACCAGCCATGCTCGTCGTCGCCGATCAGGGTGCGGCTGGCGTCGGCCGACAGGGTGGTCTTGCCCGTGCCGCTGAGGCCGAAGAAGACGGCGGTGTCGCCGTTCGCGCCGATATTGGCCGAACAGTGCATCGGCATCACGCCTTTGGTCGGCAGCAGATAGTTGAGGATGCCGAACACCGACTTCTTCATCTCGCCGGCATAGGAAGTACCGCCGATCAGGATCAGCTTCGCCGTGAAGTTGACCGCGATCACGGTTTCGCTGCGCGTGCCATGCCGGGCCGGATCGGCCTGGAAGGTCGGCAGGTCGATGATGGTATATTCGGGCGTGAAGCCCGCCAGCTCATCGGCGGTGGGACGCACCAGCAGGGTGCGGATGAACAGATTGTGCCAGGCGCGTTCGTTGATGACGCGCACCTTGACGCGATGTTCGGGCTGCGAGCCACCGAACAGGTCGGCGACATAGAGCGTGTCCTTTTCGCCCAGCGCCTTGAAGAAATCCTCCTTCAGCGCGGCGAAATGCGCCGGCGTCATCGGGACGTTGGTCTTGCCCCACCACACGGTGTCCTGGGTCTCGGCGTCCTGAACGATGAACTTGTCGCTTGCCGAACGGCCGGTATGCTTGCCGGTCTTGACGACCAGCGGGCCGTCCTTGGACAGGATGCCTTCGCCATTGCGGATGGCCGCCTCGACCAGCGGCGCCGTGCCGAGGTTCCAATGCTGGTCGGCACGCGTGGAAATGCCCTGGTCAGCCAGGGTGATTGCGGATTTGGCCTGCACGCCTTTACTCCTGATATAACGATGTCGGATCGCCGGTTTTTGCCTGACGACCGATCCGCCCCTCATGCGCCGCGTCTTTCGCGCAGCGGCATCGCAACAGATGATGCGGGCATAAGGCTTTGCGGAACGGCCGTCAAATCGGGGAAACCAGCCATTCGTCCCGAATATCCACAGCTATGCCGCAGAGCATGCCGCCACCGCTTCCTTGCGGCGGGGCCAACCATCGTCTAACGCTCGGAACCATCAACTTTCTGCTCATTCCGGGTAACTGCATGACCGCAACCATCGCCCTTGTGGATGATGACAAGAATATCCTCACTTCCGTGTCGATCGCGCTCCAGGCCGAAGGCTTCATGACGCGCATCTATTCCGACCCGGAAGGCGCGCTGAAGGCCCTGCTCGACAATCCCGCCGACCTTGCCGTCTTCGACATCAAGATGCCGCGCATGGACGGGCTGGAACTGCTGCGCCGCCTGCGCGAAAAGAGCCAGATGCCCGTCATCTTCCTGACGTCCAAGGCGGACGAGCTGGACGAGGCGCTGGGCCTTGCCATGGGCGCGGACGATTATATCTCCAAGCCCTTCTCGCAGCGATTGTTGATCGCGCGCATCCGCGCGATCCTGCGCCGGGCGGAGGTGAGCAAGTCGACCGACGAACCCGACGAGCCGGCAGCCGATCCCATCATGCGCGGCCGGCTGGAAATGGATCCGGCCCGGCACCGGGTAAAGTGGGCCGGCAAGGACGTCACCCTGACCGTCACCGAATTCCTGATCCTGGAAACGCTTGCCGCACGCCCCGGCGTGGTCAAGAACCGCAACCAGCTGATGGACGCCGCCTATCAGGATGACGTCTATGTCGACGACCGCACCATCGACAGCCATATCAAGCGGCTGCGCCGCAAGTTCCGCGAGGTGGACTCCGATTTCAACGCAATCGACACGCTCTATGGCGCCGGATACCGATTCACGGAAGAATGACGGCGCGCCGCTCGCGGTGCGCTGGTCGGGGCGGCTGAGCCTCACCCCGCGCATCCTGGCGGTGAACGTGTTCGCGCTCGCCTTGCTGGCGGGCGGCTTCTTCTATCTCGACTCCTATCGTACGCGCATAATCGACGATCGGCTGGAACAGTCGGCGCGCGAACTGAAGCTGCTCGCCATCGGCCTCGAAAATGCGCCGGAGGATCGACAGAATCAGCTGATCGCCGCCTATTCGCGCCAGACCGGCGACCGTGTCCGCCGCTATGGCGCCGACGGCCGGTTGATCGCCGACAGCTTCACCATGGACGCGCCGCGCTATCGGCTGCGCCTGCCGTCGGAGGAGGAATGGCAGCGTCATGTCGCCCGCTTCCTCGACAAGGTCGTCGATCGCGTCGTGTCCGCCGACCGCCCGCCCGATTTCGAGGAACCGGCCCGCGACAGCGCCGCCGCCTGGCCCGAAGTCATGATGACGCGCAAGACCGGGCGGCCCGAAGCGATGAACCGCTATGCGCCCGACCGCACCTTCATGATCTCCGCCGCCGTTGCGGTGCGGGACGGAACCAGCCTGCTCGCCACGGAAAATGCGCGCGACATCACCCGCACCGTCCGCGCCGAACGCCTGCGCCTCGGCATGGTGCTGGCCGTCGCGGTTCTCGCCTCGGTACTGCTCTCGCTCTTCCTCGCCCGCACCATCGTCCAGCCGCTCCAGCGCCTCGCCCGCGCCGCCGTCCGGGTGCGCCTTGGCCGCGCGCGCGAAGTCACCGTGCCGCGCCTGCCCGAACGACGCGACGAGATCGGCATGCTCGCCCGCGCCCTGTCCGACATGAGCCATGCGCTGCGCCAGAGGATCGACGCGACCGACGCCTTCGCCGCCGACGTCAGCCATGAACTCAAGAACCCGATCGCCTCCCTGCGCTCCGCCCTCGACGCGCTGGACCGGGTCGACCGGCCCGACCTGCGCACGCAGCTCATGGACATCGCGCAGGACGATGTCCGCCGCCTCGACCGGCTCGTCACCGACATTGCCGAAGCCTCGCGCGTCGACGCCGAACTGTCACGCACCCGCTTCGAGCCGATCGACCTGGGCCTGCTGATCGAGAAGATGGTGCTCGCCCGCGAGGCCCGCGGCGTGCCGCGCGGCGTCCGCCTCGCCTTCGCCCGCCCGCGCAAGGATGTCGCGGTGGTGCTGGGCGAAGAGGCGCGCCTGATCCGCGTGCTCGACAATCTCATCGACAACGCCGTCTCCTTCTCGCCCGAAGGCGGGCTGGTGCGGATCGTCGCCACCGTCGCCGACGATCAGGTACTGGTCAGTGTCGAGGATGAAGGCCCCGGTGTTCCCGTGTCCGAACGCGAACATGTCTTCCGCCGCTTCCACAGCGTCCGGCCCGAAGGCGAGGCATTCGGCAAGCATTCGGGCCTCGGCCTCGCCATCGCCCGCTCCATCGTGGAGGGGCATCAGGGCCGCATCAGCATCGGCGACCGGGAAGATGCGCTGAGCGGCGCCAGCTTCGTCGTTCGCCTGCCCATGGCCGTGGCGCGCGATCCCGGCATTGTATCGGAATAAGACTCAAGTTCGGGTCAGCAGCATTTGCATCGCTCCCAACAGCGGCTAGAAGGATGCAGGGGATATGGCACGCGCACTTTCATCCGAAACGCTTCATGCGACCAGCGTTGCCATCGGCGGCCGCGCCGTCCTGCTCGCCGGGCCTAGCGGCATCGGCAAGTCCGACCTCGCGCTGCGCCTGATCGACCGGGGCGCCGTCCTCGTCAGCGACGATTATACGCTGGTGAAGCGCTTGGACGGCACGCTGGTCGCGACAGCGCCCGACACTATCGCCGGGAAGATCGAAGTGCGCGGCCTGGGCATTGTCGAGATGCCGCATCAGGACGCGCCCGTCGCCCTGCTGGCCGATCTGTTCGACAAGGTCGACCGCATGCCGCTCGATCCGCTATTCCGCGCCGTCGCCGGCCTTCAGGTGCCGGTGATCAAGATCGCACCGTTCGAGATTTCGGCCGCGATCAAGGTGGAACTGGCGCTAAGGACGCTGGCGCCGCTATGACCGCCGACCGTCCCAAGACGATCCTGCTCGTGTCCGGCCTCTCCGGTGCGGGCAAGACCACCGCGCTCAAGACGCTGGAGGATATGGGCTGGGAGGTGGTCGACAACCTGCCGCTCGTCCTGCTCGACCGGCTGCTCGACACCCCGCTCCCCGCCGGCCATGCCGATGGCGACGACCGGCCGCTGGCGCTGGGCATCGACGCACGCACGCGCGGTTTCGACGCCAACGCCATCGTCCAGCGGATCAAGGCGCTGCGCGAACGTCATGGCCATGATGTCGAGACTTTGTTTCTCGACTGCTCCGGCACCGAACTGGAACGCCGCTTCGCCGAGACGCGCCGCCGCCATCCATTGGCGCTCGACCGCCCCGCCGCCGACGGCATCGCCCGCGAACGCGAACTGACCGAACCGCTGCGCCGCTGGTCCGCACAGGTCATCGACACCACCAGCTTCACCAGCAACGCCCTGCAACAGGAAATCCGCAACCGCTTCTCGCGCGAGGGCCTGTCGGAACCGGTGCTGACCATCCTGTCCTTCGGCTTTTCGCGCGGCGTTCCCCGCAACGCCGACCTGATGTTCGACATGCGCTACCTGCGCAATCCGCATTGGGACGAGGCTTTGCGGCCCAAGACCGGCCTCGATCCGGACGTCGCCGCCTATGTGATGGACGATCCGTCCTATGAGGATACGGTCGGCAGGATCGAGGATCTGCTCGTCACCCTCCTGCCCCGCTACGCCGAGGGTGGAAAGACTTATATAACCGTGGCATTCGGCTGCACCGGCGGGCGGCATCGTTCCGTCCACATCGCCGAACGGGTCGCGAAGCACTTGCAAGCTACGGGCTTTTCGCCCACGGTCTTGCACCGCAATATTGAATCGGCGCCCCAGGACAGTCTGGAGAAGCGCCGACCGGGAGGCCCGAAAGCATAATCATGACAAAGGTGGGCCGCGAAAGCAGATGATCGGACTCGTACTCGTCACCCATGGGTCGCTTGCGACGGAATTCGTCGTGGCGATGGAACATGTCGTGGGGCCGCAACAGCAGATCGCGACGATCTGCATCGGCCCGGAGGATGACATGGAATTGCGCCGCGCGGACATCGCCGCGGCGGTCGCCCGCGTCAACGACGGCAGCGGCGTCATCCTGCTGACCGACCTGTTCGGCGGAACCCCCTCCAACCTTGCCATCTCGCTGCTCAAGGCCGGCGAGATCGAGGTGATCGCCGGCATCAACCTGCCCATGCTCATCCGCCTGGAAAGCGCGCGCAAGGTGATGGACGTCCGCGCCGCGGTTGCCGCCGCGCGCGAAGCCGGGCAGAAATATATCAGCGTAGCGTCGGAACTGTTGGGCAGCACCACATGAATGAAATCAGCCAGGAAGTCCTGATCAGCAACAAGCGCGGCCTCCACGCGCGCGCCAGTGCGAAGTTCGTGACCCTGGCCAGCGGCCTTCCCGCCGACATCATCGTCAGCAAGGACGGCAATCATGTCACCGGTACCTCCATCATGGGCCTGATGATGCTCGGCGCCGCCATGGGTGACAGCATCATAATCAAGGCCACCGGCCCGCAAGCCGCCGACTCGCTCGATAAGCTCGTCACCCTGGTCGAGGACAAGTTCGGCGAGGAATGAGGCGACTCTGACCTGATGCAATGACTTGTCAGCCCGGCGAAGAGCAGGCACACCCTCGCCACGACCATCATGACAAGAGGATTGCCCGATGCGCCTTCCCCTCCTGCTTGCCGCCGCCGCTCTACTGCCGCTCGGCGCCGCTGTCGCCCAACATGCCGGCCATCATCAGGCGGGTGATCCGATCGCAGCGGCGATCGCAGCGCCCAGTCGCACACCGACCAATACCGTCCGCGACAAATATCGCCACCCGGCCGAAACGCTGGCGTTTTTCGGCGTGAAGCCCGGCCAGACGGTGGTCGAATATAGCCCGAGTGGCGGCTGGTACACGGAAATCCTGGCGCCGCTGCTGAGCGGCAAGGGCACATTCTATGCCCTGCAACCGACCGGCCGATATCTGGACGGATACAAGAATTTCCTCGCCGCCAAGCCCGACGTCTACGGCAAGGTGAAGTTGGTCGCCTATCCGGAGCAGATGGCCAGCATCCCGGCGAACAGCGTCGACACGGTGCTGACCTTCCGCAACGTCCATAATATGGTGATGAACGGCAGCGAGGCAGCCACCTTTAAGGCCTTCTTCGACATGCTGAAGCCCGGCGGCACGCTGGGGATCGTCGACCATCGCCTGCCCGAGGACCGCGACACCGCGCTGGAAAAGAGTAGCGGCTATCTGAAGGTGTCCACCATTCGCCGGATCGCGGAAGCCGCCGGCTTCGAATATGTCGGCGCGTCCGAAGTGAACGCCAACCCGAAGGACACGGCCGACTGGCCCAAGGGCGTCTGGACCCTGCCGCCGACGCTGAGCCAGAAGGATGTAGACAAGGACAAATATCTGGCCATCGGCGAAAGCGACCGGATGACCCTGAAATTCCACAAGCCAGCAGCGTAAGAGTCGCCTAAATGCGCTGAAGCGGGCATTTCGACGTTGCACCCGTTCACCTCTCCGGCCACTCACAGGATATTGCCGCCCCTCGACCGGGTCAGGAAGCGCGTGAGGCTCATTTTGCTGGACGACCGGCGTCGACAGATACCGAATGGTGCGTTTGCGAACAGACTCCAGACCGTCGCTATGCCTTGCACGCTGATTGAACGGGGCTAAGGCGGGGAGCGTGACTGCCGCTGCCCGCCCCCACCGTCCGCTTTTCGCCATCGCGCTACGCCTGACCGCCGTCATCTGCCTGTCGGTGATGTTCATCACGGTTCGGCTGGCGAGCGAGCATGGCGTGCATGTGGTCGAATCGCTCTTCTATCGGCAGGCGTTGGCTCTGCCGGTGGTTCTGGCATGGGTGGCGATGGCGGGCGGAATACAGACCATCCGCACCCGTCGGATCGGCATACATGCCAGTCGCATGACCCTGGGCCTGACCGGCATGTTGCTCAATTTCCTGTCCTATATCCTGTTGCCGCCGGCGGAGGCAGCGACGATCGGCTTCACCATGCCGATATTCGGCACGATCCTGTCGGCGCTGATCCTGCGCGAGGTGACGGGCGTGCATCGCTGGGCTGCGGTACTCATCGGCTTTGTCGGCGTGCTGGTGATGATCCGCCCCGATGGCGGCCATTTCCCGGCGCAGGGAGTCGCGGTCGCCATTGCCGCCGCACTCGCCACCGCCAGCGTCAGTCTGGTACTGCGGGAACTGGGCCGCACCGAAGCGGCAGGCGTGGTAGTGTTCTGGTTCACCGCTCTTTCGATGATCCCGCTTGGCATCGCGCTGCCCTTCTTCGCGCAGACGCATGATGCGACAACCTGGGGGCTGCTGCTGATGATCGGCCTGTTCGGCGGCATCGCACAACTGTGCCTGACCGCCGCTCTACGCTGGGGGCCTGTATCGGTGGTGTTGCCGATGGATTATAGTGCGATCATCTGGACCACCCTGCTGGGCGTGGCGATCGGCGAGGACTGGCCGATGGCGACGACATGGATCGGCGCGACCCTCATCATCGCCAGCGGTCTCTATATCGCCTGGCGCGAACATGTCCGCGCCAGAAAGCCGGTCGTCACCCTAGAAGTTCCGCCTCAAGACTGATTTCCGCCTTCAGCAGCTTGGAAATCGGGCAGTTGGCCTTCGCCTTGCCGGCCAGTTCCTGGAAGGTCGCATCGTCGGCACCGGGAATCGTCGCCTTCAGCGTCAGCTTGCTGGCCGTCACGGCAAAACCGCCATCCTGCTGTTCCAGCGTGACGACCGCGTTCGTTTCCATCTTTTCCGCCGTCAGCCCGGCCTCACCAAGGATCAGCGAGAGCGCCATGGTGAAGCAGGAGGCGTGGGCGGCGGCGATCAGTTCCTCTGGATTGCTGCCCGGCTGGCCTTCGAAGCGGGTCGCAAAACCATAGGGATAGGCGCTGAGCGCGCCACTCTGGGTCGATATTGCACCCTTTCCGTCCTTGAGGCCGCCCGTCCAGACTGCCGAACCGCTGCGATTGATCTTCATGCCAATGCTCCTTGTGATGAGCCGGAGGAACCCCAGCGGTCCCCCATGGTTGCGATAGAATAGAAGAATTCATGCAGGAGAGTGACAATGACTGACCTGACGATGGAAAATCGTGGCGACCTGATCGCATCCGACCGGGTCGAAGGCACCGCCGTCTACAACCGCCAGGGCGAACGTCTGGGCAAGATATCCAACTTCATGGTGGAAAAGCGCAGCGGCCAGGTGCGCTATGCGGTACTGTCCTTCGGCGGCTTCCTGGGCATGGGGAACGACCATTATCCCCTGCCCTGGTCGATGCTGACCTATGACGTCGACAAGGGTGGCTACGCAGTCGATCTGGACAAGCAACTGCTAGACAATGCGCCGCGCTACATGGGGGACGATCGCCCCGACTATGACGATGGCTATGGTCGGAATGTCTATCAATATTACGGGCTTATCTATCCGTGGTAATCGGCACCATGATGTTTCGCCAGGGGCGTCCGGCAGTAGCCGGACGCCCTTTTCCATATCCCGCCTCCCATGCCGCACCGGCTGCCCAATTTCCGACACATTTTGTCGCTTGCCAATTGTCTACTCTATAAATAGAGTTAAGTATCTTCTCCGAGAGAGGATAAGGAGATTTCACCATGAACCGATTCGGAAGTGCGAGCAGGACGAGACAACCCGTCGTTCTGACGGTTCCTGGCCTCAACAATAGCGGGCCGAGCCACTGGCAGACCCGTTGGGAACAGAGCCGTGGCGATTGCCAGCGGGTGGAACTGGGCCGCTGGTCCAGCCCCAATCGCAACGCCTGGGTGACGCGATTGGACGCAGCGATCCGTGAAATTGACGGGCCGGTCATCCTCGCCGCGCACAGCCTGGGCTGCATCACCGTCGCCTGGTGGGGCGCTTTGCAGAGCCAAGCCTATGGCTGGCCGGTGATCGGGGCCCTGCTGGTGGCCCCGCCCGACTGCGACCGGGTGGAAACGCCCGACACGATCGGCAATTTCGGACCGGTGCCGCGGTCTCAACTGCCCTTCCCGTCCATCCTCGTGGCGAGCCGGGACGATCCCTATATCTTCTTCGAGCGCGCCCACAGCATGGGCAAATATTGGGGGAGCCAGTTCATCGACGCCGGTCATTGCGGCCATATCAATGCGGAATCGAACCTGGGCGACTGGCAGTTCGGGCAGGAGTTGCTCGATCGACTGGCTGACGGGGTTCCTGCCGGCGGGTTGGGCCTCGACGCCGCCGTATCGACCATTGGACGGGCGACGCACCGCCCTTTGGTGACTGACCAGCACGCCTCGCGCTGAACAATCCGGGTGGGACAAGACAAACTTGACCGCCCCTAATTTTTCATTTTTTGTCTACTTTTGAAGTTGAGATATTAAGGCGGTAAGAGGTGCTCATGACCGATCAAAGACCGATAGATTTTCGCAACGGACGCAGTGACGTGCAGCGCGTCGACATCATCGCCAGCATCGAGAAGGTGCGCGACGTGTTGCAGGATCTGCGCTTCGGATCGATCACATTGACCGTGCATGATGCGCGCGTGGTGCAGATCGACGTAACCGAGAAGACCCGCCTGACGTCCTGACCGGGGCAGAGGGGGCAAGACATACCGGGTTGCGCCATTGCAGCCCATGCGGCCTGGGGGTGAGCCGCACCGAAAGATCGTCATTCCCATCCCGTCGGCTTTGACCGGACCACCGGAAACGCCGCGATCATCAATCACCGGACAGCCGGATATAAGGGGAATATCATGATTGCGCGTTTTCTGTTGCTCGCCAGCGTGGCGGGCGCTTCCATTGCCGTGCCCAGCGTACATGCGCAGGAGGGCGCTCCTGAACCCGCCACCACGGAGGGAGCCGACCAGACCAATATTCGCGGCGAGGTGATCGTCGTTACCGCCCGCCGTCGCCAGGAAACCGCGCAGGAAGTGCCGCTGGCCATCTCGGTCGTCAAAGGCGACAGCATCGAGGCCACCGGCAATTTCAACATCGTGAAGCTCCAGCAGCTTGCGCCTACGCTTCAGGTTTATACGACCAATCCGCGCAACACCTCCGTCAACATTCGCGGTCTCGGCGTGCCGTTCGGCCTGACCAGCGATGGCTTCGAACAGGGTGTCGGCATCTATGTCGACGACGTCTATAACAGCCGCGTTGCCGCCGCGACGTTCGACTTCCTGGACGTCAATCAGGTCGAAGTGCTGCGCGGCCCGCAGGGTACGCTTTACGGCAAGAACACCACCGCCGGCGCTATCAACATCACGACCAACCAGCCGACCTTCGATTTCGAGGGCCGCGCCGAGCTGACCGTCGGCAATCTCAACTACAAGCAGGCCAAGGCCGCCATTTCCGGCCCGCTGTCCGACACGATCGCCGCCCGCATCGCCGTCGCCGCGACCAGCCGCCGGGGCACGCTCTACAATGTGACGAGCGAACGCTGGATCAACGAACAGGACAATCTGGGCATTCGCGGCCAGCTGCTGTTCAAGCCGAACGACGATTTCAGCATCACCCTGTCGGGCGACTATAGCAAGCAGGATCCGGAATGCTGCGGCACCACCTTCGTGCGCGTGGGTCGGACCCAGCGTGCTCTTACCCGTCAATATGACGCACTGGTCGCCGCGATCAACGCCGCCAATCCCGGCCGCAACTATGCGGTACCCAGCCGCAACCCCTATGATCGCCTGACCGATCTCGACAGCAACCTGAACGCGGGCAACAAGATCGGCGGCGTTTCGGCCAAGGCGGTCTGGAACGTCGGCCCCGGCACCCTGACATCGGTCACGGCCTGGCGCTTCTGGGACTGGAAGCCGGAGAATGACCGCGATTTCACCGGCCTGTCGATCGTTTCCAAGTCGCAGAACCCGTCGCAGCAGGATCAGTATAGTCAGGAATTCCGCTATAATTACGAAAGCCAGAAGATCGATTTCGTTCTGGGCCTGTTCGGCTTCAAGCAGCGGATCGATACCCAGGGCACCGAGCAGCAGGGCGCGGACGCCAGCCGCTGGAGCCTGACCGGTACGCAGGCGAGCAACCCCGCCATCCTCCAAGGACTGACCGCCAGCAACACGCAATGGCTGAAAGCCGACAGCGCGGCCCTGTTCGGTCAGGTCAGCTGGAAGGTGACGGACGCGCTGACCATCCAGCCGGGTGCGCGACTGAACTATGACAAGAAGTCGGGCTTCTACCAGCGCGTCGTGACCAACGGTCAGGGCCAGGTCATCAGTTGCACGCCGACCCCGGCCGCCGGATCGGATCTGGCCGCGCAGTGCGGCGTCTATCAGCCGCAGATCAGCGCGCCGTCGGACAGCGCCTGGAACTTCACCTACGACTTCAACGTCAATTACAAGATCGCGCAGGACGTGCTGGCCTATGCGACCTATGCCAAGAGCTTCAAGACGCTGGGCATCAACCAGAATGGCCTGCCGCTCAATGCCGACAATACGGTCAATTACGACGCCGGTACAGTGAAGCCGGAATCGGTCAACCATTATGAAATCGGCCTGAAGACGCAGTTCTGGGATCGCCGTGCGACCTTCAACCTCACGGCCTTCCGCACCGATATCAAGAATTTCCAGGCGACCGTGAACGGCGGCCAGTTCGGCACAGTGCGCGGCTACCTCGCCAATGCGGAAAAGGTGCGGTCGCAAGGCATCGAGGCGGACTTCAAGGTCGTCGCCAGCGACCGCTTCACCGCCTATGCCAATGGCGCCTATACCGACGCCCAGTACAAGAAGTTCACCAACGCCCCCTGCCCGCCAGAACTGTCGGGCGGCACGTTGCAGGCGGCGAACGCGACGCCCGATTATTCGCAAGCCGGCGTGCCCGGCGCGCTCAGCCCGCGTCAGTGCGACATTTCGGGCCAGGATCTGCCGGGCGTGTCGAAATGGGCCTTCTCCTATGGCGCGGAGTACAACATTCCGGTCACGCTGCTGGCGAAGGAAGGGCAACTCTATCTGGGCGTCGACGGCAATTATCGTTCGCACTGGAACAGCAATGCCTCGCCTTCGATCTATACTGAAGTGAAGGGCTATGCGCTGACCAACTTCCGCGCCGGTTTCCGTGGCGAAGGGTTCGACATCTTCGGCTGGGTCCGCAACGCCTTCGACGTGAATTATATCGAGAATCTCCAGGTCGCTCCGGGCAATACCGGCCTGATCGCCGGCCAGGTCGGCGATCCGCAGACCTGGGGCGGCACGATCAAATTCTCCTTCTGACGGCTCACCCCCGGAGGAGCGGCTCATCCATGCCGCTCCTCCACCCTTCCGGCATTTGCGCCCCGCCTGCCGCTGGGGTAGAGCGCCCTCATGTCCACGACCTTCACCATCGACACCGCGACCAGCCGCGCCAATCCCACGCCCGCACCGATGAAGCGCCTGACCGTGCCGGCGATCCAGCGCCGCAAGTTCGAAGGGCAGACGGCAGAACCGCTGGTGATGCTGACCGCCTATACGGCGCGACAGGCACAGTTGCTCGACCCGCATTGCGACATGCTGCTGGTAGGCGATTCGCTGGGTCAGGTGATTTACGGCCTACCCTCCACCCTGCCCGTCACGCTCGACATGATGATCGCCCATGGCGCAGCCGTGGTGCGCGGCAGCTACCACAGCCTCGTGATCGTCGACATGCCCTTCGGCAGTTATGAAGGATCGCCGCAGCAGGCCTTTGCCAGCGCCAGTCGGGTCATGGCCGAAACCGGCGCGGCGGGCGTGAAGCTGGAAGGCGGCGAGGCGATGGCGGAGACGATCCGTTTCCTGAGCCAGCGCGGCATTCCGGTCATGGCGCATATCGGC
>NZ_DATKFP010000349.1:0-4819 GCF_035511395.1 Sphingobium sp.
TATAGCGCGGCAATTAGGGAGACCGGTCGGCGGCGATTATGATGGCCGGTAGGCGGCTGCGCCGGGTGGTGATTTTGGGCTACCATGAGATGGCATTTGAGGCAACGGCCAGCGACAACTATGCGGGCGTGTAATTGTCGCTGGCAGTGGAAGAACGGTTTGATTGGAAGCGGGCCCCTGCGATCAGGGTAATTGACGCTGGCGACAATTACCCGGACCTGCGTTGCCTCATGCCGGATGCTCCCGGCTATGAAGTCGGCGACAATTATGATGGCCGGTCGCCGCTGGGCTCATCTTGGTCCTGCATGGGCTCGATGCGAGCTATGGCAGATCGCTTACGGTAGCTTTCGCCGTTCATCTCAATGATGGTGGAGTGGTGCACAAGGCGGTCGATGGCCGCGACCGTCATGGCGGGATCCGGAAAGACATTGTCCCAAGCAGAAAATGATTGGTTTGCAGTAATGGCGATCGAGTGGCGCTCGTATCGGTGGGCGATCAACTCAAACAAGGCACTGGTCTCGACCTGATCCTTGCGGACATAGGACAGGTCGTCGAGGACGATGAGGTCATACTTGTCGAGCTTGTCGAGCATTGCGGGTAGGTTAAGATCGCGGCGTGCGGCCTGGAGCTTCTGGACCATGTCGGTGGTGGAGGTGAACAGGACGCGACGCCCGGCATCGATGAGGCAATGACCGATGGCAGCAACAGCATGCGTCTTGCCCGTGCCGGATTGCCCGAAAACGAGCAAATTGCTGCCGTTATCGATCCACTCATCTCCGGCGGCCAGGGACAAGAGGTGTGGCTTGCGGATGCCGGGAGCGGCATCGAAATCGAAGGTGGCGAAGGTCTTTCCTGCCGGCAGGCCGGACTGGTCTCGATGACGCTGTATGCGGCGGGAGGTACGTTCGGCCATCTCGATCTCCAGGAGCGATGCGAGGAGATTGGCCGCAGGCCAACCATCCTGATCGGCGGTATCGGTCAGCCGCTTCCAGTTCCGGCTGATGCTCGGCAAGCGCAGCGTCTTGAGCAGCGTGGGCAGCACAGCGGCGGCCTGATCCCTGGTCCGTGTCATGAGCGGGCCTCCGCGCTGGCGAGCAGGCTATTGTATCCGCACAAATCAGGTGGTGGGATGGTGACATCGCGTTGTGTTCTCGTCGTTGGCAGGAACTCATCCTTCAGCGCACTGACGTCGGGAAGCCGGTCAGCATCAAGTGCGGCGTCGATCCGCCGCGCCAGCGCTTCGACACAATCCCCTCTGGCGGCGATATCAAGCAATGCGACGGCATCACGACACGCCTGACGCGCATCGAGCTGGGCATCGAAAGCCTGCCACGCCCGGCGATAGGCATGGTCAGGGAACAAGGCATCCCGGTAAACCAAATGACGTAAGGCGCCGGGTTTGCGCCGCAGGTTGGCGACCACATGCCGGAAATCGATACGATGGGCGCGCGCCGGAAACTTCACCCGCACCCTGGGCGTGGTCATCACCATGTCTGGCCCGAGGAAAAGCTCAATGCGATCGTCGTAGAGATGGGCATGGAGCCGCTGGCCGACGAGGCGGGATGGGACCGAATAGATGACCCGGTCGATGCTGACGGTACCATTGCGGGTGACATCGACGCTGAGCATGGCGAAATCCGTGGTCCGACGCGCGGGTAACGATCGCAGTACCCGTCGTTCCTGATCGATCACGGCCGCACGCCGCCGGTTCTGCTTGGCGACCTGGGCCTCGACGAACTCGCGCCACGCTTCGACGCTGGCGAAGTCCCGGCTGCCGCGACGGCGCAAAGCCTGGTCGAGCCGTCGCTTGAGGTGACCATGGGAGCCTTCGATCGACCCGTTCTCGTGAGCTTCGCCGCGATTATTGCGGGTAGCGACCATGCCATAGTGACGGCACAGATCATCGTAACTGCGGGTGAAATCCCGCTGAGCGTCTGCGTCGAGGTTCTTGTAGGCAGCCGACAGGGAATCGCTGCGATGCTCGATCGGTGCGCCGCCCAGCTTCCACAGCGCATCTTGCAGATGTTCAGACAGTGCGGCGAAGCTCTCTCCGCCCAGAACGACGGCCGCGTGTTCCCAGCCACTTGCAGCCAGACGAAAATGATAGAGGCGATGATCGAAGGGCTCGCCGACGATGGTCACCCGCAGGCTGTCGCAGACGGTGAAATCCGAAAGACCTTGCCGACCGAGGTCGTGATGCTGCGGGAAGAATATCTCCTTCTCGGTTCCGTTCAGCGCTCGCCAACGAGCAATCCGGCGTTCGAGGGTACGCCTGATCTTATCGGGGACCGCATCTTCGCCGAACTCGTCCTGGAGCGTCTCGAAGATGGTGACCGCAATGATACCCTCGATCTTTAGCAGCTCTTCCACGCGCGGCCAGAATAGCTCGAGGGGGTCGGCGCGAGTGCGCCAGTGGCGCGCCTGCTTCTTCTGGGACGGTAAGCGCGGATCCTTCTCGATCCTGCGTGCGCTGCGCGCACTGATACCGGCCTTGGCGGCGGCGACAGCCTGGGGGTGATGGCGACGTTCAACCATGAATAGAAGCACCTGTTGATCAGATATGTGGGAACCCGGCATCGCACCCCATCGCTCTCATGTTCGATGAGTGTTCCGATACCACCGCCCGCCACAGCCCTGATCAACCCCCTCCGATGAAGGGGAAAAAGATCGCCATCGGTTGTCTGGCCCGCTCTTCGGTCGGGGCTACGCCCCTCCCTGCGACCGGGCCAGACAACCGATCCTACCGGCCATCATAATCGCCGCTCAATCGGCCACCGTAATCGTCGCCGCGCATGTCTGCGAAGCCGACGACACTTTCGCCTGAGCTAGTTCGTACCGAGCTGACCAGCATCACCGATACGCCGACGTTCGATGCCCTTGTTGAGGACCTTGCCAGGGGGCCAGAGCAGCGCGGTCCGGCAGCGGATCCAAAGCAGCGCATTTTGATCGGATGGGGCAAACATGACCGGCTGTGCCTGCCTGCTCAAGCCGAGCGCGCGAGAGCGGCATTCCCATCCGCGACTCTGCACTGGTTCAACCACAGCGGCCATTTTCCGGTGTGGGACATGCCGTACGAAGCGACAGCGGCCATCTTGGAGACAACCCAGTAGAGCTTGAGCTGCTTTGATCGAACGAAAGCTCGACCTCCGCTTCCTGCGTCCTCGCATCCGAAAGATGACCGGCCGCTACCGGCACATTTGCAGCTGTGCGCGTTCGAGCAGACGGCGGCTGAGCGTCAGCTCTCGACAATACCGGACGCTCGGCAGAGAACTCGGGAGCGGCGGCTTTGTCCCAGCAACAGTCATTCGCCATTCAAGTGGGCTGAATTGTAATAGGTGATAATAGGGGCATTCAGGATCGGCGCGCAGTACCACTGCCCAAGGCAAAACTGACCCGCGCCACCAGTTTGCGCAACAGCCTATCATACCGATGGGAGGTGAGCTGAAGGGCTCCAATGCCACTGCTTTGGTTGCCATCAGTCCAGATGGCAGTTAAATTGCAGAAGGCCCGGTTGGCTTGAGACAACGGCCGGTCCAAGGAGGCCGCCGCGTACTTGAGAAGCGTGGCGGCGCTCCGCCTCGCTGTAGCAATTCTCCCTCAGGTTAAGGCGGCGTGATCGCCGCGATCTACGCCGCAGCCTGTCTTTCTTCGCCAGCGCCCTATGTCCGCAAATCCCCGTTGAACCGCAAGGATTTCTGCGTCTCTTAATCGTCCCCATCGCGCACCGGACCTTTTGTCCGGAGCCGGAACGGGGACTGCAATGGACGCTCTGCCACTTCGATCGGAGGCCGGAACGCGCGGCGCGCGGATGTTGCGCACCGCGATGGGCGATGCGATTGCGGGCTGGCTTGCCGATCCTGCCGTCATCGAGGTCATGCTCAATCCCGACGGCCGGCTCTGGGTCGACCGGCTCGGGGAAGGCATCGCCGAGAGCGGCGAGGCCCTCAGCCCATCGGACGGCGAGCGGATAATCCGCCTCGTTGCCCATCATGTCGGCGCCGAAGTCCATGGCCAGGCTCCGAGGGTTTCCGCAGAGCTTCCCGGGACCGGAGAGCGCTTCGAGGGCTTGCTGCCGCCCGTCGTCACGGCACCGGTCTTCGCCATCCGCAAGCCGGCGGTCGCCGTCTTCACTCTCGACGACTATGCTGTAACCGGCGTGATGACGTACCGGGAAGCGGCAGCGCTGCGCCAGGCCGTTACCGAGCGGCGCAACATCCTCGTCGCCGGCGGCACCGGCACGGGCAAGACCACGCTCACCAACGCCCTGCTCGCCGAAGTGGCGAAAACGCCCGACCGCGTGGTCCTGATCGAGGACACCCGCGAACTCCAGTGCGCCGCGCCGAACATGGTGGCGATGCGCACCAAGGACGAGGTCGTCTCGCTCAGCGATCTCGTGCGCTCCGCCTTGCGCCTCCGGCCCGATCGTATCCCGATCGGCGAGGTGCGCGGGCCCGAGGCGCTCGATCTCCTCAAGGCCTGGGGCACGGGCCATCCCGGCGGCATCGGCACGATCCATGCCGGGAGCGCCCTCGGTGCGCTGCGGCGCATGGAGCAACTGATCCAGGAAGCGGTGATCACCGTGCCGCGCGCGCTGCTCGCCGAGACCATCGACATGGTCGCGGTGCTGGTCCGCGACGGCCACGGCCGCCGGCTCGCCGAGCTTGCGCGCGTCGATGGCCTTAATCCCGCAACCGGCGACTATCGCCTGATCCCTCATCCCTCGCACCCTGACGGAGACCTGCCATGACCCATGCCTTCCGGCGCGGCGCCCGCCGCGCCTCGCTTCTTGCCGCCACCAGCCTTGCCGCTTTGACCCTGT
>NZ_DATKFP010000350.1:0-111579 GCF_035511395.1 Sphingobium sp.
ACGTTCAGAAGCAGCGCAAATATCACCCCACGCTGCCCTCCAGCGAAATCCCCAACAGCTTCTGCGCTTCGACGGCGAATTCCATCGGCAGCTGTTGCAGCACTTCCTTCGCGAAGCCGTTCACGATCAGCGATACCGCGCTTTCCTGATCCAGCCCGCGCTGCATGGCGTAAAAGAGCTGGTCGTCGCTGATCTTCGACGTCGTCGCCTCATGCTCGATCTGCGCTGAGGGATTGCGCACCTCGATATAGGGCACGGTATGCGCGCCGCACTGGTCGCCCAGCAGCAGGCTGTCGCACTGGGTGAAGTTGCGCACGCCCTCCGCGCCCGGCGCCACGCGCACAAGCCCGCGATAAGTGTTATTCGAGCGGCCCGCCGAAATCCCCTTGGACACGATGGTCGAACGCGACCCCTTGCCGTTATGGATCATCTTGGTGCCGGTATCGGCCTGTTGCAGATTGTTGGTCAGCGCGACCGAATAGAACTCACCCACGCTGTTCTCGCCGTTCAGCACGCAGGACGGATATTTCCAGGTGATCGCGGAGCCGGTTTCCACCTGCGTCCAGCTGACCTTGGAATTGCGCCCCTGGCACAGCGCCCGCTTGGTCACGAAATTATAGATGCCGCCCTTGCCGTTCTCGTCGCCCGGATACCAGTTCTGGACGGTCGAATATTTGATCTCGGCATCGTCCAGCGCGACCAGTTCCACGACCGCGGCGTGCAGCTGGTTCTCGTCGCGCATCGGCGCGGTGCAGCCTTCGAGATAGGAGACGTAAGACCCCTCGTCCGCCACGATCAAAGTCCGCTCGAACTGCCCCGTATTCTCCGCATTGATGCGGAAATAGGTGGAGAGTTCCATCGGGCAGCGCACACCCTTGGGAATGTAGACGAAGGTGCCGTCGGAAAAGACCGCGCAGTTGAGCGTCGCGAAATAATTGTCGTGCATCGGCACGACCTTGCCCAGCCACTTCTTCACCAGATCGGGATATTCGCGCACCGCTTCGCTGATCGAACGGAAGATGACCCCCGCTTCCTCCAGCTCCTTGCGGAAGGTGGTGGCGACCGAAACGCTGTCGAACACCGCATCGACCGCGACCTTGCGACTGCTCTTCACGCCCGCCAGCATTTCCTGCTCGGCGATCGGAATACCCAGCTTCTTGTAGGTCGCCAGGATTTCCGGGTCGACCTCGTCCAGCGAGTTCAGCTCTGCCTTCTTCTTCGGCTCGGCATAATAATAGGCGTCCTGATAGTCGATCGGCGGGATGTTGAGCTTGGCCCAGTCAGGCGATTCCATCTTCTGCCACATGGCGAAGGCCTTCAGCCGCCACTCCAGCAGCCATTCGGGCTCCTTCTTCTTGGCCGAAATGAAGCGGACCGTATCCTCGTTCAGCCCCTTGGGCGCGAAATCCTGCTCGATGGCCGACGACCAGCCATGCTCGTAGGTGGAGGCGCGTTCGGCCGCCTCATGCGCTTCGAGATTGCGGATCGTGGTCGTTTCTTCGGTCATGCCATTTCTCGTGTCAGGCTGGCGATCGTGACGCCCGCGAGCGCCTCGCGGATCGCATTGTTCGCGACATTCATGTGCGGGCGGATGCGGCAATCGCTTTCCAGATTGCAGTCATGCGCGCCCTGTTCGCTACAGGCGGTCATGGCGATCGGTCCTTCGACCGCCTCGACCACGTCCGCAAGGGTGATGGCGGCAGGCGGCCGCGACAGGCGTACGCCGCCGCCCGTGCCGCGGCTCGATTCGAGCAGGCCGGCGGCCGACAGGCGGCTCACCAGCTTCTGCGCGGTAGGCAAAGGGATGCCGGTTTCGGCGCTCAGCGTCGTCGCGTTCATCCGCGTTGCGCCGCAATGCCGTGCAGCAGCGGACATCAGCACGACAGCATAGTCAGCGAAGCTCGACAGTCTCATAGCCTCTGAGCGCGTCCCAAGTTGCGAACCATTCTCAAATCGGACCGATTCCATCCGATTGGGCGCATGTGGTCGCAAGCGGGCCGTTAATCAAGGAGATTCTATTGGGGAGGGGTCAACTCAGCCTATTGAGCACGGCCACGTCGGCCCCCAGCGACCGGCGCAGCAGGGTAAGCTGCGCCACGGCCGTCGGCTCGGTCTGCAACTGGTGCGGGGTCAGGCCGATGAAATGCTTGATCTCCCGAATGAAGTGCGACTGGTCGTAGAACCCGGCCTCCTCGCACAATTGCTGCCAGCTATTGCCGTCCAGCGCGATCCGCGCCGAACAGCGCAGCGCCCGATATTTGCGCGCCAGCAGCTTGGGCGGCGCGCCATAATATTTATTGGTCAGCCGCGCGAGCTGGCGCGGCGACAACTGGGCGGTTTCCACCAATGCCTCGATCCGGGGCGACCCTTCCCCGATCAGCCAGACATCCACCGCCGCCAGCAATTCCCAGGTCGCCTTGCGCATCGGCTTGACCAGTCGGCCCAGTTCCTTCCAGCACAGAGCTGCCATGGCTTCGGCCTGGCTATCCTCCATCTCCTGCAACTGGCCGAGCAACGTGGCATAGGCGGGCCCGCGTTCCGCCGCGAGATCGCACAATCGATCGGCGAGCTCGCTGGCATCTCCGCCATGAAGCGACATCCAGCCGGCCGGAAGCAGGGATATGCCCAGCACGCGCGCCTGTCCTTCCAGAACGAAGCGGGTCGCCCCCATGGTCGGGCCCAGCAGGCAGACCTGCGGCGTCGGCATGACAGCGCCGTCCTGGAAATGATAATTGCCATCGCCTGACAGCATGAAGCGCAGTTGAGGTACGTCGGCGCGCGTGCCGTCCGCATAATTGTCTGCCGAGACGCTGAAGAGGTAGAGCGACCCGAAATAGGCGCGCAGATGTTCGGGTGGAGCGAAATAGCGTAGTCGAACCGGTCCCTGTGCCGCAGCGACCGTGTAGGAAAGTGGTCCCCCCTGGTCCGGCAGAGCGACATTGCTCCCCGGCGCATTCGTATGATGCAGCCCCATATTCTCACCCCAGGCGGCAACTATGCCCCATTCCCGTCCGGACGCAAGCGACGGCAGAGAAAAAGCGCATTCCTCATGCCTCTTTTCAAAGATGAAAATCTGCGGAAAAAAATGACCCGGCGGTTCATCACCGCCGGGTCAGGAAAAGGTCTCGTTGGCCAAATGACCTAAGAGCCTTCGGGTCGCAAGACGGCTTTACGCCCGAATCAGTGAAATTTTATTGGATGGATCGGACATTTTTCCGTCCGAAACGGTCTCATTCATGACGTTTCCTGTCATGAAATGTCATTGGCGGACGTCTGTGATGCTTCTGCCACAGTGACTCGACGCGCGCGCGCGCCGCTGGCATAGCGCGCCCATGTCGTACTGCCTGATCCGCCCGCTGCTTTTCACGCTCGATGCCGAGCGCGCCCATAATCTGTCGATCGCCGCGCTGCGGATGATGCCGACGGCGAAGCCTCTGGCGGCCGATCCGATGCTTGAAACGACGGTGGCGGGTATCCGCTTCCCCAATCCGGTCGGTCTTGCGGCAGGCTATGACAAGGATGGCCGGGTCGCGCACAAGATGCATGGCCTGGGCTTCGGCTTTGCCGAGCTGGGCACGCTGACCCCGCTCGCCCAGCCGGGCAATCCCCAGCCGCGCCTGTTCCGCCTGGTGGAGGACCGGGCCGTCATCAACCGTTTCGGCTTCAACAATGGCGGGCAGGGCGCCGCAGCCGACCGCATCGCCCGCTATCGTCGCCCCAAGGAATCGCGATCAGGGGGCGAAGGGCTGGTGATCGGCATCAATATCGGCGCCAACAAGGACGCGACCGCTGCGGGGCGTGGCATTGCCGACTATGTGACCGGCGTCACCTGCATGGCGCCGCTGGCCGACTATCTGACGGTCAACATCTCCTCGCCCAACACACCGGGCCTGCGCGCCTTGCAGGGGCGGGCGGCGCTCGACGATCTGCTCGGCGCGGTCATGGCTGCCCGCGGCAGCGACACCACGCCGATTTTCCTGAAAGTCGCACCCGATCTGGAGCCGGCCGATGTCGAGGATATCGCCGCCGCCTGCATCGACCATCGCGTCGACGCACTGATCGTGTCCAACACCACCGTCACCCGTCCTGCGCTGCGATCGGCCCATGCTGGGGAGATGGGCGGCCTGTCCGGCGCGCCGCTAACCGACCTGTCGCACGCGCGGCTCAAGGATTTCCGCCGCCTGCTCGGCACGAAGCTGCCGCTGATCGGCGTCGGCGGGATCGCATCCGGGGCGCAGGCTTATGCCCGCATCCGCGCCGGTGCGTCGCTGGTGCAGCTCTACAGCGCGCTGGTCTATGAAGGGCCGTATCTCGCGAAGCGCATCAATGCCGAGTTGAAGGGGCTGATGACCCGCGACGGCGTGCGCAATATCGTCGATATCGTCGGCGTGGACGCCTGATCCATAACCCCGGTCTATCATGGGGTTGCGAAGCGCCGTCGCGGCGATAGGGTGCCGGCCATGACGTCCCGCCTGACCGGCCTGCTGGCCCCCTTCGCCCTCATCTCCCTGATCCCGGCCGCCGCCTTCGCTCGCGAGCCGGTATCGACCAATGCCACCGTGTCCGCCGCAGACCCGCGCGCCGCGCAGGCGGGGCAGGAAATCCTGCGCAAGGGCGGCAGCGCCACCGACGCGGCGATCGCGATGATGCTGGCCCTCAACGTCGTGGAGCCGCACAATAGCGGCATCGGCGGCGGCGGCTTCCTGATGCACCATGATGGTCGCACCGGCGTGCTGGAATCGATCGATGGGCGCGAAACCGCCCCCGCCGCTGCGCGCCCCGACCGCTTCATCGGTTCCGATGGGCAGGTGATGCCGTTCCGCCAGGCATGGCCGGGCGGCTATTCGGTCGGCGTGCCGGGCAATCTTCGCCTCGCCTGGGACGCGCACAGGAAATGGGGCAAGCTGCCCTGGGCGGACGTGTTCCAGCCTGCCATCCGTTATGCGCAGGAAGGGTTCGAGGTGCGCGAGCGGCTCAACACCGCGATGCGTGCGGTCGCGCCGATCTGGGCCGACTTCCCTGAGATCCAGAAATATTTCTGGATCGACGGCAAGCCTGCACCCAAGGGCACGATCCTCAAGAACCCGCCGCTCGCCGCGCTGTTCAAGCGCGTCGCGGCCGAGGGGCCGGACGCTTTCTACACCGGCGAGAATGCGAAGCTGCTCGCCGCCGCCGTCACCAACGCGCCCAAGAATCCGGTACCGATGACCGAGGCGGACATCGCCGCCTATCAGGCCAAGCCGCGCAAGCCGGTCTGCGGCAAATATCGCGTCTATACCGTCTGCGGCATGGGGCCGGTGTCGTCGGGTGGCATCACCGTGCTCGAAATTCTCGGCATGGTGGAGCGCTTCCCGCTCGCCCAGTGGGGCAAGGACGATCCACGCTCCTGGCATGTCATCGGCGAAGCGATGCAGCTCGCTTATGCCGATCGCGACACCTGGCTCGGCGATCCCGATTTCGTCTCGGTGCCGATCAGCGGCATGATCGACCCCGCCTATCTCAAGCAGCGCTCTTCGCTGATCCGCCTCAACAAGGCGCTCACCGTCTATAATCCCGGCACACCGCCCGGCGCGCAGCCCCGCACCACATCTCTGCCCCAGCCCGAAAGCGGCACGAGCCACTTCGTCGCGGTGGATCATGATGGCGACATCGCCGCCTGGACCTCCACCATCGAAAGCTTCTTCGGCAGCCAGCTCGTGGCGAACGGCGTCATCCTCAACAACGAACTGACCGATTTCAGCCTGACCCCGGAAAAGGACGGCAAACCCGTCGCCAACCGGGTTGAGGCGGGCAAGCGTCCGCTTTCCTCGATGTCGCCGACGATCGTCTATGACGACAAGGGCACGCCCATCTTCACCGTCGGCGCGGCGGGCGGCAAGACGATCATCATGCAGGTGGCCAAGGCGCTGATCGCCCATTTCGACTGGGGCCTGTCGGCGCAGGACTCGATCGCCCACGGCCTGATCTTCTTCAACGGCGACGGTCTGGTGCTGGAACAGGGCACCGCACTGGAGGCGATGAAGGCGCCGCTGGAAAAGCTCGGCCACCGCGTGACCGTCAGCCGCCTCGGCCTCAAGGCCAATGCGGCGGAGCGGATGCCCGATGGCCGCTGGGTCGGCGCCGCCGACCCGCGCAGCCCCGGTGTGTCGTTGCAGGAATGAGGTGAGGGCAGGTCGCGCGGATCGTCGAATAGCAGTCGATCGCAGACCCAAATATCAACGTCATCCCGGGCTTGACCCGGGATCCCGCTTCTTTTTGTGGAAAGCAGCACTTGCAAAGGCAGCTGGACCCCGGCTCAAGCCTGTCCTGAGCCTGTCGAAGGGGCCGGGGTGACGAATGTGGAAGCAGTCGCACCCCCAGCCACCAAAAAGGGCGGCCTTTCGAGCCGCCCTTTTCGTTTCCTCTTACTTCCTGCCCGCGAACCACGCCGCGGTCGGCGCCTTCAACCGACCGCGCGTCTCGATCCGCGTCTTGATCGCGGCGATGGAGCGATCCACCACCTTGCGCGATTCCGGCGTCAGATATTGGGTCGCATAGGCGTCCAGCTTCGTAACCATCGCCGGGTCGGCCGATCCGCCGCCCAGGCGCGCCAGCGCCTGGCTGCGGGCCGATACGTCGATCAGCGCCTCATATTGCGCCTTGTGCGCCAGCACATAGTCGACCGCCTGCATCGGATGGGCCGCGCCGACCTGCCCGATGATCGCCGCGCTGGTGGTCTTGCCCGGCTCGTCGGTCAGGGCGAGGTCGAGCGCCTGTGCGCTCAGCTTCTCGTTCTTCGCCTTGCCCAGCAGGGCATAGACGGTGCTCTTCTCCAGGTCGCTCTTCGCGCCCTTCGCCATGGCGCGGAGCTTGTCCCAGGTCGCCTGATCGGCATTTTCCGCGATGATGCCGAGCCACACATTGCGCAGCGGCCCGTCGAGCGCGGCCGGGTTGCTCGCCAGCGCCGCAAAGCGCCTGTTGGCTTCTGCCACCACCACCTTGTCGCCCATGCTGCCCAGCGTCGCGACCAGGCTGGTGCGCAGCACCGGCACCTGCGGCCCTTCGCCAGCCTTCGCGTCATAGCCGATCGCGGCCAGCGCCGGGCTCAGCTTCTTCGACGTATAGGCGGCGATCTTCGCGCGTGTGGCGGCATCGCCCTCCAGCATGTCATAGCTGCTCTTGAGGTAGCCCGGCACTTCGGCCAGCACGGCGGGGCTGCCATCGGTAGGCACTGCGTCGACCAGATCCAGCGCAAGCCCGATCGGCTGGTAGCCGCCCAGCGCCAGCTGGAAATTGTCCGCCATCAGGCCGGTCTGGTCCATGCTCGACAGCGTGCCGAAGCCCTTGGCCAGCGCCTTCATATTCTCGGCCGGATAGAGCGAGCGATAATAGCCCGTCTGCCCCGCGTTGATGACATAGGCGCCGCAGCCCGGTAGCGTGACCTGCCCCTTGCCACCCGACAGGATCAGGCGCTGCGCCTCGCCGCCCAGCGTCTGCGCCTTCACCGGCACATTCCAGCTTTGCGGCGTCTTGTCCTTGTCGTCGCGGCTGAACTCGCCCTGGCTCAGCGTCAGCAATGTGTTGCCGCCCTGGCACTGCGCGCTCTCCACCTTGACCAGCGGAATGCCGGGCAGCGAAGTGAAGTCATGCGCGATGCTGACCAGCCCCTTGGCGCCCGCACCCTCGACCGCCTTCCACAGGTCGTCGGTCACGGTGTTCCCATAGGCGTGCTGCTTCATATAGGACTGGATGCCCGCCTTCCACGCATCCTCGCCGGCATAGCCTTCCAGCATGGTGATGACGGCTTCGCCCTTCTGGTAGGTGATGGCGTCGAACGCCTGATTCACCTGATCCACGGTGGTGATCTTCTGCACGACCGGGTGCGTGGTCTTGAGTGCGTCGAGGCTCATCGCCCGCTCGCGCCCGTCGACGCGCGACAGCAGCGTTTCCCATTCCGGATTCAGCTTGTCCGTGACCTTGGTCGCCATCCAGCTGGCGAAACCCTCGTTCAGCCAGAGGTCGTCCCACCAGGCCATGGTGACGAGATCGCCGAACCACTGGTGCGCCATTTCATGCGCGGCGACTTCGTAGATGGTGCGCTTCGTCTCTTCCGAGGTGAAGCGCGGGTCGACCAGCAGGGTGCGCTCGAAGGTGAAGATCGCGCCCCAATTCTCCATCGCGCTGAAGAACTGGCTCTGGCCCGGCCCGGCGACATTGTCGAGCTTGGGCAGGGGGAAGGGAACGCCGAAATAGTCGTTATAATAGGGCAGGATCGCCGCCGACGCGTCGAGCGCCAGTTGCGCCTTGCCGGTATTGCCCTTGCCGGTGATGACGCCGACTTCGGTGTTGCCCGCCATCTTGGTCGCACGGTCCAGTTCACCGAGGCCGAAGAAGAGCAGGTAGGAGGACATTTTCGGGGACGTGCCGAACGTCACCAGCTTCTTGCCGCCGCCCAGATCCTTGGACGCCTTGACCGGCATGTTGCCGACCGCCAGCTGATCCGCCGGGACGATCGCCGACAGGTCGAACGTCGCCTTGTAGCTCGGCTCGTCGAAGCTCGGCACGAAGCGGCGGGCATCGGGTGCCTCGAACTGGGTGAAGAGCGCGCGCTTCGCCGCCCCTGCATTGTCGGTATAATCGAGCGCGAACAGGCCGTTGGCCTGCTGGTTGATAATGCCGGCATAGGTGATGGCGAGCGTGTAGCTGCCCGGCGCGACCAGCTTGCCGAAGTCGAGCGACACGGTCTGCGCGTCGGCATCGATCTTGGCGGTGCCGGTGATCGGCTTGCCCTTCACGGGCGTCAGCGTGACGCTGGAGAATGTCAGGTCCGCCGCGTTCAGCACCAGCGTAGGCATCGCGGTCGCGACGGTGACGTCGATCGACACCTTGCCGGTGAACTTCAGGTTCGCCGCATCGGGCGTCACCTCGATCGCATAATGGCTCGGCGCGGCGCCGCGCGGCAGCTGGGTCGTGATCCCGGCGGCGGGACCGGCAGGCGCGGCCTGCTGGGCCAGTGCGGGCGTCGCCAATGCGACTGGGGCGGCCGCGACCAGCAGCGGCAGGATTTTCTTGAACGACATAGGGTTTCAGACTCCGACACGTCTCGAAGCGCGCGATGTGACACTATCACGCACGGACATGCAACGCGGGATCGGTTCTTTCGCTGCGGTGGTCAAGTGAACTATCCGCAAGATAATGTCGTTGGTCGAACCCTGTTGGGCGTTCGTCAAACAGGGGCAGGCCAATTTCCGTTCGGAGCCGGGAATTATCCCCGGCCGCGATAGCCCGGCACATCCTGCGCCGGCAGCCACAGGCCGGCTGGCGGTTCGTCGGACTGCCAGAAGACGTCGATCGGGATGCCGCCGCGCGGATACCAGTAACCGCCGATGCGCAGCCAGACCGGCTTCATCTCGTCGAACAGGCGCTGGCCGATCCCGACGGTGCAATCCTCGTGAAAGGCGGCATGGTTGCGGAAGGCGCCGAGGAAAAGCTTGAGCGACTTCGACTCCACGATCGTCTCGGCGGGCGCATAGTCGATCACCAGATGGGCGAAGTCGGGCTGGCCCGTCACCGGACAGAGCGAGGTGAATTCGGGCGCGGTAAAGCGCACCAGATAGGGCTTGCCGGGGCGGGGATTGGGCACATAGTCGAGCACGGCCTCTTCGGGGGAGGCGGGCAGGGCGCTGGTCTGGCCCAGATGCAACGGAGTCGTGGGAAGGTCAGTCATGCCGCGCCGTCTACGCGATCGCACGCCTGATGTCATCGCCCTGCATTGTTCACTTGCGGTTCAGCCATTCTTGTGCCTTGGCAGGGCCATGGGGTCCGCTATTCGTCCGTTGATTTTCGCCGTGCCGCTGTTGCTGGCATCGCCCGTCCACGCCCAGCAGACGGAGCAGCCCGCGCCGGGCTTCCAGCTGCCGCCGACCAGCACGACACCTGCGCCCGATCCCAACCGACAAGGGCCGGAACTGAACGTCTATCGCGATCAGCCGCGCACCGCGCCGCCCGTGGTCGCGCCGACGGTCGTGCCGCCGCCGGTGTCCGTGCAATCGACCCCGACGGTGCAGCCGAATCCGGCGCGCTCGACTCCCGCTCGCCCCACGCCGGCGCGACCCACACCCGATCAGCCACGCATTGCGCAGCCGACCGAGCGCGCGACGCCCGCGCCGGCCGAGCCGGCTCCAGCCGAACCGACCCAAGCCGCAGAACCCGCGAACGAGACGGCACCCGTCGCGGCGCAGCCGCTTCCCGCACCCGCAGCCCCCGCACCCAATGCTGTGGCAACGCCCGGACCAGCCGCGCCCGCGCCGGTCGCGACCGAAGAAGGCAGCAACCTCCCGTGGATCATCGGCGGCGCGCTCGCGCTCGTCGCGCTGGCGGCGTTCCTGCTGCTCCGTCGCCGTCGATCGGTTGAAGAGGAGGAACTGTTCGTCGAACCGGTGTCGCCGCCTGCGCCCGCTCCCGAACCGACTCCCGCGCCAGCCCCGGTCGAAGCTGCGCCAGCGTCGCCCGCTCCGGCGCCCGCGCCTGTCGCCGCGCCGGAACCTGTCGCCGCCGAGCCGGTCGCCGCCGAACCTGCCATCGAACGCCCCTGGCTCGACATGGACATGGCGGTCAGCCAGGCACGCTATTCGCTGATGGGCATGACCATCGCCTACAGCCTCATCCTTCACAATCGCGGCGACCGGCCGGCGCAGGACATATTGGTCCGCGGCATCGTCGGCAATGCGGGCGCGCAGCAGCAGGCGCTACTCCAGGGCTTTTTCGGCGGGGATGACGGCCTGCCGCTCCACAGCGCCGTGACGATCGCGCCTGGCGAGACGATCCAGCTCGGCGGCGAACTGCGCCTGGCGCCCGACCAGATCGTCCCGGTCGAGATGGGCCAGCGCAGCCTGCTCATCCCGCTCGCCGCCTTCGACATGGGCTATCGCTGGGAATCGGGGGAGGGCGAGCCGATCGGCCATGGCCGCACCGCGCGCGCCTTCATCGTCGGGCAGGAGCAGGAGCCGCCTGCCGATCGCCTCGCGCCGCTGCGCCTCGATCAGGGGCCGCGCCAGTATCGCCGTCCCGCCGCTCGCGCCGCCGCCGAACTGGCGCCGGCCTGACGCCTCTTCCCAGCTCCGAAAGCCGCGCCTAGAAGAAAGCCAATGGGTTCAGGCAAAGGACGCTGGGAAGCCGCATGACCATATTCGTTTCCACCGATTGGCTCGCTACCGAACTGGGCAAGCCCGACCTCGTCATCCTCGACGCCAGCCTGTTTCTGCCCGGCACTCCGCGCGATCCGCGCGCCGAATATGAGGCGGGCCATATCCCCGGCGCCGCCTATATGGACTTGCCGACCCTCGCCGATCCCGACGATCCGACGCCGGGCCAGTTGCCGCCCGAAGCGATGATGACGCAGCGCATGCAGGCGCTGGGCGTCAATGCCGACAGCCGCATCATCGTCTATGACAACAGCCCCACCCACAGCGCCGCGCGCGGCTGGTGGATGATGCGCATCTATGGCCTGGGCGCCTCTGCCGCGATCCTCGACGGCGGCCTTCCCAAATGGATCGCGGAAGGGCGTCCGGTCGAAAACGGCCTGCCCGCCATCGCGCCCGGCAACGCCGTCGCCCGGCTCGACCGGACGCAGGTCCGTACCAAGGCGGATATTCTCGCCAATCTCGACAGCGGCGCGGCGCAACTGCTCGATGCGCGCGGTGCGGGCCGCTTCACCGGCGCGGAGGCCGAACCGCGCCCCGGCATGGCGTCGGGCCATATTCCGGCCAGCCGCAACATTCCTTCGTCGGCCTTCTTCGCCGCCGACAACAGCATGAAACAGGGTGATGAACTGCGCCGCCTGCTGCTCGACGCCGGCGCCGATCTGAACAGGCCCATCATCACCACCTGCGGCAGTGGCGTGACGGCGGCGATCATCCTCGCCGGGCTCGAATCGCTCGGCAAGACCGACGTCGGCCTCTATGACGGCAGCTGGTCCGAATGGGGCTTCGACCCCGCCACGCCCAAGGCAACCGGCCCCGCGGCATGAGCGATCCCGACAAGCGCAAGCCCCTCACCAAACTCGCCCAGGCCGGCCGCAAGCCCGAATGGACCGGCATGCCCGACCAACCCGGCGGCATCGTCAGCCCGCCGGTGTGGCGCGCCTCGACCATTCTCTATGACGATGTCGCCCATCTGCGGCAGGCGGCCGGGCGCAGCACCCATGAACGCCTCTTCTACGGGCGCAAGGGTACGCCGACCGCCTGGAGCCTCGCCGACGCGCTCACCGAGATGGAGCCGGGGGCGGAGGGGACGATGCTCTTCCCGTCGGGCGTCGCGGCCATCGCCTGCGCGCTGATGGCGGTGCTGAAGCCCGGCGACCGGCTGCTGATGGTCGACAGCGCCTATGACCCGACCCGCAATTTCTGCGCGCAGATGCTCAATAATTACGGCATCAAAACGATATATTATGATCCGCTGACTGTCGACTTCGATGTCCATCTTTCGAATGGACCGGTCCGCGCCATCTTCCTCGAAAGTCCCGGCAGCCTGACCTTCGAGGTGCAGGATATCCCCGCCATCACCGCCTGGGCGAAGGCGAACGGGGTCGTCACCCTGCTCGACAATACCTGGGCGACGCCGCTCTATTTCCCGGCCATGGCGCAGGGCGTGGATATCGCGATCCTCGCCTGCACCAAATATATCGTCGGCCATAGCGACGTGATGATGGGCAGCGTCACCGCGACCGCCGAATGGTTCGGCAAGATTCGCCAGACGGCCTATCTGTTCGGCCAGATGACCAGCCCCGACGACGCCTGGCTCGCCTCGCGCGGGCTGCGCACGCTGGGCGTCCGCCTGAAGCAGCATCAGGACAGCGCGCTCGCCATCGCCCATTGGCTGAAGGAGCAGCCCGATGTCGCCCGCGTTCTCCACCCGGCGCTGCCCGACTGTCCCGGCCACGACCAATGGCGGCGCGATTTCAGCGGGTCCACCGGCCTGTTCAGCTTCATCCTGAAAGGCGGGAACGAAGCCGCCCGCGCCGCGTTGATCGACGGCCTCGCCCATTTCGGCATCGGCTATAGTTGGGGCGGCTTCGAAAGCCTCGCTTTGCCGATCGACCCGGCCCGCTATCGCAGCGCTACCCGGTGGCAAGCCGAAGGCCCGGCGATCCGCCTCCATATCGGCCTCGAAGACCCGGCCGACCTGATCGCCGATCTCGACGCCGGCCTTGCCCGCTTCCGCGCCATCCGCGATACCATCTGCGATCGGGCCTGAGGATATGACGCCGGGCCTGACCGACCTTATCGGCCGCCTGCCCGGCGATCCGGATCTGGTTCAGCCGGCCGTCGCGCTGGCGCTCGCGATCCTCTTCTATTCGGCCGCATGGGGTATCGCCCAATTGCTCGCCCCGCGTATCCGGCGCAGCCTGCCGCCGCTGGGCGATGCGCTCGCGGGCCATGTCCGCGCCATCACCCGCCACGGCATTGCGGCGCTGCTGCTGGCGCTTGGCCTCGCCTTCTTTCCCACCGGATCGCTTGGCCATCTGGTCATGGGTATCGTGCTCGGCAGCGCGGTGGCGCTGCTCGCCACCCACATATTGCGCGGCCTTGCCATACCGCGCTGGGCGGTGGTGCCGCTCGCGCTCATCCTGTTCATCCTGATCGTCTCGGGCAGCGGCGGCGGCATCGCGCCGGTGGGCGAGATGCTGGATCGGGTCGGCGTCAATCTCGGCAAGCGGCGCATCACGCTGCTCGGCCTGCTGTCGATCGCCGCCACCTGCGTCGCCCTCTTCGCCGCCGTCCGCCTCACCAACCGCGTCATCAGCCGCTGGATACAGAAGACGACCGGCTTCGACCCGACGCAGAAGCTGCTCGCGCAGAAACTCGCCGCCATCATTGTGGTGGTCGCCGCCTTCTTTATCGGCGTCGACCTGCTCTCGATCGACCTCACCGCCTTCGCGGTCTTCTCCGGCGCGCTCGGCCTTGCCATCGGCTTCGGCCTGCAAAAGACCTTCGGCAACCTGATCGCCGGCATCATCCTGCTGATGGACCGATCGATCAAGCCGGGCGACGTCATCGTCGTGGGCGACAGCTTCGGCTGGGTGAACAAGATCGGCGTGCGCGCCGTCAGCGTCATCACCCGCGATGGCAAGGAACATCTGATTCCGAACGAGAATCTGATGACGCAGGAAGTGGAGAACTGGTCCTATTCCGACCGCAACGTCCGCGTCCGCATCCCCATCGGCATAGCCTTCGATTCCGACCTGAAGCTCGCCCAGCAACTCATGCTCCAGGCCGCGCAGGAAAGCCCGCGCGTGCTGCGCAGTCCCAAGCCAAACGTCTGGCTGACCGGCTTCGGCGAAAGCCGCGTCGAACATGATATCCTCGTCTGGATCAGCGATCCGGAAGGGGGCGTCGGCAATGTGAAGTCGGACGTGCTGTTCCGCGTCTGGCAGCTGTTCCGCGACAATGGCATCGCCATTCCCTATCCGCAGCGCGTCATCCATCGCGTCCCGGATACCGACCAGCAATAATCGCATTTCCGACAGAAACCGGCCGATTATCTGCCGTTCTGTAGAGGGCGGCCATCAGTGCTGTCTAATTTTGTTGCAGTCCAGCAACATTAGGGCAGCAAAAGATACCATATAGCAATAAATTCTTGTGCGCCGCAGCGCAGGCAGGCATTTCCATTCTCGTTGAGGCAGCCAGCCCGTCCCGACCGGGAAGACAGAGGCAGGCGTCTGGACGCAGGCGGGACGATCGCAGAACCACCATCAAGGGGAATCCCATGCGTAAGTCCATCATCGGCCTCTCGGCTGCTCCCATTGTCCTTGGCGCTTTGATGGCGCTGTCGGCGCCTGCGATGGCGCAGGACGAGCCGACTCCCGAAGTCACCGTCACCGGCAATGCGGCCGTCGTCACCGACTATCGCTTCCGCGGCATCTCGCAGACCAACAAGAAGTTCGCGCTTCAGGGCGGCCTCACCGTCTCCCATGCGTCGGGCTTCTACGCATCGGTCTGGGGCAGCTCGATCGACGATTATGTCGCGGCTGGCAGCGATCAGGAACTGGACCTGATCGGCGGCTATTCGACCACGATCGGCGCAGCCACGATCGACGTCGGCGTCCTCTATTATTACTATCCCGGCAATGCGGGCGCGAACACCGACTTCGTCGAACCCTATGCCTCGGTGAAGGGCACGTTCGGCCCCGCCACCGCCAAGCTGACCGTCAATTACGCGCCCAAGGCGAAGGCGCTGACCGTCGGCAACGGCAAGGAGGACAATCTCTACGTCGCGGGCGATCTGTCGGCGTCGATCCCCAACACCCCGCTCGGCGTGTCAGCGCATCTCGGCCACAGCTTCGGCCCCAGCTATCTGACGATCGGCGACGAATATACCGACTGGAATATCGGTGCGACCTATACCTGGAGCCACCTGACCTTCGGCGTTTCCTATGTCGACACCGACAGGTCGCTCTTTTCGCCGGCGGGCCACAATATCAGCAAGGCCGGCGTCGTCGGATCGATCACCGCCTCCTTCTGATCCCTTCGCCTTTCAGAAGGATGGCAGGCCGCGATCTCCCCAGGGAGGTCGCGGCCTTTTCGCATCCTGCGGCTATTACGGGTCGCACCCGCGCCCGCGCGTCCCTATAAAGGCTCCATGTCGCCCATCGCCCTTCTTCTGATCTTCGTCGTTACCGTCGCCGCGATGGAGGGCTTTGCCTATGTCATGCACCGCTGGGTGATGCACGGCCCCGGCTGGTTTCTCCATGCCAGCCACCACCGACCGCGGACCGGATGGTTCGAGGCGAACGACCTGTATTTCGTGATCTTCGCCATGCCGTCCATCCTGCTGCTGCTGGGCGGCGTGCAATGGGGCTGGGGCAACTGGGCGACGGCGTGCGGAGCAGGCATTGCCGCCTATGGTGCCATCTATCTCGGCTTCCACGACATTATCGTCCACCAGCGGGTGAAGCACCGCTATGTCGCCCGCTCACGCTACATGAAGCGTATCGTCCAGGCCCATCGCCTCCACCATGCGGTGGAGACGAAGGAAGGTACGGTCAGCTTCGGCTTCCTGATCGCGCCGCATCCCACAACGCTCAAGCGCGATCTGGCCCGCCGCAACCGGGCGGGCGTCCGCGCACCGGTTATTTCGGCAGATCCAGCCCCGCGACATTGAACTGGAAGGCGGTCTTCTCGTCCTTCGTCCCGGTGATCAGGTCGACCTTCACCGTCTTGGATTTCGCGATCACCTCATAGGCCTTTTGCGACGGCGGAATCTCGATCCCGTCGTCGGTCGTGGTTATCCGGCCCTTCCAAAGCTCCGTCTTGCCATCGTCGCCGGTTGCGCTCACCGAACAGTCGGACAGGTCGCAGCGGAAGGGCGCGCCGACCAGCTTCACCCGCACGATCTTTTCGCCATTGTCCATCGGCTGGATCAGAAGGACGGAAAAGGTGTCGGGCGCGGTCATGGTCTGTACCGCATTGGTGCTGCCGATATAGGCCAGCTTCGCCTTCGCGCCTTCGCCGCCCTCATATTTCCAGACCTGACCGATCTGCTCGCGCTGGGTCGGCCCCTTGTCCTTCTCGCCGGAAGAACAGGCGGCCAGCAGGCCGATCGAGGCCAGGACGATGATGTGACGCATATACTGTCTCCTTGTCGAAGGAGCATAACGCGCCGGCCTTGATCCAGGTTGCAGCGTCAGCCGGCGTAGCGGCCGGCCGTCTCGCGGATCAGGGCGATCATGTTGGGAATGCCCTGGGTGCGGTTGGAACTGAGCTGGTTCTTGAGGTCGAACGGCGCCAGCGCCGCTTCGATATCGGTGGCGCCGATCTCGGCCGGCGCGCGGTCCTGCACCGTCAGCAGCACCAGCGCGATGATGCCCTTGGTAATGGCGGCATTGCTGTCGGCCAGGAAGTGCAGCCGGCCATCCTCCAGCACCGTGGGATAGACCCACACCGCCGCCGAACAGCCGCGCACCAGGGTCGCGTCGGTCTTCAGCGCATCGGGCATCGCCTCCAGCCCGCGACCCAGATCGATCAGCAGGCGATAGCGATCGTCCGCGTCCAGAAATTCATATTCTTCCTGAAGGTCGGCGAGGTTGGGCATGTCGGTCATGCCGCCCATATAGCCCGATCCTTGCGCCGGGAAAGCCCCAAGCCTGTCAGAGCATCCGCCGCAATATATCGTCCTTCAGCAGGAAATGATGGCGCAGCGCCGCGCCGACATGCAGCAGGATCAGCGCGGCCCACAGCCACGGCAGCAATTCGTGTGCCTCATGCGAGATGCCAGCGATCGCATCGCCCTTGGCCACCGCGAATTTGGGCACGTCGAACAGGAAGAACCAGTTCAGCGGTCGCGGCCCCGCCGAGGACATGATCCATCCCGACAGCGGCATGACCAGCATCAGCGCGTAGAAGGTGAAATGGGTGAGGTGCGCCGCACCCTTTTCCCAGACCGGCATGGCGGCGGGCAGGGCAGGGGCCCGATGGGTCAGCCGCCAGACGATCCGAAGGATGGTCAGCGCCAGCACGGTCAACCCGATCGACTTATGCACAGGCATGACTGCCCAATCCCTGGGCAGCGCATCATGCGCGAAGCCGAAGAACAGGTTCGCCAGAATGAGGATGGCGATCGCCCAGTGCAGGGCGCGGGCGACGGACGTGTAACGGGCCATGGGTTCTCCTGTTCGGATGTTTCCCGACAAGCCATGGCCATCCTACCCGATGGCCATCGCTCCTGTGTCAACGGACCGCAGCCGCGCGCGATCCCTCTATGACCGATCGACATTCAGATGATGGCGTGGCGAAAATGATGGATTTTCGCGACCCGGAGCGCAGCGTACTAAAAGTATGTGAGCACCGGAAGCGCGGAAATTCGCCATTTGCAGCCCGTCAGCGCTGAATGCCGATCGGTTCTAACCCTGACGATTGGCGACCAGATTATCCACCACCGACGGGTCGGCCAATGTACTGGTGTCGCCCAGCGCCTGGGCCGATACCTCGCCCTCGGCGATCTTGCGCAGGATGCGGCGCATGATCTTGCCCGACCGGGTCTTGGGCAGGCCCGGCGCGAACTGGATGGCGTCGGGCGTCGCGATCGGGCCGATCTCGGTCCGCACCCATTGCACCAGCGTCTTGCGCAGCGCGTCGTTCGCTTTCTCGCCGCTGTTCAGGGTCACATAGGCATAGATGCCCTGCCCCTTGATATCGTGCGGGAAGCCGACCACCGCCGCCTCGGCGACGCTTTCATGCAGCACAAGCGCGCTTTCGACCTCGGCCGTGCCCATGCGGTGGCCAGACACATTGATGACGTCGTCGACGCGGCCGGTGATCCAGTAATAGCCGTCCGCATCGCGCCGCGCGCCGTCACCCGTCGTATATTTGCCGGGGAAGGTGGTGAAATAGGTCTGGAAGAAACGCTCATGATCGCCCCAGACGGTGCGCATCTGCCCCGGCCAGCTCTGTGCGATCACCAGATTGCCCTCGGTCGCGCCGTCCAGAACATGCCCCTCGCCATCGACGATCTGCGGCACGACGCCGGGCATCGGGAAGGTCGCCGAACCCGGCTTCAGGTCGGTCGCGCCCGGCGTCGGCGCGATCATCGCCGCGCCCGTCTCGGTCTGCCACCAGGTGTCGATGATCGGGCAGCGATCCTCGCCCACGACATGATGATACCAGCGCCATGCCTCCGGATTGATCGGCTCGCCCACCGTGCCCAGCAGGCGCAGCGACTTGCGGCTGGTCGAATGGACGAAATCGTCGCCCTCCTTCATCAGCGCGCGCAGCGCCGTGGGGGCGGTGAAGATGGTCTGCACCTGATGCCGGTCTACCACTTCCCAGATGCGGCTCGGCGTCGGATAATTCGGAACGCCCTCATACATCAGCGTCGTCGCGCCGTTCGCCAGCGGGCCATAGACGATATAGCTGTGCCCCGTGACCCAGCCGATATCGGCCGCGCACCAATAGATGTCGCCCGGCCGATAGTCGAAGCAGAGTTCGTGCGTCAGGCTCGCCCAGAGCAGATAGCCGCCCGTCGTGTGCAGCACGCCCTTGGGCTTGCCGGTCGAGCCGGAGGTATAGAGGATGAACAGCGGGTCTTCCGCATTCATCGGCTCGGGCGCGCAATCGGCATCGACCTTCGCCACTTCCTCATGCAACCACAGGTCGCGCCCGTCCTTCATCGTCACCTCGCCGCCGGTCGCCTTGACGACGATGACCTTCTTCACGCTGGTGCAATGATTGAGCGCGGCGTCGACGTTGACCTTCAGCGGCACCGCCTTGCCGCCACGCCGGCCTTCATCGGCGGTGATGACGATATTCGAATCGCAATCCTGAATGCGGCCCGCCAGCGCATCGGGCGAAAAGCCGCCGAACACGACGCTATGCACCGCACCGATCCGCGCGCAGGCGAGCAGGGCGAAGGCGGCTTCGGGGATCATCGGCAGATAGATGGTGATGCGGTCGCCCTTCCTCGCGCCCGCGCTCTTCAGCACATTGGCGAGGCGACACACCTCCGCATGGACCTGGGCATAGGTATAATGACGCGGCTCGGCGTCCGGCGAATCGGGTTCCCAGATGATCGCGGTCTGGTCGCCCCGTTCCGCCAGATGGCGGTCGATGCAGTTGGTGCTGACATTCAGCACGCCGTCGCTGAACCACTTCACGCCGAAGTCCGCCTCGGCGAAGCTGCTCTCATTGGTGCGGGTCGGCGGCGTCACCCAGTCCAGACGCTGCGCCCGCTCCAGCCAATAGCCATGGGCGTCGTCGATCGAGCGGGCGTAGTCGGCTTCCCGTGCGGCACGGTCCATCAGCGAGCCAGTGGCCCAGTTGTCCGGCACCGGGAAGAAATCGTCAGACATCAGGCATCCTTTCCGTAGCGAAACTGTTTTCGCAGCTCCTTCAATTCTCAACTTAGCGCGATCGGGCGCGAGGTCCATGCCGTTTGACGTCGTTCTTTTGGAGAATATCGCCGAAGCCCGTGCGTCTCATTTCCGCAATTTGCCGCTTTCCCCTTTACGTGGTCGCGCCTAACACGACTCATCTATGTGGCTCCTTTATCAATTCCCGCTTTGCCCCTTTTCCCGCAAGGTCCGGCTGCTGCTGGGCGAGAAGGGGATCGGCTATGATCTGGTGCGCGAATCCCCCTGGGCGATGCGCGACGAGTTTCTCGACCTGAACCCCGCCGGCACGACGCCGGTGATGGTGGATGAGGGACGCGGCATCACCCTGATCGACAGCCAGGCGATGTGCGAATATTTCGAGGAGACGGTGGAGAAGTTCCCGCTCATCTCCGGCACGGCCGCGGGCCGGGCTGAAGTGCGGCGGCTGACCGCCTTCTTCGACCAGAATTTCTACGGCGATGTCGTCGGCCCCCTGCTGCACGAGAGGATGAAGAAGCGGCTGGTCGAGCGTGCATCGCCCGACGCGCGCGTCCTGCGGGAGGCGATGAAGCGCGCCAACGTCCATATGGACTATATGGATTATCTGCTCGACCATCGCAGCTGGATGGCGGGGGGCACCCTCAGCCTTGCCGACATCGCGGCGGCGGCACATCTGTCGGTGGCGGACTATCTGGGCGGCATCGACTGGGCCGGGCACGAGCCGGTGAAGCGCTGGTATGCGGGCTTCAAGTCGCGCCCGTCCTTCCGGCCGCTGCTGTCGGAACGGATGGAAGTGATCACGCCCCCGCCGCATTATGAAAAGCCGGATTTCTAAGGGTCAGTCCCTCCCCTCGCGGGAGGGGCTGGGGTAGGGCTTTCTACCCCATCATCAATCCGTCTCCGCCGCCAGATAGACACGATTGCGGCCATGTTCCTTGGCCAGATAGAGCGCCCGGTCCGCGGCCTTGAGCGCCGCGCGCGGGTCTTCATAGGCCAGCACATTGGCGACGCCGGCGGAAAAGCTCACCCGCTCCATCCGCTCGCCATTGCTGCGGTTGACCAGGCTGCGATTGGCCAGATCCTCGCGCACGCCGTCCACCGCCTCGCAGGTTTCCGCTGCCGTCTTGCCGCGGAACAGCATCACGAACTCCTCGCCGCCATGGCGTGCGACATGACAATGATCGTCCGACACCTTGGACAGCAATCCGGCGACGAACTTCAGCACCCGGTCGCCGGTATCATGGCCATGCGTGTCGTTGATGATCTTGAAATGATCGATGTCGCAGAAGGCGACCGACAGCGGCTCCTGCTGCTCCTGCGCCAGCGCCAGCTCGTCGCGCAGCACGCTCTCGAAGGCGCGACGGTTGGGCAGGCCGGTGAGATGATCATGCTCGGCGGCGCGGCGGGCGCTTTCCAGGCTGGATTTCAGCGCCTGTGTCTGTTTCTGGTTCTCGCGCAGCTGGCCTTCCACCTGCCGCGTCTTTTCCACCATCGAACGGGTCAACCCGACCAGGCGGGACAATATGGATTCGCTGTCGCCGCCGGCGGCCAGATCCTTGGCCTGTTCCTGAAGGGCGGCGCCATAATCCTTCGCCGAATTGCGCGATTCATGCATCAGGCCAGTGACCTGATCCAGATTCTCCTCGACCTTGTCCAGCATCGACGACAGGGATTCGGGGGTGACTTCGTCGGCGCGCTGCTCGGCCGCAATCGCTTCGATGAAGCCGTTGGTGATTGTCCCGCGCTCCATCATCACCGCGCGGACGGCCTTCTCGATGCCGATATTGGCGCCGGTCAGATAATCCAGCGCGACGCTGAAATTGATCGGCGTCAGGTCCAGGTCGTGGGCAAAGAGGAAATCGCCGATATCGGCATAGAGCTGACGGCGGCGATTGACTTCCCGGTTGGCAGCACCGCCTGTGCGCGGTCGCTGCTCGATCTCGGCCTCCTGGTCCTCGTCGGACTTGCCCGACAGTCCCTTGGCCCAGCGCGCCAGACGGTCGGTCAGTCCATGTTGCTGACTTGCGGATGAAGTTGTTGCCCCTGTCATGCCCGCTAAAACGACGCTGGCGAAACAAGGTTAAGGGCGCGCCCACAAAGAATCATGGGCGCCCCTGGCTTCATATGTCGGCCGCGATCAGCCAGTCGCGGAAGATGCGCACCGCTCGCGTTTGCAACGCCCGTGGGCGGCAGACGAAGAAATAGCGATAGGGGCTTTCGACATGGATCGGGAACAGCCGCACCAGCCGTGGATCGTTCGCCTGTTCGAAATGGCTGGTGTGCATCACCGCCACGCCCAGCCCCTGCGCCGCCGCCTCCAGCATCAGCTGGCCCGAATCATAATTGTCGATGGCAAGCGGTTGCAGGTCCGGCAGGCCGGCCGCGTCTTTCCACGCGTCGAACGACAGGGCCATGTCGCGATGGAGCAAAATGGTCTGCTGCGCCAGTTCCTCGGGCGACTTGAGCGCATGTGGCCCTTCGAGCAACTGGCGCCGGCCGATCAGATAGACTTCCTCATGATCCAGCTCATGCGCATAGAGCGCCGAATCGATGTCCTTGGCCATCAGCACGATCGCCGCGTCCAACCCTTCGCCGAGGCGCGCAACGGCGTGGGGTGTCGTTTCGATATCGATATGGAGTTGCGGATGCTGTTGCCGCAGCCGCCCCAGATGGGGGAAGAGTCGCTGGGTCGCGAACAGAGGCATCACCGCCAGCCGCAACCGCAGTTGGTTCCCGCCGCTCTGGATATTTTCCAGCGCCTGACTCAGGGAATCGAGCGCCGGTGCGATATCGTCGAGAAGGCGCTGCCCGTCGACATTGATTTCCAGTGCCTGATGCTTGCGATCGAACAGAGGGCGACCGATGAATCGCTCCAGCGCCTGCACGCGGCGGCTGAGTGCCGGCGTCGACAAGGCGAGTTCTTCGGCGGCGGCCTTGACAGAGCCAAGGCGCGCAACCTGAACAAAGGCCTCCAGGGCCGTAAGGGGCGGCAATCTGCGCATAATATCAAAAGTCCGAAGCCGATCCGCTGCGCCGCGTCAATTGTCTTTATCGAACGGCGCGCATCTCGGTTCCAAGCATCCTCTCCGCAATCATCAGGAAAAAGCCAGAAATGGCAAGGTGCAATTTTTGCAACCTATCGAATTATTTCGCACTTGCAAAAACTTGTGCGGCAGCGCACATAAAACGGGCCTTTCAGGCATCCTCTCCTAAAAACTTTCAGGGCTGGCCTTCGGGCCGGCCCTTTTTTTGTCCCGCCTCATCGTGACGGTGGCTCTTTCCGAACGTGATCGCGTTTCCTATCTCGTTACGCGAACGACAAGGACGGGGATGGCTCGTGGACGATCAGGAAAGAACAGGTCGTAGGATTCAGGTCGCCAATGCGCGGCCGGAGGATGCAGGGCGCGGTCTGGCGCGGCTGCCGCTGTCGGTGATGGCCGAACTTCAGCTCAGCGAAGGTGATGTGGTGGAGATCATCGGCAAGCGGCCGACCCCCGCGCGCGTCGTGCGCCCATATAAGGAAGATGAGGGGCTGGATGTGCTCCGCCTCGACGGTTTGCAGCGCGCCAATGCCGGCGTCGGTTCCGGCGACTTCGTTCAGATCGCGAAAGTGGAGACGCGTGCGGCGCAACGTGTGGTGTTCGCACCTGCACAAAACAATCTGCGGTTACAGGGTAATCCCGACGCGCTGAAACGCGTCTTCTTCCAACGGCCACTGACGTCGGGCGACGTTGTAGCAACGGCCGGGCAACAACAGGTGCCCCCTGGCGACATGCCGCCGCAGCTGCGCCAGATGCTGGCCGCGCCCGCTTACGCGCTCCAGGAAATCCGCCTGATCGTCGTGTCTACCGTGCCCAAGGGCATCGTCCATATCGATGCCGAGACCGAGGTCGAACTGCGCGCCGAATTCGAGGAACCGCGCGAGGCGCGTCGCGCCGACGTCACCTATGACGATGTCGGCGGCATGGCCGACACGATCGACCAGCTGCGAGAAATGGTGGAGTTGCCGCTCCGCTATCCCGAACTGTTCGAACGCCTCGGCGTCGACCCGCCCAAGGGCGTGCTGCTCCACGGCCCGCCGGGGACCGGCAAGACCCGGCTCGCCCGTGCTGTCGCCAATGAATCGGAAGCCGAATTTTTCCTGATCAACGGGCCGGAGATCATGGGGTCGGCCTATGGCGAGTCGGAAAAGAAGCTGCGCGAGATTTTCGAGGAGGCCGCCAAGGCCGCGCCCTCGATCCTCTTCATCGATGAGATCGACTCGATCGCGCCCAAGCGCGGCAATGTGACCGGCGAAACGGAAAAGCGCCTGGTCGCCCAGTTGCTGACGCTGATGGACGGGCTGGAGCCGCGCACCAACCTTGTCGTCATCGCCGCGACCAACCGGCCGGAGGCGATCGACGAGGCGCTGCGTCGTCCGGGCCGCTTCGATCGCGAGATCGTCGTCGGCGTGCCGGACGATCGCGGCCGGCGCGAAATCCTCGGCATCCATACCCGCGGCATGCCGCTCGGCGACCGGGTCGACCTCGCCGAACTGGCGCGCATGACCTATGGCTTCGTCGGTGCCGACCTTGCCGCCCTCACCCGTGAGGCGGCGATCGAGGCAGTGCGCCGCTTCATGCCGCGCCTCAATCTGGAGGAAGGGACGATCCCGCCCGACGTGCTGGAGGAACTCTCCGTCACGCGGGAGGATTTCATGGCCGCGATCAAGCGCGTCCAGCCTTCGGCCATGCGTGAAGTGATGGTGCAGGCGCCCAATATCGGCTGGTCCGATATCGGTGGCCTGGACGATGCGCAGATGCGCCTCAAGGAAGGCGTCGAACTGCCGCTCAAGGATCCGGAGGCCTTTCGCCGCATAGGCATCCGCCCGGCCAAGGGCTTCCTGCTCTACGGCCCGCCCGGCACCGGCAAGACCCTGCTGGCGAAGGCCGTCGCGCGCGAGGCGCAGGCCAATTTCATCGCCACCAAGTCGAGCGACCTCCTGTCCAAATGGTATGGCGAGAGCGAGCAGCAGATCGCCCGTCTCTTCGCCCGCGCGCGGCAGGTGGCGCCAACGGTCATCTTCATCGACGAACTGGACAGCCTAGTCCCTGCGCGCGGCGGCGGGCTGGGTGAGCCGGCGGTGACGGAACGGGTAGTCAACACCATCCTTGCCGAGATGGACGGGCTGGAGGAACTGCAATCGGTGGTGGTGATCGGCGCGACCAACCGGCCGACGCTGGTCGATCCCGCGCTGTTGCGGCCCGGACGCTTCGATGAGCTGATCTACGTGCCCGTCCCCGACCAGGCCGGGCGCAGGCGCATCCTGACGATCCACACCAAGAAGATGCCGCTTGCCGACGATGTCGATCTGGACGTGCTGGCTGAACGGACCGAGCGCTTCACCGGCGCGGACCTCGAAGATCTGTCGCGTCGCGCCGGCCTGCTCGCGCTGCGCCAGTCGCTCCGGGTCGAAGCCGTGACCATGGCCCATTTCGAGGCGGCGCTGGAGGAAACCCGTGCTTCGGTCACGCCGGAGATGGAGCGTGAATATGAGCAGATTCAGGCCACGTTGAAGCAGAGCGCCTTGCAGGTCGATCCGATCGGCTTCGTGTCGCCCGGCATGCTGCGCAAGCGCGACTGATCCGAAGCGTGTGGTCGGTGGATTGAACCCATCTGTCGCCCGCGCGTTTCCGGCACATGGTGCGCAAAGCCGCTTGCCAGCGAGCGGCAATTTTGCGACGCCGAACCGGACAGTCACACAGGCGGAAATTAATGGCCTCCACTCCCTTCAAAGATAAGAAGAAAATAGTTTCGACGCGCGCCGGTGGCGCTTCCTTCCTCAGCCAGTGGGGCATGTTCTTCCGTCAATTCCTGAAGCATCCGGGCATGATCGGCTCGATCATCCCCTCGTCGCAGACGCTGGTGGATGCGATGCTGGATCAGGTCGACTGGCACCGCACCCGCCTGTTCGTGGAATATGGACCGGGTGTCGGCACCTTCACCAACTCGATCCTGGACCGGCTCCATCCCGACGCGACGTTGCTGGCGATCGACCTCAATCTCGATTTCGTCGCCTGGCTCGAAGCCCGGATCGACGATCCGCGCCTGCGTGTCGTTCATGGCTCGGCTGCCGACGTACGCCGCTTCGTGCGGGAAGCGGGCCATCGTCAGGCTGACTATGTCCTGTCGGGCATCCCCTTCTCGACCTTGCCCGCTGGCGTCGGCGAAGCGATCTGCGCCGAAACCCGCACTGCCCTGCGGCCGGGCGGCGAGTTCCTGATCTATCAATATTCCCGCTATGTCCGTCGTCTGGTCGACCCGGTGTTCGGCGACGTCAGCGATCGACTCGAATGGCGCAACATCCCGCCCTGCCGCACAGTGCGCGCGGTGAAGGAAGATATTCTCGCCCAGGCGGCCTGATTTCCTGATCCAGATCAGCCTTATGGTCGATTCTCGCCACTGATCCCGCTCTCCGATTGACTCGGCCTCGCGCTTGCACGAGCGGTGGATGGGGGCAGGGGAAACGGCGATGGCATCATTGGCCATGAAGAATGACGCGTGGGCGGACATGTTCCTGTCCGCCGCGCTGGAACCGCATCTATGGGGCGATGCGATCCAGGCCATGGCGCGCGCCACCGGGTCGCGCCATGGGCAGATGATCGGCTTCGGGCCGGGGGCGACCTCCTTCAACTGGATCAGCGACATTGACGAGAGCATCGTCAGGCGGACGGCTTCCATCGACCAGAACGCGCCGGACCTCAATTTTCGCGTCGCTGCCGATCGGCTCCCCGGACGACCCGACATCGTGCATGAGGCGCACTACGACATTGCCCGTAAAGGCCTGCGCGCCGATGACTATCTCGACCTCTGTTCCGACTTCGACATTTTCGACGGCTGCCAGACCAAGCTGGTGGGCGATAGCACATCGATGATCGGCCTCGCCCTGTTGCGCGACAGCAAGGACGGCCGCACCCTTGAAGAAGAGCGGGACATCTTCGCCGCCATCGCCGGCCATGCCCGCATGGCCGTGCGCCTGCAAAGAGCGGTCGAGCAGCAAGGCTTCGCCCTGTTGTCGGGCACTTTTGAATCGATGGATCGCGCCTGTTGGCTGCTCGATGCCACCGGCCGCATCGGCGGCACGACCCCGCGCGCGGAAGCGCTGCTCTCCTCCAGCCGCATCCGCATCGTCGACGGCTGGCTTGCCAGCGACCGGACGGACGAAAGTCGCGCCATGCTGCGGTCGGTGCGCAGCGTCCTCGAACGGCCCGACCAGCCGGCCGATCCGGTTCCGCTGGCGGATGAGGATGGCGGAGTCGCCATCATGCTGGAATTTCATCCCCTGCCGGTACGCCTCTGGTCGCTGCCCTTCGCCCCGCGCGCGATCGCGATCGCGCGGGTCGGCGCCCCCACCGACCGGCATGTGCAACTGCTGATGCGCAGCTTCCGCCTGACACCGGCGGAGGCGGACATCGCGATCCGGCTGGCGTCGGGCCAGACGAGGCCCGAAATCGCGGCGGCGCGCGGCGTCTCCGTGGAAACGCTCAAGGTTCAGCTGCGCAGCGTCTACGAAAAAACCGGCTGCAACCGCGAATCTCAACTGGTCCGGCTGATTGGCCTCCTCAGCCATTGATCTCGTCCCTTCGGACGGGGGTAGGGTTAACCCAAATCAAGGATATCCGGTCAGAATTTTTTTACCCTACCCCGACTGGGGTATGTGCGGCGCGGCGCTTTCGTCTACCGATGGATATGGCAGCATCGCCTGCCAGCTGGCGGCCGGATCATATGCGACCCATGGTTCGGCCGTCGGCACAAAGGGCGTTTGTCTGCGCCCTTTGGCTTCCCCCGCTTTCATGCTAAGCCGCCGCCCGATTGGATGGCGAGACCTTTGATGAACGACCTGACCCAGACTCCCGAAATGCTGATCGCGATGCTTGGCGCGCGTGCCCGTCGCGCCTCCGCGCTGATCGCGCAGGCCAGCGACGCGCAAAAGGCTGACGCCCTGCGCCGTGCCGCGCAGGCGCTCCGGGATCAGGCACCGGCGATCATCGCCGCCAATGCCCGCGACATGGAAAATGCCGCTGCGAACGGTCTGTCGCCCGCCATGCTCGACCGGCTGAAGCTGGACGAGGACCGGATCGCGGGCGCCGCCGCCGGCGTGGAGCAGGTCGCCAGCCTCGCCAATCCGCTGGGCAGCGTCATCGACAAGCAGGTCCGGCCCAACGGGCTGGAACTGTCGCGCGTGCGCGTGCCGCTCGGCGTCATCGGCATCATCTATGAAAGCCGCCCCAACGTGACCGCCGACGCGGCGGCTCTCTGCCTGCGCGCCGGCAATGCCGTGATCCTGCGCGGCGGCAGCGAGGCGAAGGAAAGCAACCGCGCTATCCACGCCGCCATGGTGGAGGGCATCGTCGCCGCCGGCCTGCCCGCCGAAGTGGTGCAGCTCGTCCCCACCACCGATCGCGCGGCCGTGGGCGCGCTGCTCAAGGCGTCCGAGTTCGTCGACCTGATCGTCCCGCGCGGCGGCAAGAGCCTGGTCGCACGCGTGCAGGAAGAAGCGCGCGTCCCCGTGCTCGCCCATCTCGACGGCATCAACCACAGCTATGTCGACGGCGCGGCCGATCCCGCCATGGCGCAGAGTCTGGTGGTCAATGCCAAGATGCGCCGCACCGGCATCTGCGGATCGACCGAGACGGTCCTGATCGATCGCGCCTATCCGGAGGCGCCCGCGCTGGTGCAGGCGCTGCTCGACGCCCAATGCGAAGTGCGCGGCGACGAAGCGGTGCAGGCGATGAACAACCGCGTGAAGCCGGCTTCCGACGAGGATTGGGACACCGAATATCTCGACGCCATCGTCTCGGCCCGTCTGGTCGGTGGCGTGGACGACGCGATTGCCCATATCGCTGCCCATGCCAGCCACCACACCGACGCGATCATCACCGAGGACGCGGCCAGGGCCGAACATTTCCTCAATGCCGTCGACAGCGCGATCGTGATGTGGAACGCCTCCACCCAATTCGCCGATGGTGGCGAATTCGGGCTGGGCGCGGAAATCGGCATCTCCACCGGCCGCCTCCACGCCCGTGGCCCGGTGGCTCTGGAAGGGTTGACGACCTATAAATGGATCGTGCGCGGCACAGGGCAGGCGCGACCGTAATCACAGACGGGGCTCCTGCGAAAGCAGGAGCCCAGAGTCGAACGATATGCCCTGCATCCTGGGCTCCTGCTTTCGCAGGAGCGCGTTATCTGATCAGTTCTTCACCACCTGATCGATCGCGCGCAGCGTTTTGAGCATCGGCGCGACCCATTGCAGCGGCAGCATCACCGGACCATCGGACGGCGCATTGTCGGGATCGTCATGGGCTTCGGCAAAGATCGCCGCGACCCCGGCCGCGACCGCGCTGCGCGCCAGCACCGGCGCGAATTCGCGCTGGCCGCCCGACGCGGTGCCAAGCCCGCCGGGCTGCTGCACCGAATGGGTCGCATCGAACACCACCGGATAGCCGGTCTGCGCCATCGTCGGCAGCGCCCGCATGTCGCTGACCAGGGTGTTGTAGCCGAAACTTGCGCCACGCTCGGTCAGCAGGATGCGCTCGTTTCCAGTCGACGCGACCTTCTGCGCCACCGCCGCCATGTCCCAGGGGGCGAGAAACTGGCCCTTCTTGACGTTGATGACCGCGCCGGTCCTGCCCGCCGCGACCAGCAGGTCGGTCTGGCGGCAGAGAAAGGCAGGAATCTGGAGGATATCCACGGCCTGCGCCGCCGCTTCCACCTGCTCCGGTCCATGAATGTCAGTCAGCACCGGGCAGCCCAATGTCGCTTTCACCTCAGCCAGGATCGCCAGCCCCGCATCGATGCCAACGCCGCGCTTGCCCGACACCGACGTGCGGTTCGCCTTGTCGAAACTGCTCTTGAAGATGAAGGGCACGCCAGCGCTCGATGCGGCCTTCGCCAGCGCGTCGGCCATGAACAGCGCATGGTTGCGGCTCTCGATCTGGCAGGGGCCGGAAATCAGGACGAAGGGCAGGTCGTTCCCGATCGTGACCGGGCCGACCTCTACATGCTTGGCGTCTGTCATGCCGCTCACTTGGGCGCTTTGGCGAAGCGGCGCAACAATTGTCCGCGCCACAGTCCCTTGCCGGGGTGATAATTCCAGCAGAACCAGCCGAACGCCAGGCAGGCAAGCAACGACGGCAGCGCCATCGGATCGCCATTGGCCCTCATATGGCGGTAGAAGGCCATGTCCGCGCGCCACCGGTCGCGCTCGCTGCCGCCGCCGTTGATGCCGTACATATTATCATGTTTGCGGCAGCCGACATTGCGGTTGTATTTGCGGTGGTCAATGAAATAGCAGTAATCGCGTTCGGGCGTGCTCATGCGCGTGATTAGGGCGGCGGTGTTGGAAAAGTTCAAGCGCAAAGTCTTCTATCTTGGCGGTTTCGACCCACGCGGCGTTCGTTTCTACCATCAGCTCTACCGCGAGCAGGCGGCGCGCCATGGGGCGCTGACCGGGCAACCCCTGACCGTGGGCGGCCGGCAGGCGGGCGCGGCAGGCCCGGCCGTATCCGCGCGCTGGACTGTGGATAACGCCGAGGCCGGGGTCGAAACCGACTATGAATATCTCCGCTGGGAGGATCTGGTCGGCAAGGTCTGGATCCGCAATCCGCTCAGCCTCGCCCTGCGCGCGGCCCGCGCCTATGCGGGGCACGCCCTGAAGATGGATTTCCTGCGCATGCGCCGCCTGCGCAAGGGGCCGGTCATCACCATCCTCTATCCGCCGCTGCTCGCGATGCTGATCCCGCTGCTGCTCGCGCTGGTGCCCGCGCTGCTCCTGTCGCTGCTGCTGCCTTTCTGGGCGGGAGCGGTCATCGGCATCGCGATCAGCGCGCTGCTGTCGGGGCGCATCCTCGCCAAGCTGGTCGTACCCTGGCTGCTGCGGTTCATGACCTATCATGGCTCCTTGGCGGCGGAGGGGCCGGGCGATGCGCTGGATGAACGGCTCGACCAGTTCGCCGCCCGCATCGCGCAGGAACTGGACGGCGACTGGGACGAGGTGCAACTCGTCACCCACAGCGCCGGCACGATCCTTGGCATGCGCCTGATGCGCCGCCTCATCGCCCTGCGCGGCGGAAGCCTGCCCGACCATTTCGTGATGCTGGGGCTGGGGCAGGTGGTGCCGGTTATCGGCCTGCGCCGCGACGCGGCCTGGTATCATGACGATCTGCGCGCACTCGCCGACAAGGCTTTCCGCTATGTCGATATCAGCTCGCCACCCGATGGCGCGGCCTATTACAACGTCAATCCGTTCGGGCTTGTCGCGGATTACCATGCCGCCCGCGTCGACATGCTGTCGCCGCGCTTCCACCTCTTCTACTTGGCCGAAAATTATCATGGCGGCTGGTCGAACAAATATGAGGCGCATTTCGACTATCTGCGCGTGGGCGACCGCCTGTCCCCGCTCGACTTCATCAGCCTGACCGCAGGCCGCCGCACCGTGGACGACGCCGTCGCCGCCTTCAGGACGATCCCGTGACCGATCTTTTCACGCCACCCTATCCTCAGCCGCCCAGAACGAAGCGCGGCCTGCTCAAGCGGTTCCTCAGCGGCTGGCACAGCTGGATCCATGTGCTGTTCGACAAGAGCTACACGATGAAGATGGGCGAGATCCGCCTGCCCAGCCGCACCATGTACATCGCCAACGAACTCAGCCTCGTGGACCAGATATTGCGCGGCGGCACCGCTTATCCCAAGCATAGCGAACTGGTCCGCAACCTCGATCCGCTGATCGGCAATTCGGTCTTTTCCGCCAATGGCGAGGATTGGGAAAGCCAGCGCGCGATGGTGAACCCGGCCTTCGCCCATACCGCGCTCGGCCGCTCCATGCCGCTGATGGTTGCGGCCGCCGACGATCTGCTCGCCCGCCTCGACGCGGCCGACCGGGGCAAGCCCGTCGATATCGACCCGATGATGACCCATGTCGCGGCCGACATCATCTTCCGCACCCTGTTCAGCCAGACGCTGGATGCGGAACGCTCAAACATCATCCACACCGCCTTCGGCAAGTTCCAGCGGCTGGCCCACAGCGCGTCGATGCTGCGCCTCTACGGCCTGCCCGCCGGCTGGTTCGAAAAGCGGTCGAAGACACCCGCGCGCGCCATCCACGACGTCTTCCGCCCGATCGTGGAGGCCCGCTACGAAGCCTTCCACGCACGCGGCGAAACGCAGCAGCGCGACATCCTCCAGTCGCTGATCGAGGTGAAGCATCCGCAAACCGGCATCCATTTCACCTGCGAACAGGTGATGGAGCAGGTGTCGACCATCTTCCTCGCCGGGCATGAAACGTCCGCCAGCACCATGACCTGGGCGCTCTACATGCTCGCCGAATGCGCCCATATCCAGGACCGCGTCCGCGCCGAAGTGGCGGGCATCGCGGGCGAAGAAGCGCTCACCGGCGCGATGCTCAAGGACATGGGCCAGGTCCGCAACATCTTCAGGGAAACGCTGCGCCTCTATCCGCCCGTCTCCTTCTTCCCGCGCGAAGTTACCTGCCCGATGCCGATGCGCGACAAGCAGTTGGAGGCCGGCGCGATGCTGGTCGTCGCCCCCTGGCTGACCCAGCGCAACAAGGACAACTGGGCCTGCCCCCATGCCTTCGACCCAGACCGGTTCGACGATCCGGCCAATGCCGACATGGCGAAACAGGCATGGTTCCCCTTCGGGCGCGGCCCGCGCGTCTGCGTCGGCGCGGGCTTCGCCCAGCAGGAGGTGATGACGGTGATTGCGTCGGTCATCCGCCGCTACCGCCTGACCGTCCCCGCCGGCTTCAAGCCCGAACCCATCAGCCGCCTCACCATCCGCCCAAGGACGGGGATGCCGTTGATGTTCGAGCGGGTGGGGTGACAATAAGCGGCCATATTCCCACCCCGTTCGTTTTTGGTTGAATGTACCTTGCCCTATGAGGCGGACGGTCGATCGCGCGAATAACTCAGGCCTTCAAAGAGCCTCGCCTGATCGCCGTCGCCAGACGGGACATCAACCAGTCACTCAGACTATAGTTACATCTTTTTCGTAATGATCAATCCGATCGACGTCGTCAGTTGGCCTGCCAACAGCAGTTTTAGATGCGGCTCGCTATAGGGAGGCAGGTCGATATGCTCATCGACGGGCAGCGCGCCCGGCCATGTATTGAGCGGCTCGACGCTATGTCCCTCTTCGATCAGTTCATGCATGACCTGCTCGATGTCGCGTTTGAGGAAAACGGCCAAGCCAGGAACATCAAGCGTATCTGTGTCTGATCCCAGATTGAATTCGGTCGTCTGGACAGAAACGCCGCCCGGCTTCAACGTCGCAAGGCTGTTGTGCAGAAAATCAAGGCCCATTCGGATAGATCCCAGATGTTCGAAGCAACAGGCCGACCAGCAAAAGTCGAAATCCTTCAGATCGGTGGGAATGTTGTTCATATCGGCGGGGCGAAACTGAACCCGATCGAAAAACACCTCCCGATCAACGATCGCTGGACGCCAGAGACTGTCCAGCCCGTTTGACCATTGTGCCGATTTTTCCCAAGCTGCGCTGAAATCCAGATCTGCGGGCGCATCGGTCGCAGTCACCTGCACACCAGCCTGGGCAAACACCGATGGCAAAGGTTCCTGTCCGGTGCCAAAGCCTAGCCCGCGGCGTCCTGGTGCCAGCATCCCGCGTGCTTCCAAAGCGGAAACAATGTAGACGAATTCCCATATTTTCCTGTGAACGACCGCCGGGTCGAGTTCCAGGCGAGTGCATATGTCCTTGTAATGCTGGGTCTGCATCTGTTCGGACGTGCATAGCTGTGTCACAGGATTTTCAATGGACGGCTCGGCGAACTGCCACGGGACATTCTCATGAGCGGGCCGACGCAGCAGAAACGGGGGAATAGTGTAGCCATCGCCCTTCTGGATGCGGCCATCGCCCCATTGCGCGCCATTGGCTGTCTGGAATAGCTTTTTTGCTTCATCCGTTTGCAGAAATGTTGTGCGCAGTTCCTCGAGCGAATTGTACCCGTTGCTATGGAGATCGACCAACGTTTCATCGGGTTGTTGATCCAGTAACAATTGCATCGCCCAAGCAGTCGCTTCGCGGGAAACAGGCATGGAAATTCCTTCAATGGCGTACGCGATGGACAATTATCCACGTCTGGCCAAAAATCAATGAATGACGGGATGAAGCGGTTCACACTTGCTGACGGCCGCTTACCTCCCCGCACACGCGCCTTTTTACCACCCCGGTTCGACCGAGCCGGACAGGCACGAATGAATATCCTTGCGGCTCCCATCCCGGATTAGGGACCGGTAAGCGTGAAGCGCAGTCTACTTTTCGCATACCCAAGATAACGGGCAATGCGTTCGCACGGCGTCGCCGATCTTATGTTTCGGTTTCCTGGGCGCGGAATGGGGCGACACCAGCGTCTCGCCTGCATTCAGTGAGTTTGGCGCCAGACTGCCAGCTCCCTCCGCTTATCCCGCCGCCGGCACCTCCACCTGCACCTGCGTCGGAATCGGCGCGGCCATGATCGCGATCCCCGCCGCGATGCCCAGCGCCCCCCAGACCCAGCGCTTCGCTCGCAAATCCATGACGCCGCGCGCCAGGCAGTAAAGGCCCGCAAGGACCAGGATGACGGCGGCGATCATGCGACTTCCTTTTCTTCTTCCCGCGCGACATCGACCATCACCGACAGGCTCTGGCCAGCGCCGCCGACGAACAGCCCGTCCATCGGCGCGACGTCGGCATAGTCGCGCCCCATCGCCACGAACAGATGCCCGTCGCCGGTGATGCAGCCATTGGTGGGGTCAAAGCCGATCCACCCCCGCGTCGGCCCGCACCACAGCATCACCCAGGCGTGCATCGCGTCGGCCCCCACCAGCCGGGGCATCCCCGGCGGCGGCAACGTGCGCAGATAGCCGCTGACATAGGCGGCGGGTAGCCCCGCCAGCCGCAGCGCGACCACCATCACATGGGCGAAATCCTGACAGACCCCATGCCGCGCGGCAAAGGCGTCGGCCACCGGCGTCCCCGCATCGGTGACGCCCGGCTGATAAGCGAACTCGGCCTTTATCCGCAGCGCCAGTTCCAGCGCGGTGCCGACGATCTGGCGGCCGGGGGCCAGCGCCGCGCCGACCCAATCGCCGATCGCCGCCAGCATCGGCGTGCGCGCCGAAGCATAGAGATAATGGGCGGGCGCGGCCGGTCCCATCTCCCGATCCACAAGCGCCGCCTGCGCCACTGCGCCGATCGTCGGATCATCGTGCTGCGGCTCGATCGCGCCGCCCTGCACCCCCATGCGGAACCGGGTTTCGATGGCGAGTTGCCGGATCGGGCTTTCGATCACCAGCCGCGCGACATGGACGGGCCAGCCGCCGGGGCGCGATTCGATGATGGTCGGCTTCGGCTCCACTTCCAGCGCATAATCGGATGTCCATTGCCCCGGCCAGGGCGCGGGCTTCAGCCGCAGGTTGAAGCGCGCCAGCCGCACCGGCGCGGCATAGTGGATCAGGGTGCGATGCCGGACATGGTAGATCATGACAGGATATCCGCATCGTGCGTCTTGTGGACCTGAAGGAAATAACGCTGCCCGATCGCGTCGGACAGGGCGAACAGCCGGCTTTCCGCCTCGCTGATCTCCGCCATGGTCATCATATCGCCCGTCAGCGGCGCCAGCCGCGCCACCAGTGCATCGGCCAGCCGCCGCGGCTCCTCCGGCATCCCGTCCGCGCGTAGCGTCGGCAGCGCCGCGACATGCTCGGCCATGCGCATTGCCTGATAGACGATGGCGCGCGGATTGATCGGCTCCAGCGCCAGCAGGTCACGCACCGGCGGCAGCGCCGGTCCGGCCAGATAGCGGGTGCGATAGCTGATCTGGCTGTCCATCAGGTCCAGCAGCACGGTCAAGTCGTCGTCCGACGCACCGTCCCCGCCGAACAGGCTGATCAGGCGACAGCCATTCACCGCCCGCTCCATCCGCCGCCCCATGTCATGGAAGCGCCAGCCGTCACCGCGCCCCATATTCTCGGCCGCGAGGCCCGCCAGTGCCGAAATCCGCTCGATCATGCGCGACGATGCGTCGAGCAGCGTTTCCGTCACCGCCCCGTCGAAGGCCGGCAGGGGCAGGCGCACCAGCCGCCAGAAATCGCTCGCCAGCCGGTCGCGCAGGCCTTCGCCGATATTGGCGACCACGCGCATCAGCGCCCGAACGCTGCCCGGTTGCCGAGCATCGCCCAGCGCCGTGGCGCACAGCGGGCCGACCGCCGCGCCGACTGATCCGGAGTTGGCTGGCACCGCGCCCCATGCGGCAAGCTGCCCGACCAGTCGCGCCACGGTGGGGCTGGCGAGCGATGGGCCAAGGTCCGCCTCGATCGACCCGCCGGCAATGGCGCGGATCAGCCGCAGCGTCATTTCCGCCCGCTCGATATAGCGGCCCAGCCAGAAGAGATTGTCCGCCGCCTTGGCCGGCAGCATCCCGCCGATCCGCCGGATCGCCGGCGCCCCGCCGCCCAGCAGGCTGTCGGGCGGCACCGGGCTGCTGTCGATCACGCACATGTCCGCCGACATGTCGCCCCTGCCCATCAGCGCCGCGCGAATATCGCCATGCCCTGCCAGCCGCGCAAAGGCGCCCGGCATCACCCGCCACTGGCCCGCCCCGTCGCGCGCCACGAAGATGCGCAGGGTGAAGGGCAGGGGGGTCAGTTTCCCGTCGATCACCGCCGGCGTGGTGGACAGCTTCACCAGTTCCTGACCGACATAGTCCATCGGCCGCCGCGCCATGGCCTCCTTCAACGCCGCGCGCCGCGCGGCATCGAGCGACGCGCCCGGCGTGAAATGCGCGTCCGACAGGCCCGCCACATCCTGATCGAAGGCTGAGCCGACGACGAGATTGTCCATCTGCGCCTCGACATGCGCGCGCTCGCGCGGCTGGCCGCACCACCATGTCGCGATATTGGGCAGGATCAGCTCCGACCCCAGCACCGCCCGCGCCAGTTGCGGCAGGAAGGCGGCGAAGGCGCGCGATTCGATCACTCCTGCACCCGGCCAGTTACTGACCATCACCCCGCCCCGCGCGCAGGCGTCGTACAGGTCGGGCACGCCGATGCGCGACTTGCTGTCGAATGCCAGCGGATCGAGGAAGCGGCTGTCCATCCAGCGCCACAGCCCATCGACCCGCTTCAGCCCCTGGATCGTCCGCACAAACAATCGCCCGTCCGACACGATCAGGTCGTCGCCCTCGACCAGCATCAGGCCCAGATAGCGCGCCAGATGCGCCTGTTCTGCATAGCTCTGGTTGAACCGGCCCGGCGTCAGCAGCCCGATGCGCGGATCGGACCGGGCGCAATCGGCCGCCAGCCCCCGGCGCAGGTCGGCGAAGAAGGGTGCCAGCCGCCGCGTATTCATTGCGCCCAGCAGGTCGCCGGTCGCGCGCGACAATGCCAGCCGGTTCTCCAGCGCATAGCCGACGCCCACGGGGGTCCGCACCCGATCCGCCAGCACGCGCCATTCGCCGCCCGGACCGCGCCCGATGTCGGCGGCGTAGAAATGCAGGAAATGGCCGTGCGGCGGCTGCGTGCCCGTCACCACCCGCCAATAATGGGGACTGCCGGTGACGATGCTGGCGGGCAGCTTGCCTTCCCGTACCAGCGACTGGGTGGAATAGATGTCGGCGACCACCCGCTCCAGCAATTGCGCGCGCTGGGTCAGCCCCGCCTCGATATGGCTCCATTCCCTGGCGTCGATCAGCAGCGGCACCGGACCCAGCGGCCAGGCGCGCTCCTGCTCGTCGCCGGTCAGGCGGAAGGCGAGGCCCAGATCCGCCGCCTGCCGTCCGACATGATCGGCCAGTGTCGCGGGATCGCCCTTGGCCTGCGCCGACAGCCGCTCTAGCATCGTCCGCCAGCGTGCCGCCATATCGGGCGATGCGCCCGCGAACAGGTCGCCGGTCGGTGCGGTCGCCAGATAGGCGTCCGCCCAGTCTAGTCTGGTTTCGGTATCCACCCGAACATCCTTACCCGACCGGATGCTGGAACCGCAAATCGAGCGTCATCGGAAATTCGCCCGGCAGTTCGGCGGGCGGCATGTCGACCGATCCCGGCGTATGGCCATGATCTTGAAAGCGCGCCTTGCGCCGCGATTCCGCTTCATAGCCGTTGATCGGCAGCGTGTCGTAATTGCGCCCGCCCGGATGCGCGACATGATAGACGCATCCGCCCAGCGACCGCCCGCTCCAGCTATCCAATATGTCGAAGGTCAGCGGCGCATTGACCGGCAGATTGGGGTGCAGGCAATTGGCCGGCGCCCACGCCTTGTAGCGCACGCCGCCTACGCCTTCACCCGGCACGGCTGTCGCCGTCATCGGCACGCGGCGACCGTTGCAGGTGACGACATGCCGTCCCGCGATCAGGCCCGTGGCGCGCAGCTGCAACCGCTCGGTCGAACTGTCGACATAGCGCACCGTGCCGCCGATCGCGCCCGTCTCGCCCAGCACGTTCCACGGCTCCAGCGCATGGGTGAGCTCCAGCCCCACGCCGCCCGCATCCACCTGCCCATGGACAGGGAAACGGAACTGGCGCTGCGCCTCGAACCAATTGGGATCGAAGTCGTAACCCGCCCCTTTCAGGTCGCCCAGCACTTCCAGGAAATCGGCCCAGACGAAGTGCGGCAGCATGAAGCGATCATGCAGCGCCGTGCCCCAGCGCACCAGCCCGCCCTGCTGCGGCTGGCGCCAGAACCACGCCGTGAGCGCCCGGATCAGCAATTGCTGCGCCAGGCTCATGCGCGCCTCGGGCGGCATTTCAAACCCGCGAAACTCCAGCAGGCCCAGCCGTCCGGTGGGGCCATCGGGCGAGAACATCTTGTCGATGCAGATTTCGGTGCGATGGGTATTGCCCGTCACGTCGACCAGCAGGTTGCGGAACAGCCGGTCGACCAGCCAGGGCGGCGGCAATCTGTACACACCCTCGGCCGTCGGGTCGGGTACCTGCGCCAGCGCGATCTCCAGTTCATAGAGCCCGTCATGCCGTGCCTCGTCGATGCGCGGCGCCTGGCTCGTCGGCCCGATGACGAGGCCGGAGAAAAGGTAGGACAGCGAAGGATGGCGCTGCCAGTAGAGGACGAAGCTCTTCAGCAGGTCGGGCCGCCGGATGAAGGGCGAATCCTCCAGGCTCGGCCCGCCCAGCACGATATGATTGCCCCCGCCGGTGCCGACCGATCGCCCGTCGACCATGAACTTGTCGGCGGTCAGATCGCATTCGCGCGCCAGCGCATAGAGGCGCTCGGTGATCCGCACCGTCTCGTCCCAGTTGGCGGCGGGCTGGACATTGACCTCGATCACGCCGGGATCGGGCGTAACCTTCAACACATTGAGGCGCGGATCGGTCGGCGGGGCATAGCCCTCGATCCGCACCGGGATACGCGTCGTGTCCGCCACCGCCTCGACCTGTGCGATCAGTTCCAGATAATCTTCCAGCGTTTGCACCGGCGGCAGGAAGATCGACAGATAATGGCCGTGCGGCTCGACCGTGATCGCGGTGCGCACCGCCCCCTCGATCATCACCTGCTCGACCCGCTCCTGCGGCGCCGCGCCGCCCTCGACCGCACCGACGCGCTGCACCGGTTGGGGTATGGCTTGGGCCTGCACCTCCTCGCGCGTCGCCGCCTCGCTCACCTGCGCGCGATAATCGCCCAGCGGCCCGCGTGGTTCGCTGGTGTCGCGCGGGTGGATATAGGGATAGGCGGATTCCGGCACATGCGGCAGCGATCCCAGCGGCAGGCGATATCCCAGCGCCGAATCCCCCGGCACCGCGAACAGCTTGCCCCGGCGCAATTGCCAGATCTCGCTCTGCCAGCGCGGCGTGGCGACCTGACTCTGCCAGCGCTGCACCGGCAGCACATAGCCAACCGGCTGGTCGAGGCCACGCTCGAAAGCCCGCACCATCCGCGCCCGCGCTTCGGGGTCGCTGATTTCCGGCGTTTCGGGCGATGTGTTGACCGGCAGTTCGGCTTCCTTGACCGCCCACACCGCCGGGTCTTCATAGACGGCATGGATATGGTCGGCGGAAAATCCGATATTGTCCGCCATCGCGCCCAGAAAAGCCTGCGCATCCGCCGCCGTCACCGTCCGCGCGCCGTCGGGCGCCTCGTCATCGGCGATCAGGTCGGCGTCGCGCCACAGCGGCACGCCATCCTGCCGCCAATAGACGGCATAGGCCCAGCGCGGCAGGCTCTCGCCCGGATACCATTTGCCCTGCCCATGATGCAGCAGGCCACCGGGGGCGAACTCCGTGCGCAGCTTGCGGATCAGACGGTCGGCAAAGCCCGCCTTGGTCGGTCCCACCGCATCGCCATTCCACTCGCCCGCATCGCCGCCATCCTCCGCGACGAAGGTCGGCTCGCCCCCGGTGGTCAGGCGCACATCCTGATTGTCCAGATCGGCATCCACTTTCGCGCCCAGCGCCATCACCGCATCCCAGCGCGCATCGGTGAAGGGCTTGGTGATCCGCACCGCCTCGGCAATGCGCGACACGCCCATCGCGAAATGGAAATCGACCTCGGCCGGCTCGGCCATGCCGCTGATCGGCGCGGCGGAGCGATAATGGGGCGTCGCGCAGAGCGGGATATGCCCTTCGCCCGCGAACATGCCGCTGGTCGCGTCCAGCGCCACCCAGCCCGCACCCGGCACATAGGCTTCGGCCCAGGCATGAAGGTCGACCACATCCTGCGTCACGCCCTTCGGCCCTTCCAGCGGCTCGACGTCGGCGACCAGCTGGATCGAATAGCCCGACACGAAGCGCGCGGCGAAGCCCAGCCGCCTCAGCAACTGCACCAGCAGCCAGGCGGAATCGCGGCACGACCCCGTGCCGATGTCCAGCGTCTCTTCCGGGCTTTGCACGCCCGTTTCCATGCGGATGACATAGCCGACCCGCTGTTGCAGCCGCCGGTTCACCTCGACCAGAAAATCGACGGTGCTGCTTTGATAGCCGTCATATTCGGCGACCAGCGCGTCGAACAGCGGCCCCTGATCCTCCAGATCGAAATAGGCGGCGAGGTCGGTCTTCAACTGCTCGTCATAGGCGAAGGGATAGTCCTCCGCATAGGGCTCCACGAAGAAGTCGAAGGGATTGATGATGTCGAGATCGGCGAGCAGGTCGACCTCGATCGAGAAATGATCGACCGGATCGGGGAAAACCACCCGCGCCAGCCAGTTGCCGTGCGGATCCTGCTGCCAGTTGAGGAAGTGGCCCGATGGCTCGATCTTCAGCGCATAGTTGGGCACCTTGGTCCGGCTGTGCGGCGCGGGACGGAGGCGGATGACCTGCGGGCCGAGCCGGATCGGGCGGCTGTAGCGATAGGCGGTGAGGTGGTGCAGCGCGGCCTTGAGCATATGCCGATCAAACGCCACCCCTTGCTGCAATGCAACAGCCAATCACTTTTGCAGGAAAGTTTCTGGACTTCCGGCCTGAAAATCCCTCCGTTCGGTTCGAGCTTTTCGAGAACAGTTCTCGACAGGCTCGAACCGAACGGGAAAGGCCTTATTCTCCTTCCAGCCGCTGGCTGAAATAGACCATCTGCATCGCCTGCAACCGCGCGCCCTGCTCGATATCGGCGTCGCCCGAATGGCCGCCTGCCGTGTCCTCGTAGAAATGATAGGGCAGGCCATAATCCTTCAGCCGCGCCGCGAACTTGCGCGCGTGCTGCGGCCCGACCCGGTCGTCCTTGGTCGTGGTCCAGATATAGGGCGTCGGATAGGCCACCCCCTTGCGGATGTTCGCATAGGGCGAGATCGTTTCCAGAAACGCCTTTTCCTCCGGCACCGACACGCTGCCATATTCGTCGACCCAGGACGCGCCTGCCGCGATCTGCTCGTAACGGATCATGTCGAGCAACGGCACCTGAATGACGACGCCATTCCACAGGTCGGGATGCTGGTTGAACTCGACCCCCATCAGCAGTCCGCCATTGGAGCCGCCATAAATGCCGAATTTCTTGGGCGACGACAATTTGCGCGTGAAGATATCCTGCGCCACCGCCGCGAAATCGTCATAGATGATCTGGCGTTTGGTCTTCAGCCCCGCCTCATGCCAGGCCGGGCCGAACTCGCCGCCGCCGCGGATATTGGCGAGCACGAAACTGTTGCCCCGCTCCAGCCACAGCTTGCCGGTGATCGCGGCATAGCTGGGCGTCATCGGCACCTCGAAGCCGCCATAGGCGGTCATGATCGTCGGCGTGGACCCGTCCTTCTTCATGTCCTTACGATGGACGATGAAATAGGGAATCCTGGTCCCGTCGGTCGATGTCGCCTCAAACTGCTCGACCACCAGCCCCGCCGCATCGAAGCGCGCCGGCATCGCCTTCACCTGAACCGGCTTCGGGTCGCCCGCATCCATCGCCCAGAGCGTCGTCGGCGCCAGGAAGCCCGCCACCGCCAGATAGGCCTTGTCGTCCTTGTCGGTCGCGCTCGCGATCGAGATGGTGGCATTGTCGGGCAGCGCCACCGGCTTGCTGGTCCAGCCCGCCGTTCCTGGTGTGAGCACCTGCACCCGCCCGCGCACATTGTCGTTGATCGCCAGTATCACATGGCCCTTGGTCGCGGTGACGCCGTCGATCGACTGGCGGGCCGTGGGCGCGAACAGGATTTGCGGCTTCAGCACCGCGCCCGATTGCAGCGCTTTCAGCGGCACGGCGGCGAGCGCGCCCGCAGGCACGGACACGCCGCCGCTCGCCCATATCTCGCTGGTCTGGATCAGCACCTGCCCCTCGACCATGCCCTGCAACTGGCTCCGGGTCGGCAACGGCAGCTTCTTCACGCCGTCGTCTGTCACCAGATAAGTCTCGTTCCCGAAGAAGGTTACGCCGCGATAGAGGAAGGCCGCTCGGTTGCCCGATCCGTCGGCCAGCACCATCGGATAGGTGCCGACCTGATCGCCGGCATCCCCGCGATAGATTTCCTGCGCCGCCGCCAGCGGCGCGCCGCGCTTCAATGCCTTCGCCACGAAGGGATAGCCCGACTTGGTCATGGTGCCCCCATGCTGATCGGCACCCCAGTCCCGCGCGATCAGGAGCGTGTCCTTGTCCAGCCAGTCCACATTCTGCTTGGATGTCGGAATGTCGAACCCGCCCTTCACGAACTGGCCCGTCTCCAGATCGAACTCGCGCAGCGTGACGGCGTCCTCGCCCCCGTCGGACAGGTTGAGCAGCGCCAGCCTCTCCTCTGGATCGAGGATGGTCGCGCCCTTCCACACCCATTTGCGCCCTTCCGCCTTCGACAGCGCATCCAGGTCCAGCACCGTCGTCCAGTGCGGCGCGTCGGTCGCATAATCGGCTTCGCTCGTATGGCGCCAGATGCCCAGCGGATGATCGGCATCGCGCCAGAAATTATAGACGCGGCCATGGATCAGCATCGGCATGGCGATCCGGTCCTTGGCCGATGCGATGGCCAGCGCGTCCCTGTAATAACCCGCATAGCGCGGATCATTCTGGAAGGCAGCGACCGTCGCCTTGTTCTCCGCCTCGACCCACTGCATCGCGCGCGGGCCGGTCCAGTCCTCCAGCCACACGAACGGATCGTCGGCGGCATCGGAGGGCGGGGAGGGCGGCGCACCGGCGCCGGTCAGAAGGGCAGCGGAAACCAAGCTCATCATCCTTTTTTTCACGTCTCTTGCGTTCCCCCGATTTTCAGGCGCCCCCGCCTGTGTCGTCGTCGCAACACCGCCGCGGTGATCAGCAGCGGCAGCGCGGCAAAGCAGGCGACCAGTCCCAACCAGACCGGCGACCATCCCAGCAGGCTGTGGATATCCAGCGCCGACGGCGCGATCAGCAGCAGCGCGCCGATCGCCAGCAGCCACAATCCCCAGCGGCGCGGCCGCACCGCCACCATGCGCATCTCATGCCGCAACGCCTTGCGCCCGGCTTTTGTCGACGGATCGGGCGGCATATGGCGCGAAGGCATGGCGTGAGGCTGGATCTTGTCTTGCACGGGGGAAATATGGCCGGAAATCCGTATATTGCAAGAGTCACCATCTATTGGTGGAATATATCGTCATATGGCGTCGTCATTTAGGGATATTACTGAATATCGTCCCATTTCAAATGCTTCTTTATTATGGCTGGATTGGTAATTGACTATGATATGATCGATGTCATCTTCCTCCTGTCAAAGGAGGAATCGGAATGGTTTTTGATCCCGCGACATTTTTCGATGATTTGCGCCATGGTTTACTTGGGCCGACCCTCAGTCAGGAGGAGGTGGACGGGTGCAACGCCATTTTGACCGCGATGATCGACACGCCGCTGGCCTATTGCGCCTATGCTCTGGCGACGGCCTATCATGAAACCAATGCGACGATGCAGCCGGTCAGGGAAGCCTATTGGCTGTCGGAGGCATGGCGGAAGAAGAATCTGCGCTACTGGCCCTGGTATGGCCGCGGCTATGTCCAGCTGACCTGGGAAGAAAATTACGAGCGTGCCGACCTGAAGCTGGGTCTGGACGGGGCGCTGGTGGCCGACCCGGAATTGGCGCTGGCGCCGGCGGTCGCGGCCGACATCATGCGGCAGGGCATGGACGAAGGCTGGTTCGCCGGTGACAACAGGGGCCGCCATACGCTGGCCCGGCATCTGCCTGAAGGTCGCCCCGCGACCGAAGGGGAGTTCAGGAGCGCCCGCCGGATCATCAACGGCACCGACAGGGATCTGCTGGTCGCGCGCCATGCGCTCCAGTTCCAGAAGGCGCTTGGCCGGGGCGGCTGGTCATGATTTCGCGCGTTCCGTCGCGCCGGCCCATAACCCGATCTTAAACTCCATCCCGCTACGCTACCTGCCTCCTCGGTTATCCAGGCAGGCGCGTCCCGTGGCGATCATCGTCTTCACCCAGCCCGTTCCCTTTCCCATCGCGCCGCTGCGGCAGGTGCTGAGCGCGCAACTGCCGCTCTATAAATGGCAGATCGGGGAAGCGGACGATGGCGGGGCCAAGACCATGGCCGAATGGAGCGACCATCAACTGATCGCTGGTCGCACCGACGCCACCATCCTCTTCTGCGAACTGTTCGCGCGCCCGGAACCGGTCGCCGGCGACGCGCCGGTACATAGCTGGCATCTGGAAGTCCGCCGCCCGACGACGGACAATGATGCGATCGCCCACCGCGTTCTGCTGCTGATCGCCTCGGTGGTGATGGTGCCGGACGACGCCGCGCTCTGCCAGTTGCTCCCCGGCGGCGGCTGGCTCTCCCGCGAGGAGACGCTGCGCGCTGCCAAAGCGTTGTTCGCAGGCGAAACGCTGGAAAAGATCGCCCATTTTGGTCGCCCAGCCAGCACCTTTGCCGCCAATAACTTCGCCGGCAGCCGCGCGGCCCAGCCCGCCACGTCCGCGCCGCGCGGGGAGGGACGCTATTCCAACCTCAGCCAGGAACAGGCGCTGCGCCTTGGCGACATGGACGAAACCATGGCCCGCATCCTGCACGAAAAGGGCATGGGGGAGATTGCCGACGGCATGGGCCTCACCAAACCGCCCGCCTTCGCCCATGAACTGCCGCAATCCGATCGCTTGCCGACCATGGTGCTGCTGGCGCGCGAGCCATTGATCCTCGACTGGGGGCAGGTGGGCGAGGGGCTGCGCGCGATCGATCCGGCGGGCGACTGGCGGGTCGGCCAGACCGGGATCAGCCATGGCGCGCTGCACGGGCGGGGCGCGATCATCCGCTTCGACACCGGGCAGGCGCCGCTCCCCGCCTATCTCCTTGCCCAGGCGCAGGCGCGCAGCCATGGCCTGACCGAGGAGGACAGGCGCGCGATCGCCACCCACAGGCTACACCACAGCGTCACCGTCGATCTCGACACCCGCGCCGCCGATTTCATAGCCGTGCGTCAGGTGGCCAAGGTCGCGACCCTGCTGATCGGCCTTGCCGCCAGGCGTCACGGTTGCGTCGGCCTGTTCAACGCCGGGATCGGTACGGTCATGCCGGTCGATCACGTCTACAAGCAGATCGGCATCCTCGGCAGCGACGAAGTGCCGATTCAGCTCTGGACCTGGTGCGCTTTCCATTCGACACAGGCCGACGCCATCTCCATCTCGACCGGCGGGATGCTGCCCTTCGCCGGTTTCGAGGTAGAACTGTGGAACGCCCCCGGCACGCTGGAGCAGGTGGCCGATCGGCTGAACGGCGTGCTGCGCTATCTGCTGATCAACGGCCCGGTCATCGCCCATGGCGATTCGATCGGCGACCATGCCAGCGACCGCTCGACCCGCTGCTTCCTGGGCGACAGCCGTGCCGACCGCGGCGACCGCACCGTGCCGGCCATGCTGCTGGAGTTCGACGCGCCCGAAGTCGCCCGCCCGAAAGCCGACCTGCCACGCCCGGACGCCCCGCCGCCATCATCATCGCCGCCGCCCGCCCGACCCACGCCCACCGGCTTTGGCCGTCGCGCGCCCGGCAGCTTCGGCCGCAAGGGGCTTTAACTCTCCCACCGTATCGTCTATGCCCATCCGACCCCGGGGGACCGTCCGCAGACGGTTGAGAGGCGGCTTGGTGGCCGCGACCCGTTGAACCTGATCCGGTTGACACCGGCGGAGGGAGGGAAGCGCCTGTCAGACCACAGTCCGCGCCCGCTTTCCGCCCGAACAAGAGGAGGAGAGTGACGGCCATGGACACGATTTCCATCCTGACCCTGCGCCTTGCGGAGGCGATGGGCCTCTACATGATCCTCATCGGCATCGGCGGTCTCGCCAGCCCGCCGCGCTGGCGCGCGGTGATGGACGATCTCAACGCCTCGCCCGCGCTGGTCGTGGCGCTGGGCTTCACGGTCTTCGTCGTCGGCGTCACTTTGGTCATGATCCACAGCATCTGGACCGATCCGCTCGCGGTCATCGTCTCCATCATCGGCTATGTCGCCCTGATCGAGGGGGCGCTTCTCCTCGCCGTGCCGGGACCGCTGATCCGCATCGGCCATTGGTCCACCACCTTCATCCGCGCCTGGGCGATCATTGCGCTGCTCCTCGGCCTCTTCCTTTTCCTGGCCGGCCTCACCGGCCGCGCCACTATTTCCGTCTGAAAGGTACCCTCATGGCAGATGTCGATTCCTTGATTGAACGGGCTTCCGCTGGAAGCCCTGGGCCCCGCATCGAAATGCCCGAAGCCGAAGGCTTCACCGGCCGGCAGGCCGCAATGCCCGAAGCCGAAGGCTTCACCGGCCGGCAGGCCGCAATGAACGTCACGACCGGCCCCATCCGGGGCAGCCGCAAGATCCATGTCGGCCCCTTGAAGGTCGCCATGCGCGAGATCGACCTGGAGCCGGGCAGCGGCGAACCGCCCGTCCGCGTCTACGACACCTCCGGTCCTTATACCGACCCCAACGCACAGATCGACATCATGGCGGGCCTCCCCGCGCTGCGCCGCGACTGGATCATCGCGCGCGGCGATGTCGAGGCATATGACGCCCGCGCAATCCAGCCCGAAGATAACGGTCTTAAGGGGCCGGATCGCAGCGGCGGCGTCCAGCCCTTCCCCAATGTCGTGAAGCGCCCGCTCCGCGCGAAGCCGGGCATGAACGTCTCCCAGATGCACTATGCCCGCCGCGGCATCATCACGCCGGAAATGGAATATGTCGCCGAGCGCGAGAATCTGGGCCGCGCCCGCCTCAAGGGCTATATCCGCGACGGCCATGACTGGGGCGCGGAAATTCCCGACTATGTGACGCCCGAATTCGTCCGCGACGAAGTCGCCCGTGGCCGCGCGATCATCCCCAACAATATCAACCACCCGGAATCGGAGCCGATGGCGATCGGCCGCAATTTCCTGGTGAAGATCAACGCCAATATCGGCAACAGCGCCGTCGCGTCCGACGTCGCTTCCGAAGTCGACAAGCTGGTCTGGTCGATCCGCTGGGGCGCCGACACGGTGATGGACCTCAGCACCGGCCGCAACATCCACGACACCCGCGAATGGATCATGCGCAACTCGCCCGTGCCGATCGGCACCGTGCCCATCTATCAGGCGCTGGAAAAGGTCGGCGGCATTGCCGAAGACCTCAATTGGGACATCTTCCGCGACACGCTGATTGAGCAGGCCGAGCAGGGCGTCGACTATTTCACCATCCATGCGGGCGTGCGCCTGCCCTATATCCCGATGACGGCGAAGCGCGTCACCGGCATCGTCTCGCGCGGCGGGTCGATCATGGCGAAATGGTGCCTGGCCCATCACAAGGAATCGTTCCTCTACGAGCATTTCGACGAGATCACCGAGATCATGAAGGCCTATGACATCGCCTATTCATTGGGCGACGGCCTGCGCCCCGGATCGATCGCCGACGCCAATGACGAGGCACAGTTCGCCGAACTCTACACGCTGGGCGAACTCACGAAGCGCGCCTGGGAACAGGATGTGCAGGTGATGATCGAGGGGCCGGGCCACGTCCCCATGCACAAGATCAAGCAGAATATGGACAAGCAGCTTGAGGCGTGCGGCGAAGCCCCCTTCTACACGCTTGGGCCGCTCACGACCGATATCGCGCCGGGGTACGACCATATCACGTCGGGCATCGGCGCGGCGATGATCGGCTGGTACGGCACGGCGATGCTCTGCTACGTCACGCCCAAGGAGCATCTCGGCCTGCCCGACCGCGACGATGTGAAGGTTGGCGTCGTCACCTACAAGCTCGCCGCCCACGCTGCCGACCTAGCCAAGGGCCACCCTGCCGCCAAGGTCCGCGACGACGCGCTGTCCCGCGCCCGCTTCGAATTTCGTTGGCGCGACCAGTTCAACCTGTCGCTCGACCCCGACACGGCGGAAAAATATCACGACCAGACCTTGCCCGCAGAGGGTGCGAAAAGCGCGCATTTCTGCTCCATGTGCGGCCCCAAATTCTGTTCGATGAAGATTACCCAGGAAGTGCGCGACTTCGCGGCAAAGCAGAACCAGCCCGCCGACGCCTTCATCGCGGCGACCACCGAGGAAGAAGCGGAAAAAGGCATGGCGCAGATGAGCGCCCTCTATCATGAAACCGGCCGCGAGCTGTATATGGGCGCTGGCGACAGGGAGCATGATTGAGGCGCTGTCATCCGATAAATTTCTGATCTTTCTCGGATGATCTGACGGCGATGCTTTTATAGATGGTTGGGCATCGGAAGGGAGACTGCGACTGATGCCCACCATCTTCCGCCTCGACGGCTATCGATTCTATTTTTACAGCCATGAACCCAATGAGCCGCCCCATGTTCATGTCGACAAGGGTGGCGTGTCGATGAAGGTTTGGCTCGATCCCGTCTCTCTCGCCAAGAACACCGGCTTTCGCCGGTCGGAGATCAATGGCATAATTGCTATGGTGGCGACCCATCGGGATCGCCTACTGGAGGCGTGGCATGAATATTTCGGCTAGAATCGCTGATGAACGTGTCGCCGATGTGCGCTGCGACAGTGATAGTCTGACCGTAGACCTGATGGATGGCCGGAGCATTTCGGTGCCGCTGGCCTGGTATCCGCGCCTTGCCCAAGCCACCCCTGCCGAGCGTGCCATATGGGAAGTTGCAGGTGGCGGTTATGGCATATATTGGCCGGAAATCGATGAAGATCTGAGCACGGAGGGACTGCTGAGGGGCGCGCCTGCGCCAGCAGCTGGACGCGTTAGTTAGCACCCTCCGAATGCCGAACCTATCGGCTATTCGAGTTGCGGCTTGGTCTTGGACCATGTTATAACCCCTGTATGAACACGCCTCTCAAAATCAAGAAGATCGGCAACAGCGCCGGGGTGATCCTGCCCAAGGAATTGCTGGCGCATCTTCAGGCGGCTGCCGGGGACAGCCTCTCGGTGGTCCTGACGCCGCGCGGGATCGAACTGTCCGCCGCCGAACCGGATTTCGACGCCCAGATGGCCGCCGCCCGCGAAGTGATGGCGCGGCGCAAGCGGGCGCTGCGCGAACTCGCCAAATAATGGCGCGGGAAAGCTGGGGCTGGATCACGCCCGCCGTGGCCGAAGCCGTCCATGCCGAACAGATTGCCGAACATGGCGGCGGTGGCGATGCGGTGCGGGATCGCGGCCTGTTCGAAAGCGCCATGGCGCGGCCGCAACAGATCGCCCACTATGGCGAACCCGATGCCGCAGCGTTGGCCGCCGTTTATGCCTATGGCCTCGCGCGCAACCATCCCTTTGTAGACGGCAACAAACGGATTGCAGCGGTGATCAGCGAAACCTTCCTGATGCTCAACGGCTATTGCCTGGTGGCGACCGACGCCGAACTGGTGGTCGCTTTCCTCGAACTTGCCGCCGGCACGCTGTCGGAAGACGAACTGGCCGACTGGTTCCGCCAGCATCTCGCTCAGGGCTGAGCAGGCGGCGACACAGAGACCTTTCCTATTTGGATTTCCTCTGATCTATCCTGTCGGATGGAACAGCCTTCCCCCCATCCGTCCGCTCATGCCACGCCCACGCGCCGCGCCCGCTGGACGCCGGCATTGCAGGCGCGCTTTCTCGCCATGCTGCTTCAGACCGGCAGCGTCCGCCACGCCGCGCGCGAGGTAGGCATGTCGCCGTCAAGCGCGCATCGTCTGCGCCATCGTCTCACGGGCACGCAATTCGACCGCGATTGGGATGAAGCGCTGATGCTGCATGGCCAGTTGATGGCCTGCCCGCTCGCCTTCGATCATGGCGCCCAAGTCGCTCCGACGATGATAGTGCGGTGAGGGCATGCAGCATCTGGGTGACGCTTCGGGGACGCTTTGCGGGAGCGTCGAGGCCAAAAAAGCCCGAAGACGGTGTGAACTTCGCCTGCTTGTCGCGCCGTGCCCAAAAACGCAGCGCGCCTTATCCCTCCATCGCCACGACGCTGCGGCGCTTCTTCCAGTCCAGCGCGATGCCGATCCGCTGGCCAAGGCTGCCGTCCCAATCGACGGCCAGCCCATGCGCCTCCAGTTGATCGACGATGCGCTGGCCGATCGCGATCGCGGCCTCATCGCCCTCTTCGCAGGCGCCGTAGTTCAGGCAGAGGCCATGACCCTCGATCGCCGACTCGGTGTCCTGCATGTGGAAGAAGGCATAGCCATCGGCCGGTTCGCCGGCCTTTTGCGCTGCCTCGATCTCGTCCCAGATTTCCGAAGCGCCGCATGTGCCGCAGCAGGTGAAATTCTGCCGCGCGATCACGCCTTCGGCCTCCAGCGCGACGAAGGCGGCATCCAGCCGGTCGCAATCGGTGGCATGGGTCCAGCCCTGTTCGGCCGCGCGATGCTCGGCCATGGCGACGCGCAGGCTGGCCGACGCCTCGCGCCGCAACACGGGCATCGGCAATTCTTCCTCGAACACGTCATGCGCGTTGGTCAGGATGGCGTCCTCGTCATAGAAGCCGCCGACGACGTCGCGGCGCACCTGGACGCGCAGCGCCTCGACCGGGTCGTAGGCGGGTATGTCCTTCTGCGGCTCTGTGGTGGTGGCCCTGGTTCCGAAAATCCGATTCCACAAAGTCCCGAACATGCGCCCGTCTTGCCTCCTGCGCTGCGTCGCCTTTTACCTACCATGCCGCGCGATACGGCAAAGGAAAAGGGGGTAGCGACACAAGCCGTCGTTTCCGGGCGATTTGTCCGGTCAGCCCATCGGATCAGGGCGCGGGTTCCAGCACCACGTCCCAATGATCCTCGGTCACGGCGCCGCGCCTGCCTTCCTCCGCATCGAACGCGGCCTTGTCGGGGAACATCCGTGCCTTGGCCGCCGCCATCGCCGCCTTATAGGCTGCGCCTGCGCCCACGCCGTCCGCGCCATGCTTGTAGACGATGGTGGTACGCACGTCCCATCGCGTGCTGCCGCCCATATGGGTGAAGGGCATTTCGACCGTCACCTGGCTGATATAGCCCTGCCGCATCATCTCGCGCAGCAGCGCCTCATGCTGCTTGTGGTAGACGCGCAGGAACTCGCCCATGCCGCCCCATTTGACGCGATAATAATTCTCGACCTTGAGCGGCCCGTCCGCCGTGACGCCGCCGTCCTGCGCCATTGCGGGGGACAGGGGAAGGAGGGAGAGGAGCAGGGCGGCAGCTATCGGGAAACGCATCGGCGATGGGCCTTTCGGAGCATGGAACGGTCCTTCCATCAGACGATCTGCGCGCGCTTTTCCGCCGCGGCCCCTCCCTCCCACTTGCTTCGCAGGTGCGAAAACCCCACCATATCCATCCCTTGAACCATGAAGGATCGCGCATGGCCCGCCGGTTGCTGTTGACTTCGATGCTGATCGCGCCGCTTGCGCTGGTCGCCTGCACCGGCGGGGAGAAGGCGGACGATCAGGCTGTGACCAATGCTTCCAATGCAGCCGCGCCGGCCAATGCCGCCAATGCGACCGCTTGGGCACCCGCGCCCGACGCCTTTTCCCGCTATGTCGGCCATTATCCCTTCGACAAGGTCGGCGCCTACAGCTGGCATGATGATCCGCTGGTCGTGAAGACAGTGGAAACGACCGTTTCCGACAAGGCGGTGCGCAAATGGGTGCTGGAAGACGCCGGCCCCGCCACCCCCATCGCCATGGTCGGCAGCCGGGTCGCTTCCTGGGCGTGCGAGGCGCATAATTGCGGCCCGCATCAATGGGTAACGCTGGTCGATCCCAGGGATGGCGCGACGGAGGTCTGCTATTTCGACGAGAGCGTGGCTCCCGACAAGACGCGCTGGTTCCGCGACGGCAAGGAGGAGGAACGCCCCGGCAAATGTCCGGAGGTGGAGGGCTGATCCTGTCCTACAGCCTCCATGCCTGCTATGGTCCGCATTAATGCTCGACATTCCGATAGGATCAGGCACGCGTAACAAAATGTCGGGATCTGCGGGAAATATGCGAAGTTAAGCAGGTGGGGATAGGAGACTCGCTGGTTTAGCTCGCCCGCCTTTACGCCGCTGCCATTGGATAAGTGCGCCGAAACGCCTAAATAGGCGCAAATGCCGCCATCCACGCCCGATTCCACGCCGATCCCGCCCATCTGGGCGACCTTCCGGCGCTTCCTGCCCTATCTCTGGCCCGCCGACGCGCCCGCGCTGCGCCGGCGGGTGACGATCGCCATGCTGCTGGTGCTGCTGGCCAAGGCGGTCAGCCTCGCCATGCCCTTCGCCTACAAGGCGGCGGTCGATCGCATGGCGCCGGGCCTCGAACCCGCCGCCGGCCTCGCCATCGCGCTGGTCGTGGCCTATGCCGGCGCGCGTTTCGGCAGCGTGTTGTTCGACAATCTGCGCAACGCCGTCTTCGAAAGCGTGGGGCAGGAGGCGGGCCGCCGCCTGTCGGACGATGTCTTCGTCCATCTCCATCGGCTGTCGCTGCGCTTCCACCTCGACCGCCGCACCGGCGCCGTCACCAAGATCGTGGAGCGCGGCACCAAGAGCATCGACACGATGCTCTATTTCCTGCTGTTCAACATCGCGCCAACCATCATCGAACTGCTCGCGGTCTGCGCCATCTTCTTCGTGAAGTTCGGACCCGGCCTCGTCCTTGCCACGCTCGTCATGGTCGGCGCCTATATCTGGTTCACCCGCGCCGTCACCGAATGGCGCAACCAGCTGCGCCGCGACATGGTGGACATGGACACCAGCGCCGTCGCCCATGCCGTCGACAGCCTCCTGAATTTCGAGACGGTCAAATATTTCGGTGCGGAGGAGCGTGAGGCGAAGCGCTACAGCGCGTCCATGCGCCGCTATGCCAAGGCGGCGGTAAAGTCGGAAAACAGCCTCGCCTGGCTCAATATCGGCCAGTCGCTGATCACCAACCTGATGATGGCGGGGGCCATGGGCTATACCGTCTGGGGCTGGAGCCGGGGCCAGTTCACCACCGGCGACGTGGTGCTGGTGAACACCCTCCTGTCCCAGCTGTTCCGCCCGCTCGACCTGCTCGGCATGGTCTATCGCACCATCCGGCAGGGGCTGATCGACATGGAGGCGATGTACCAGCTGATCGACACCCGCACCGAGGTGGCCGACGCGCCGAACGCGCCCGCGCTCCATGTCGCGGGTGGCGAAGTGAGTTTCGACCATGTCCGCTTCGGTTATGATCCGGAGCGGGAGATCCTCCATGGCGTCAGCTTCACCGTACCGGCGGGCAGGACGCTGGCGATCGTCGGCCCATCTGGCGCGGGCAAATCGACCATCGCCCGCATCCTCTTCCGCTTCTACGACATTCAGGGCGGCCGGGTGACGATCGACGGGCAGGATATAGCCGGCGTCGCCCAGCACTCGCTGCGCGCCGCGATCGGCATCGTGCCGCAGGACATGGTGCTGTTCAACGACACGGTCGGCTATAATATCGGCTATGGCCGCGAAGGCGCGAGCCAGGTGGAGATCGAGGCGGCGGCGAAGGCAGCGTCGATCCACGACTTCATCATGGGCCTTCCCAAAGGCTATGATACGCGCGTCGGCGAACGCGGGCTGAAACTGTCAGGCGGTGAGAAACAGCGCGTCGCCATCGCCCGCACGCTGCTGAAAGACCCGCCCGTGCTGGTGCTGGACGAAGCGACCAGCGCGCTCGACAGCCGCACCGAAACCGAAATCCAGACCGTGCTGCGCGACATCAGCCGCAAGCGCACGACGCTGGTCGTGGCGCACCGCCTCTCGACCGTGGTCGACGCTGACGAGATCATCGTGCTGGATCAGGGCCGCATCGTCGAGCGCGGCCGTCATGCCGATCTGGTTCGCGCCGATGGCCTCTACGCCATCATGTGGGCGCGTCAGGCGGCCGAGCGGGACGTCGCCCCCACAGAACCGGGCATCGACGATGTCTTCGAGGTGATGCGGCCGCTTTCTTAGAGCATGGTGCGCAAAAGTGGGAACCGGTTTGCGCTTAGAACGATGCGAAAACAAAAAGCTAGAGCGCGCGACCTGCGTCTGATTTAACGCAGCGCGCTCTAAGGCGTACCCGTGCTTTCCTGCATCCGCCGCTCGGCGAACCATTGCGACAGCATCTGCGCGGTACAGCCGGTAAAGCCGCCCGCGCCGTTGACCGAGCAGCTGTTGGGCAGGTTCTGCCGCTGCGTCGCCTCCATCGTCGCGACCTGGCTGCCCCAACCGGGGCCGCCGGCGGGTTCCGGCTTCTCGCGCAGCTTCTTGGGAATGCGATAGCGTTCGGATTCCGGCCGCCGGGCGCAAACGACGATCTCGTCGCCCTTGCCCTGGGGACAGGGATCGTCGCCATAGACGAGCAGGTTGATGGTCCGCTCCGGCGGCGGCGCCGGCTGCGCCATCACCGGGGCTGGAAGCAGGGCGACCAGCGAAAGAGCGAACAAGGGAAATGCGCCAAGACGTGGCATAGAAACTGGTCCTTCATTCCCCTGTGGTGAAAGTCGCGAGCGCCCCAACTCCCGGCTATGTGGATAAGGACGGCACGCGGCCGCCCCATCCGTCAATTTTGCGGCGGTGTTGTCGTGTCCTGCGGCGTCGGCTGCTGCTTGGCCTTGGCTTCCGCTTCTTCCTCCGCCTTCACCCGTGCCTCGATCGCCTTGCTGTCGGCATCAATGGTCGACAGGCGCTTCTCACGCTCCGCCGCGACCAGATCCTTCCAGCTGGCATTGTCCGCCTGCTGCCGCTCGGCCTTGGCGAGGCGGGCCAACTGCGCGAAGCAGCCGGTCGCGCCGCCCGCGCCCGATGGCGAGCAGCTTTCCGTGCCCGACCGACCGACATATTCCATCGACCGTACCCGCTCGCCCCAGGCCTGATTGCTCGGCTTGTTGGGATCGCCGCGCAACGGCTCGGGAATGCGATAGCGTTCCTCCTCGCCCTTGCGTGCGCAAACCACGATGTCATCGCCGCCGCTCTGCGGACAGCTGTCGTCGCCATAGACGATGACGATATTGACCTTCTCCGTGCCGCTGCTGGTCGCGGCGTTGGGCGTGCTGTCCTGCTGCGCCAGCGCCGGGACGGCGGCGCCCGTCAGGGCGAGGGCGGCGATCCATAGTCTTGTCTTCATCGGTCCGTCCTTATCAGATGCGCTTGGAAAGCGCGATGGCGGCGCGGCATCCCAGCCGGATCGCGCCGGACAGGAGCGGGTAGGCGGGCGCCTGTTCCGCGCCATGAGCGAAGGCGGTGTCGCGATGCTCGGCCTCCTCCGCCTGAAAATCCGCAATGGCGGTGGAGAGTTCCGGATCTTCATTGCCCAGCGCTTCCAGCTGGTCGGCATAATGTTTGTCGATCTCGGTCTCGACTGCCGCGGTGCAGGCCATGGCGGCCTTCGGTCCCATGGCGGCGGTCACGGCGCCAAGGGCAAAGCCCGCGACATTCCAGAAGGGCGCCAGGATGGTCGGGCGCACGCCGCGCCGCGCGATCATCGCGTCGAAGGCGTCGCGATGCCGTTCCTCCTGCGCCGCCATGCCCGCGATCAGCCGGCCATAGGGATGGCGGTCGCCCATCACCGCCAGCTGCCCGGCATAGATGCGCACCGCGCCGAACTCACCGGCCTGGTCGACCCGCACCATGGAGGCGCGATCGGCGTCGGTCAGTCGCTTGCCCGGCCGGGGGAAATCCTCAGGAGCGCTCATGCCTTCCTCGCTTTCAACAGCAGGGCCAAGATGGCGAGCGCGGCGGCACTGGACAAGAGGCCGTTATAGCCAGCCATGGAAATGCCGAACATGTGCCAGGGGGCTACGTCGCAACGCGTGATCGGGCTGGCCATGATCTGGTTCAGCAGATCGGTCGCGCTGCCGCCCGCGGGCGAGGTGGAGCAGGTGGTCAGGCCTTCCCACCAGCCATATTCGACCCCGGCATGGAACAGGCCGATAAGGCCGCTGACCCCGACGGCAATGCCAGCGAACCCGGCGAACAGGCCGCTGATGCACGCCCGGCCGCGCACGCCAAAGGCAATCAGCGCCAACGGGATCGCCGCGAAATGGGCATAACGCTGCCACCAGCACATTTCGCACGGATGCAGCCCGCCGAAATATTGGAAGGCATAGGCGCCGGCGAGCATGGCGATCGGTGCGAGCAGCGCGAGGACGCGAGCCTTGGCGAGGGACGGGGACAGGCTGTTCATCATGCCCGCTTAAACCCTCGCCATGCTTTCGTCATGCTGAACTTGCAGGGACTTAACGCCCTGCCGGGAGATTATTTCGCCCCCGGCTTGCGCGCCGCCACCTGCGTCTGGGCGATCGTCGCGCCGGGCGTCCCGGCCAGACGCGAAATCGTCTTGAGCGCATAGTCGAGCTGGAAATCCTCCACGCCCTTCTTCTTCAACTCCTCGGCCGACATGGCGAAGCGCGGATCGTCCTTGGCATCCTCTTCCAGCGCCTTGTCGTCGGTCTTGATCTCGTTGATCAGGTGACGGCGCAGGTCGCTTTCGCGGAACTTCGGCCGGTTCTTGTAATCCGGGTCGGACAGTTGTGGCACGCGGATGTCGGGCTGGATACCGCCTTCCTGCACGCTGCGGCCCGACGGCGTGTAATAGCGCGCGGTCGTCAGCTTCAGCGCCGTGGTGTTGCTGAGCGGCAGCATCGTCTGGACGCTGCCCTTGCCGAAGCTGCGCTCGCCCATCACCAGCGCACGATGCTGGTCCTGCAACGCGCCCGCGACGATCTCCGATGCCGACGCAGACCCCGCATCGACCAGCACGATTACCGGCAGACCCTTCGCATCGTCGCCCGGCTTGGCGTAGTAACGCTCGACATCGCCCTTGGCCCGGCCGCGCTGCGACACGATCTCGCCCCGTTCCAGGAAGCTGTCGCTGACGCTCACCGCCTCGTCCAGCAGGCCACCGGGGTTGGAGCGCAGGTCGAGGATATAGCCGGTGGGCTTGTGGCCCAGGCTCTTGTCGATGCTGCGGATCGCCGACCGCACGTCCGCCCCGGTATTGGCCGAGAAGCTGACGATGTTGATGACGCCGATATTGTTCTTCACTTCCCATTTGACGGGCTTGAGCTGAATGATCTCACGCGTCAGGGTGAGTTCGATCGGCTTGTCGCGACCGGCGCGGACCAGCGTCAGCTTCAGCGACGTGCCCGGTGCGCCGCGCATCTTGTCCACCGCCTCATCGAGCGTGCCGCCATAGATCAGTTGCCCGTCGATATGGGTGATGTAGTCGCCGGCCTTGATCCCCGCGCGCCAGGCTGGGGTATCCTGCGTCGGCGCGATCACCTTGACCGCACCATCCTCCTGCGTGACCGACAGGCCAAGGCCGCCATAGCTACCCTCGGTCTGGGTGCGCAGATTCTGGAAATCGCGCGCGTCGAGGAAGCTCGAATGCGGGTCGAGACTGGCCAGCATCCCGTCGATCGCGCCCTTGATCAGCTTTTCGTCGTCGACCTTTTCCACATAGTCGCTGCGGACTTTCTGGAACACGTCCATGAATTCATCGAGCGCCTTGTAGCTCGATGCCTCCCCATCGGCGAGCGCGGCAGTAGTGGCAGGAATGAGCGCAAGCGCCCCGAGCGCAACCGCGCCCTGGAGGAAGGTGGATTTCATGGCTGTCCTTGGAGTCCGCATCAATGCCCCGATATACGCCGATTCGCGGCCCAACGCAAAAGCGCGCTTCGACCAATGTCGCTGAGCAACGATGAGCGTCGGGTGAATGGCCGGAGGCTGTTGGCCCATGTCCGTTCGTTTCGCGCGAAGTCGAGAAACGCACCCGCCACGTTGACCACTTCTCGATGCGCTCGAAGCGAACGGAACAGGGGGCTCCTCAGCCCAGCCCCACGAGTGGCACGATATCCACCGGCCGGCCGTTGCGGCGCAGTTCCACGGTGATGTTGGGCCGTTCCGCGCCGGTGATGCCGACCGGGTCGCCCTGCCGTACGCTGTCGCCGACCTGCGCGGTCACGCGGTGCAGGCCGGTGATGAGCGTAGTCCAGCCCTGCCCATGGTCAATGATCAGGATCTGGCCATAGTCGCGATAGGGGCCGGCGAAAGCGACGCGGCCGGCTGTCGGCGCGATCGCCTGCGCGCCGGGTTGCGTCACAAGGGTCAGCCCGCGCGACCGCACACCACTGTCATTGACCTCGCCCATGCCGGTGACGAGCTGACCGATCACCGGCAGGCGATAGGGCGGCGGGCCATTGGTGGCGGCTTCGCGTTCGGGGGCGGGTGCGCCCGTCCGGTCGGGGCGGGCAGGGCGGAGTAGGGGGCCGGACAGGGCGGCCAGCCGCTCGCGCAGGTCGCCCGCTTCCTCCAGCCGGTCCATCAGGTCGACTATGTCGCGCGCCCGCTCGCCGAGCGCTAGCGCGCGCTCGCCTTCCAGTCCCGCATTGGCGCGATAGTCGCGCGCGGCGACGCGCTTCTGCGCCTCCAATGTGGCGAGCGCGGCCTGCTGCTGCCTGCGGTCGCCCTGCGCCTGGGTCAGGGCGTCGGCCGCCTGCTGGGCGGTCGCGCGCAGCTTGCGGCTCTGCTCCAGTTCGGCGCGCAGACCGGCGGTACGTTGCTGGATCACCGGCAATATCTGCCCCAGCACGGCGCGCATATGGACGGCGTCGCTCACCGATCCGGGCTGCACCAGCGCGAGCGTCAACGGCCGCCGCGCCATCATCTGGAGCGCGGCGGTCAGGCGCACGACCGGCTCCTGTTTGGCGGCAAGGCGCTCGGCCTGTGCGCGCTGCATCCGGTTGATGATGGCGATACGGGCCTGCGCCGCCTGGATATCCGCTTCCGCCTGCTGAATGCGCGCGGCGACGGCGGCGGCGCGGCGGCGGGCCTGTTCGGCCGCGTCGCGGGCGGCGCTCGCCTGCTGCTCCAGCCGGGCGGAACGGTCGCGCGCCTCGTCCGACTGGCGGCGGGCATTCTTCAGCGCCTGCTGCTCCTGCGCCAGCGTCGTGCCCGCCGTACCCGACAGGATGATCGCGTCGCCGTCCGCAGCCGGCAGGCGCGTGGCCGCAAGGGCCATCAGCCCCGCCAGTCCGCCTGCAATGAGGATGGTGCGCTTCAACCGATGCCCCGCTTCATTTGCCCCTGACTAGGCATAACCGCAGTGTGTGTCGAGCATGGTCGAAGGGTGGTGCGAAAGCTTCTCGACAGGCTCGAAGCGAACGGATCAGGGGTCAGCCTTCGCGATGATAGGGGTGGTTCGAAAGGATCGAGCAGGCGCGCCACAACTGCTCGGCCAGCATCGCGCGAGCCATCATGTGGGGCCAGGTCATCGCGCCGAAGGCGATCAGCAGGTCGGCATTGGCCCGCTCGGCATCGTCGAAGCCGTCCGCCGCGCCGATCAGGAAACGGCATTCGCGCGTGCCCGCATCGCGCCAGCCCTCGATCCGGCGGGCAAAGTCCATCGATCCGAGCTGCCTGCCCTTTTCATCCAGCATGACCGTGACGGTGCCGGGGCCGATCGGCGGCACTTTGCCGCCGCGATCGGGCATCTCGGTGATCTTGTGCGGCATGGTCAGCCGCTTGACATAGCGGTCGACCAGATCGCCTTCTGGGGAACGCCCGATCTTTCCGCGCGCGATGATGTGGAGGAGCATGGCTCCCCTCTAACCTCTCATCGCGCGTCTGTCGAAGGGGCACGTCCCCTCCGCGTCCTAACAGGCCCGGTTCAGGCGTTGCCCGCGACCGGCGCGTCGACGAAGCCCCACATCCGTTCCAGATTATAGAAGCTGCGCACTTCCGGCTTGAACAGGTGGACGATCACGTCGCCGGCATCGATCAGCACCCAGTCGGCGACCGGAAGGCCCTCGACCCGCGCGGAGCGGCCCGTTTCCTTCTTGATCCTCTCGGCAAGGTGCTGGGCCATCGCCGCAACCTGGCGCGACGAACGGCCGCTCGCGATCACCATGTGATCGGCGATGCTGCTCTTGCCTTCCAGGGGGATGGAGATGGTTTCCTGCGCCTGGTCGTCGTCGAGCGACTGCATGACAAGGGCGTGCAGGGCGGCCACGGTATCGGCATCGGGGGCCATATCGTTGGCAGGGGCGAGGTTAGTCAATTAAACTCCAATCTAGACGATCAACCGGCGCGTGAGCGGATCGCGCACACACGTTGCTTCATATTCGCGATGCCAGAGGGGGTCCGCCTGCCGCAGCAGGGTCGCCGATCTTGGATCAGGGCGAAAGCGCAATAGCACGAGCGCCGGTGGTCTCCAATTCGTCCAGTCTGCACTCTGGCGCGCGGACCGGACGAAGCGCCGCAGCCAGGCCATGGCCGTAGAGCCACGGGCAGCGTCATCATAGCCGGGACGGGCGATTACGGCAATGGGCATCTGTCGCGCAATGCCGCGCCAGTCCCTCCATTGGGCGAATTGCGCCAGATTGTCGGCGCCCATCAGCCAGACGAAGTCGTTTCGCGGATAACGCCGGACGAGCGCGCGGAGCGTGTCCACGGTATAGCGGGTGCGCAATTGCCGCTCGATCGCGGTGGCGCGAATCGGGGCGCGACGGGCGACTTTCCGGGCATGGGCGAGGCGGGTGGGGAGCGGTGCCATCCCCTTGGCGGGCTTCAATGGATTACCGGGCGAGACCAGCCACCAGATCTCATCCAGACCCAGCGCTTGCCTGGCAAACAGGGAAATGGCGCGATGCCCTCCATGTGCGGGATTGAAGGAGCCGCCAAGCAGGCCGATGCGAGTCATGGCATCGCCATGCCAGCGAGGCGGCGAAGTGGCAAGGAGTGGGAAATGGCTCGTCAATACATGGCGGAAAGAGGGGCGGAAGCGAAATAACGTTCTTCTTGCCGTCATCCCTGCGGAGGCGGGAGTCCATTTCCCCAGCCTTGTGCTTGGGGTGAGGTTAGCAGATGGGTTCCCGCGTTGGCCTGCGGCCGCCTTTCGGGGCGCGAGAATGGCGAAAAGGGTGGCGAGGCGACTAGCTGCCTTCAGTGAGACAAGCGGCAATACCTGGCACTGAGTGGTGAAAAATCACTTGGCAATATACGCGCGACGACCGACCGACAGCCAACCGCCACTTGCAATCAATACCCATGCCACAACCAGATGGACAGCTATCTGTTTCTACTGGCCAGCAAGCTGCCGTTGCGCAATCGGTCAATAGCGGCGCGGCCATAGCTTCGCTTTGCAGAACGTCCAGCACCTCGTAAAGGCAGATCGTCAGGATTTTGAATCACAATGAATTATCGCCATTCCTTCCATGCTGGCAATAGCGCCGATGTCGTAAAGCACAGCCTTTTGATCGCCTTGGTGCAGGCCTTGCAACACAAGCCGGGCCCGCTGACTCTGATCGACACCCATGCCGGCTGCGGGCTGTACGACCTTGGCGGCGACGAAGCCCAACGTACCGGCGAAGCCACGCAAGGCGTGCTACGGGCCTTTGCGGACCCGAACCCGTTGCTGGACGACTACCGCGCCACCGTGCAGGCGGTGAATGTGGGTGGCGAACCGCGCCTTTACCCCGGCTCGCCGCAGATTCTGGCGCAGCTTTTGCGTCCGCAGGACGTCCTGATCCTCAACGAAAAGCACCCGGAAGACGCTTACACACTGCGCGGCGTGATGCGGGGCACAAGCGCGGCCGTGCATGAACGCGACGCTTACGAACTTTGGCTGGCTATGGTGCCGCCCCGCACCGCGCGCGGCGTGGTGGTGGTGGACCCGCCCTACGAGCAGACGGACGAACGCGCGCGCATCACCGCCACCCTCGCCGCCGCTCACCGCAAATGGGCGCATGGCGTGACGGTGATCTGGTTTCCGCTGAAAGACCGCGGCACCCATTGGCAGTGGACGCAGAAGTTACGCAAGCTTGGCATCCCGAAATTTCTGCGGGTCGAGCATTGGCTATATGATAGCGAGCAACCCGACATCTATAACGGCGCGGGTCTCTTCATTATCAATCCGCCCTATGCTTTCACGCAGACCCTGCCGCCAATGTTGGAAGCATTGCGCGCGGCGTTAGCGCCCGAAGGGCATAAGGGCGAGATCATATCCGATTGGTTGGGCGATTAAGATAAACCCTCCCCCCCTTTTCCCAGAAGGGGGATTGCCGCGCTTAGCCTGTGCGGCGTTGGTGACGGACTCAATCATATGTCTGTTCGCACGGTATGGCGACTGAGGACGTCGAGAAAAGCCTGCGATACCATGGATGGAGTATCGCTGCTGACATGCTAAGGGGATGACATGTTTCAAGCACCCGGCCGCAGCGGCACTGTCGAGATCGACGGTTTCAAATATGATTGGGAACTCCTGAGCGAGCCTCAATTATCCTCTTCCGATGGCTGGAAGGGCATGACCGTCTCTCTGCGCCAGAGAGACATGCCGCGCCAAGCCGTGCTGGAATTTCCGGCACCCAAGCGCCTGATGAGAGGATTGCCGAAAGGACGTTTGCACATCAACGATGCGATTGCTTCGCGAGGCGTGCGGGCTGCATTATCGGCAGGATGGGAACCTGCATCGCGAGGCAAACCCACGGTTTTCATGGTCGATGCCAACGGTGACTAAGGGGGCGTAAATCGGACAACCCCGTCATCGCATATATACATGGAGTCGGGGGGGGCATCGTGCCATTCGTCCGCTCATGCACCAACTTCTGGTCGTTCCCGGACCAGCCTCCTGACACTATCGCGAAGGCCGATTCCGCCTGCAAATCCAACGTACTTCCAATGCAGGATTTTTCCTGATCTATTTTCCGCCGCAATCGGCCGAAAATGGCCAACGACAGTGTGAACTTCGGTGGCGTGACCCTTGGCAACCCCTTCCTGTCGCGATAGCCCCGCCGCCATGACCGCCGCCGCTTCCCCCCGTCGTACCGCCGCGATCCTCTTCATCCTGATCACGGCGCTGCTCGACGTCATGTCGATGGGAATCGTCATCCCGGTGCTGCCCCAGTTGATAGAAACCCTGTCCGGCTCCGATGCGGCGGCGGGCATGTGGAACGGGCTGTTTGTCGCGCTTTGGGCGGGGATGCAGTTCCTCTGTTCGCCGATCATCGGTTCCCTCTCCGACCGGTTCGGGCGGCAGCCGGTGATCCTGATCTCGGTCGCTGGGCTGGCGCTCGATTATGTGCTGATGGCGCTGGCCCCCAATCTCTGGTGGCTGGCGCTCGGCCGCATCCTGGCCGGCATCACCTCGTCCAGCTTTACCTCGACCTTCGCCTATATGGCCGACATCACCCCGCCGGAGGGGCGGGCAAAAGGCTATGGTCTGATCGGCGCGGCCTTCAGCGCCGGCTTCGTCGCCGGGCCGTTGATCGGTGGCCTGCTGGGGGAGATTTCGCACCGCGCGCCCTTCTGGGCGGCCGCCGCACTCTCTGGCCTGGCCTTCCTTTATGGTTTCTTCGTGCTGCCCGAATCCCTCGCGCCGGAAAAGCGCATGGCGTTCAGCTGGCGGCGCGCCAATCCGTTCGGCGCGCTCCGGCTGCTGCGGTCGCATCCTGAACTGTCCAGCCTCGCGGTGGTGAATTTCCTCCTCTATTTCGCCCATCACCTCTTCTCCGCCGTGTTCGTGCTCTATGCCGGCGACCGCTATGGCTGGGGGGCATGGCAGGTCGGCACGCTGCTGGCGCTCGTCGGCCTGATGGACATGGGGGTGCAGGGACTGCTGGTGGGGCCAGTGGTGAAGCGGCTGGGCGACCGCACCACCATGGTCGTCGGTCTCGCCTTCGGTGCGCTGGGCGTCGCGGCGATGGGTCTTGCGCCCACTGGCTGGCTGTTCGTCGCCGCCATGTTCCCCAACGCGCTCTGGGGGCTGGCCATGCCGACCATCCAGTCGCTGATGACCCGGCATGTGTCGGAATCCGAGCAGGGCCAACTCCAGGGCGCGAACAACAGCGTCGGCGCGATCGCGGGCATCGTCTCGCCGCTTTTTTTCGGCGCAGTCTATTCGCTCTCGGTCGGGGTCAGGCCGACCCTGCCCTTCATCGGCAGCGCCTTCGTCATCGCCGCTCTCATCCTTGCCGGCGGCGCGCTGATGGGCTGGCGCGCGGGGCGCCAATTCCAGTCATAGCCATTCACGGCTTAGCTGGACATATGGGGACGCTGCGACTAACCGGGCGCGAATCCCTTCCACCGCTCGACATAAAGGCGATTCGATGACGCTGCCCCTTCAGGATAACATCCTAATCGTGGATTTCGGCAGCCAGGTGACGCAGCTCATCGCCCGCCGCGTCCGCGAAGCCGGCGTCTATTCCGAGATCGCTCCCTTCAACACTGCCGCCGAAGCCTTCGAACGGCTGAAGCCCAGGGGCATCATCCTTTCGGGCGGCCCTTCGTCGGTGATGTGGGAAAACAGCCCGCGCGCGCCGCAGGCCTTTTTCGACGCTGGCATCCCGATCCTGGGCATCTGCTATGGCCAGCAGACGATGATGCAGCAGCTGGGCGGCAATGTCGAAGGCGGCGAAAGCGGCGAATTCGGCCGCGCCTTCATCGAAGTGAAGCAGGGCTGCGCCTTGTTCGACGGCCTGTGGACGCAAGGTGAAAAGCATCAGGTCTGGATGAGCCATGGCGACAAGGTGACGCAGCTCGCGCCGGGCTTCGAGGTCGTCGCGACCAGCGAGGGTGCGCCCTATGCCGTCACCGCGAACGAGGACAAGCGCTTCTACGCCACGCAATTCCATCCCGAAGTCGTCCACACCCCGGACGGCGCCAAACTGCTTGCCAATTTCGTCCGCCATGTCTGCGGCCTCGCCGGTGACTGGACCATGGCCGAGTTCCGCGCGACCAAGATCGCGGAAATCCGCGAACAGGTCGGCGAAGGCCGGGTCATCTGCGGCCTGTCCGGCGGCGTCGACAGCGCCGTGGCCGCCGTCCTGATCCACGAAGCGATCGGCGACCAGCTGACTTGCGTGTTCGTCGACCATGGCCTGATGCGCCTGGGCGAAGCCGAGCAGGTGGTCAGCCTGTTCCGCGAACATTATGGCATCAAGCTGGTCCATGTGAACGCGGAGGAACGTTTCCTCGGCGGCCTCGCCGGCCTCACCGACCCGGAAAAGAAGCGCAAGTTCATCGGCGGCGAATTCATCGCCGTGTTCGAGGAGGAAGCCGCGAAGATCGGCGGCGCCGACTATCTGGCGCAGGGCACCCTTTATCCCGACGTGATCGAATCGGTCTCCTTCACCGGCGGTCCCTCGGTCACGATCAAGTCCCACCATAATGTCGGCGGCCTGCCCGAACGCATGAACATGAAGCTGGTCGAGCCGCTGCGCGAGCTGTTCAAGGACGAAGTCCGCGTACTCGGCAAGGAACTGGGCCTTCCCGACATCTTCGTCGGTCGCCATCCTTTCCCCGGCCCCGGCCTTGCCATCCGCATCCCCGGCGAAGTGACCAAGGAACGCTGCGACATTCTGCGCAAGGCGGACTTCATCTATCTGGAGGAAATCCGCAACGCGGGCCTTTACGATGCGATCTGGCAGGCCTTCGCCGTGCTGCTGCCTGTCCGCACCGTTGGCGTGATGGGCGACCACCGCACCTATGACAGCGTGTGCGCCGTGCGCGCTGTCACCTCGACAGACGGCATGACCGCCGACATCTACCCCTTCGACGCCGCCTTCCTGAGCCGCGTCGCGACCCGCATCATCAACGAGGTCAAAGGCATCAACCGCGTGGTTTACGATTATACCTCGAAGCCGCCGGGCACAATCGAGTGGGAATGATTCTGAGCCCTCTAGAGGTGCTCAAAACTACACCAGAGCAGACACTAAGTATCTGATAAAAAATAATTTTCTTCCAGACACATTCGACGACAATCGGTGGGAAGGCTTCGCGTCTAACGACCACCTTGACGGTCTTGGCTGCTCTTGTGTCATACGAAAATGCTCGATACCGTCAGGGTCAACACAGCCCTGACGGTATTTTTTTCACCTTAATCACCTGAAAAGACATGCTTTTCCGGGCAGGAGAGGTGCGTTTTGGGGCTGACGGTATTTTCATAGCGGAGATATGCCGATGCTCACTGATGCAGCCATTAAATATCTGAAATCAAAAGACAAAGCCTACAAGGTTTCCGACCGCGACGGCATGTATGTTCTTGTCGGAACCAGCGGCACGATCTCGTTTCGCCTGGACTATCGAATTAACGGCCGGCGAGAGACTGTGACCTTCGGGAAATACGGGCCATCAGGGCTATCGCTGGCAAGAGCGCGCGAGAAATGCATCGACGCCCGGCGGATGATCTCCGAAGGGGTCTCACCGTCCCTTGAGAAGCAGAGGGAGAAGCGACGCCTCAAGGAAGCGAAGAACTTCGGGGAATTCGGTGAGAAATGGTTGAAAATGGCACCTATGGCCGACAGCACGCGAGCAATGCGGCGGTCAGTCTGGGAGCGCGAGTTGCTGCCTGTCTGGCGTACTCGTTTGCTCACAGAAATTACCCCCGGCGACCTGCGTGCCCACTGCTTGAAGATCGTCGACAGGGGAGCTCCTGCCACTGCCATACATGTCCGCGATATCCTCAAGCAGATATATGGTTTCGCAATCCTTCATGGCGAGAAGGTCGCCAATCCTGCAGAGGAGGTAGGCCCGTCATCGATCGCGACTTTCACACCGAAAGATCGGTCTCTCTCGCCCTCTGAAATCCGGGTTTTGTTCAAGGTCATCGAGAAAATTCCCACGCTCCCGACCATCCGGCTGGGAATGAGATTCTTCCTTCTCTCGATGGTGCGAAAGAGCGAACTTCAGGATGCGGTATGGGACGAGGTCGATTTTGAGAATGCCGTTTGGTCGATACCCAAGGAGCGGATGAAGCGGTCCAAGGCGCACAACGTCTACTTATCCACACAAATGCTCGACATCCTGATCGCGCTCAAAACATGCGCGGGTAACTCCAGATATCTCCTGCCGTCGCGCTATGATGCCGATGCGCCGATGTCTCGCGCTACATTCAATCGGGTAACCTACTCCGTTGTGGAGCAAGCAAAAAAGGATGGATTGCCGCTCGCCCCGTTCACGGTTCATGACCTTCGTCGGACCGGTTCCACCCTGCTCAACGAGCTCGGCTTCAACAGCGATTGGATCGAGAAGTGCCTCGCTCATGAGGACGGTCGCTCGTCGCGCGGGGTCTACAACAAAGCGGAATATGAGCTTCAACGCCGGCATATGATGCAAGAGTGGTCGAATACAGTCGAGGCCTGGATTTCCGGTCAACGATATGCCCCGGTCGTGCTCCCGCCTGATGCCCCACTTCTCGAGCTTGACCCTAGCCTTTGACAGGACGGGTCCGCCTATGACGGACATCAACAAGCTGGGCGCGGCGAATCGGCCGCGCCCGGCGATCCGCAAGCCAAGCCTCGACCTCCGCAAGGTTCCAGACGACGGTTCGCGGCGACAGGGCATAACGGCGGGGAAACTCGCCTCGCTGCTCCATCTCGAATATGGTGCTGTCCGCCAACGGCACCATCTCTCGCAGTTGCTGTCGCCGAATGGTGCGGGTGTATCCTGTGGGTTCCTGCTTTGGCATGCTTTCCTCCGCATTGGTCGAATGGTTTCGATAGAAATCGGAGAAACTTAAGGCTTTCAATCCCATCACGGTCCCCATCGCAGTCTGGCGCAGGAAAACAGGCTGTGGCGTAGTTTGGGGAATAGAAGGATTGCCTGGCGTTCGTCTCAAGTGGAATTCGCCAGAGCACCTCGTTTCGGCAATGCATTGTCTCATCCATTTATGAAGTTTGGTCATGAGGACATATCGCTGCGGTCATTTCTCTCATCGCGCCCTCGCGCGTTAGCCTCCACAGACTGCCATTGGAGAAATCCAATCAGTTGATCGGCGGCCGAAGCTGATCCGCGAGCCGGTCGCTGGAGGAATCGCCGGCTGGATCGGTCACCGAGCATGCAGGCTCTTTCGAGGTGAAGGCGAGCATGTGATGCCGCCAATTTGGAGACCAATCTGGCATGAAATTCGACACGCCTGCAGGTCCCAATCCGATCGATCGAATGAGGGTCGTGGGCCAACCCTACGCGCGTATCGATGGCCGGCTCAAAACGACTGGTGCCGCGCCCTATGCTTTTGAACGACATGATGTAGCCAAGAACATCGCATATGGGCATGTGGTGGGCGCCGCGATCTCAAAAGGGCGCGTCTCCCGTCTGAACGTCAGCGATGCTCTGGCAGCATCTGGCGTGCTCGCTGTCGTCACCGGCGAAAATGCCGGGAAGCTCGGCATTGGCGAATTCATCAAGGCGCCTGCTCTCGCTGCCCCGCAAGTGGCCCATTATCATCAGGCTATTGCATTGATCGTTGCGGAAACACTGGAACAGGCGCGAGCGGCAGAAACTCTGCTCCGGGTCGAATATGAAAGGTCTGCGGGCTCCTATGACCTTGCTCACGTGCCTGCTACTGGCACGTCCCGCATGGCACCAGATGCCGCCCGCGGAGATTTTGCGTCAGCGTTCGATGCAGCTCCTGTGAAGATCGATCGTCAATATACGACTCCTGATCAGAGCCATATGATGATGGAGCCCCACGCAACGATCGCGGCTTGGGACGGTGATCGACTCACATGTTGGACTTCGGTGCAGACAGTCGATTGGGGCCGGCGCGACCTTGGGCAGATATTGGGTATCCCCAAAGAGAACATCAGGATCAGTTCGCCATATATTGGTGGGGGCTTCGGTGGGAAGGCAACCGCGATGTCGGACGTGGTGCTGGCATCTTTGGGCGCGCGTGCAGCGGGAAGGCCCGTCAAGGTTGCGCTAGCGCGCACCCTCATGGTCAACAATACGGTCCACCGGCCCGCAACCATCCAGCGGGTACGCATTGGTGCCGATCAAGAAGGCAAAATACTCGCGATTGGGCATGAGACCGTGTCGGGGAATCTGCCAGGGCATTTCTTCACCGAGCCGGCGGCGATCCAGACGCCATCTTTATATGCTGGTGAGAATCGAATGGTGCGCGCTCGTCTTGGCGCGCTGGATTTACCCGAAGGAAGTTCGATGCGCGCGCCCGGCGAGGCCCCGGGTATGATGGCACTCGAGATCGCCATGGATGAACTTGCCGAGGCGCTGAACCTGGACCCAGTGGAACTTCGCATCCGGAATGATGCCAAGGTTCATCCCGGCGACGGTAAGAGGCCTTTCTCGACGAGGCAACTGGTGCCGGCATTGCGGACTGGAGCCGAACGGTTTGGATGGTCACGACGCCGTCCAAAGCCAAGCCAGCTTCGAGATGGGCGCTGGCTAGTAGGAATGGGCGTTGCCTCCGCAATTCGTGGTGCACGCACACGAACGTCCGGCGCCCGCGTCCGTCTGACCTCTAACGGTCGGATTGTGGTCGAAACGGACATGACCGATATCGGCACCGGCAGCTACACGATCATAGCCCAGACTGCTGCGGAGATGATGGGCGTGAACCTTGAGCAGGTCGACGTCCGACTTGGAGACAGCGATTTTCCGGTCACCGTCGGATCAGTAGGACAGCGTGGCGCCACCAGCTCAACTTCGGGTGTCTATGCGGCCTGCGTGAAACTGCGGGAAGCCATCGCCACACGATTGGGCTTGAACGAGAGCGACGTCTCCTATGAAGATGGTGCGGTGCTCAGCGGGAATCGTCGCATCGACCTGGCACAGGTCGGCAAAGACGGTGAACTGGTGGGCGAGGACAGCGTCGAGTTTGGCGATGCCCTGGCCAAACTCTATGCCCAGGAAGCGTTCGGTGCACATTTCGTCGAGGTTGGTGTCGATGCCAATACCTTCGAGGTGCGCATCAGGCGGATGCTGGCCGTCTGTGCCGCCGGCCGCATCCTCAATCCAAAAACTGCAAGAAGCCAGGTTATCGGCGCTATGACCATGGGGGCTGGAGCCGCTCTGATGGAAGAATTAGCCGTCGACAAACGGTTTGGATATTTCGTCAATCACGACCTCGCATCATATGAAGTGCCGGTTCATGCCGACATTCCCGATCAGCAGGTCATATTCCTGGAAGAAACTGACGGAACGATCTCCCCGATGAAAGCCAAGGGCGTAGGCGAGCTGGGGCTTTCCGGCGTGGCGCCGGCGATCGCCAATGCGGTCTACAATGCAACCGGCATCCGCGTGCGCGATTACCCGATCACGCTCGACAAGTTGATCGCGAGCCGCCGGGCATGACGGTTTTTCGAACTGCTCCTCGGTTGCTGCCGCTCGCATTTCTTAGGGAAGAAGGTTTTGCCAGAAAATTACCCTCCAGGACTCACCTGCGGGTCGCCAACGATTGTGAGAGTCGAAGGCCCTCGCCTTAACAAGAAAGGACGCATCGCGAGAACTGCAAGTTGGGAAGGCACTTGCGGTCGGGCAAAAGTAAATCATGGAGCGATACAGGCTTCTCGATAGCTTCGCGGCTTCGTTGATGGATGCTGCGAGCATCGACGTTTTAGGGGAAACGTTGGCCAAGATCGCACGAGAGATTGGCTTCTATTATTCGCAATTGCTGAGCATATCTGTTACGCTGCTTCCAAGTCGAACGGAGCCAGCCTGACCAATGCCTGTGCCTCTGGAAGGCCTTGAACCAGAATAAAAAATCACTCAATGGACATGATGGCGCCAGGGACGAAAAAGAGCGTTGGTTTCCCAACGCCCTGTAAATTCGCTCGGTCGGTACCCGATCTCCAGTAATTTCGTCCTTACGACGTGGCCACTGGCGGCGCTGCCCGATCCTGCACCCTCTTGCGAGCGTGCTTCATATTTAGGGACCGCAAGGCGTAAATACGGTCCGGATGGGGATTTTACAGCCAGCGTGCCCCGAAAAGTCAAGGTTCAGCTTAAGGGGCTCATCAGCGTTAGCCCAGCCATATCGGTTCGTCTGGAAGCCGCATCGGATGCAGCTTATGGTTGAGATTTTCCTCCGCCATCAGGAACTGCAGATTGCCCGGACGCAGCGAGAGACGTGCGGACAGCAAGCCCCGCTCGATGGCTGCGCCCCAGAGGATGAGGATATTGATGCCCGAATAGGTCCGGGCCGTCAGCGCATTGCGGGGCAAGCCGGGAGCCAGACGCCCGGCTTCGAAACCCGTCTGGCTGGAAGCCCAGGGCTGGACCCACGGAAAACGTCCCTCCTCCAGCTGCGCGATGATCCTTGCGGTCACCTCGTCATAAAGGTTGATCCGGTCGGGCTGGGCATTTTCGGCGCGATTCTTGCCCCGCGCGCGGCACGCGCGGCGTCCGCTGGCCGGACCGCAGGTGCGACATCCGCGCCAGCGATCGTCACCGCATGGACCAGACCCGTTTGGGGGGCTGGGCGACGCGCAGCGGCGTAGAGCGCGGCCGGCTCCGCCGGGGCGCCCGTATCAGCTTGGGATCTTGCCCGTCAGAAGACCGTCATGCAGGCAAGCCGCTGGCGACATCCTCATCATCTCGATGCGATCCCACTTCCCGTCAGTCCGGAATGTAGGACTGCGCCTGGAAGGTCTCGTTCACCTGCTCGGCAAGATCGAGACGATCCTTGTTGAAGTCCGTTTCGACCCGGGGCCCGTCATTGGTGAACACAAGGGCCTTTTCGTTGGGCCCAGGCTGGAACTGCGGCCAGCTCAAACCGCCAGCGCTGCCAGGGTCCGAGTTCCGGGCGAAATTGGTCCAGTAGGTCATCATCGCATCGGAGACCTGAAGGTCCATGTCCGTAGGGTCGAACCGTCGTGCGGTCGGGCTCTGGAGCGTACCGAAAATATAGGGAATATCGTCGCCATGAGCCGGAGCGCTCATTTCGCCACGCTTTGCCCTGGGGGTATAGTCGAAGACATAGCTCCAGGTGTTGCGCCCGTTCCGGGCATGATAGCGGCTGAGATAGCGGGCCGGCTCGGTATGATCGAGGTCGCTGGCAAGCTGGAGCGCCGCCTTACCGTCGTCGCCGCCATAGAGCGCGACTGCGCGCTCGCGAAGAGCCCCTGTGCGCACGAAGGTGGTTTCGGGGCGCTCCATGAGCGGCGGGACGTTACAGCGCTCGCACTTCGTGCGGCCGATGATCTGCGGGACAGGCGCCTCGCGGCCGGCCCTGTATGCGGACGCTATGGGTTCGGGAAGAAGCGTCCCGTCGATCATCGACCCAGGCAGGGACGTGACGGCGATCTTGAACTTTTCAGGCGCAATGGCGCGCAGGGCCTTCAGGGCCTCGGGCCCGGTGCCCTGCACGCCCAGCTGCTCTGCAAGGGCGAGCCCTGCCTTCTCTCCCGTCAGCGTCGCCCGCCCGCGAAGCGGCACCATCCTGTTCTGGCCTTCCAGGCCATAGTTGCGCCCGAGTCCCGATTGCGTGATGGCCTTGGCGAACAGGCCTTTCGCGCTCGGCGTGACCATCAGCGTGTTGACGATCTGCGCGCCCGCGCTGAACCCGAATATCGTCACATTGCCGGGATCCCCGCCAAAGTCTGCGACATTGGCACCCACCCATTTGAGGGCGGCAACAGCATCCATCAGCGTGAAGTTTCCGGTGAGACCGTCCGGATTTTCCGCCGAGAGGGCCGGATGGGCGAAGACGCCCAGATGACCGAGCCGGTAGTTGAGGGTGACGAGTATCACACCCTTGCGCGCCAGATAGCGGCCGTCAGTGGCGCTGCCCGACCCGAATACCATGCCCCCGCCATGATACCAGACCATTACCGGTAGCCTGGCGCCGGGCTTCGTCCCGGCCGGCCGCCAGATGTTGACGAAGAGGCAATCCTCCGAAGTGGCGGCCGATGCCGCTTCCCCGCGAGCCGGCTGGGGACATATGGCTCCGGCCTTGGTTGCATCGCGCACGCCGGACCAATGGACCGGCGCCCGCGGCTCGCGCCAGCGAAGATCGCCGACCGGGGGCGCGGCATAGGGTATGCCCATGAAATATTCGACGCCGTCTACGGCGGCGCCGCCGATCTCGCCCTGCGCGATCGACGCACGAACCGGGTCTGCGGCCCGCGCCTGTCCGACGCTGGCCGCTGCGAGCGCAAGGAGACAGCCTGACTTCAGTAGGGCGCCTGCCCCCGATCTATCTGGTCGCATTCTACACCCATCCCCTCCGCCTGCGGCGTTATATGTTCCGTATTTGGGAACATTTGATTGTAAATGCGATTTTGTTGCAGGGCTTCGATTAAGTCAATAAGGCTTTGCCATCGCACTATCAGGATCATGCATGCCCGGCAGGCGGATGGCCCTGACCGGGACGATATTGCAGGTGCCCGGATACGGCGTTTCAGTGTGACGGACGGACGATCCACGCACCGCCGTCCGCCTCTCCTGGGGCTATTGCCATGCCTTGAACGTCAGTCCGAACATCTGCGGATCCGAAGGCGTACCGAGGATAAGTCCCGAATTGCCCGCCTGGACGGTCAGATTCTGGATATAGTCGCGATCGAAGAGGTTGCGCGCGAAGATGTCGATCTCCCATCCCTTCTCGGAACGGTAGCCCACAAGCGCATTGGTCACATTATAGCCCTTGATCCAGGTATAGCGCGAAAGGCTCGGGTCGCCGAAATAGCCGCTGCGCGCGCTTGTGTCGGCATGAAGTATGAACGCACCGTCCGAACCGACCGGCAGGCGATAGTCGATGCCGACCGTGCCGGCCCAGCGTGGCAGACCCGAGAGACGCTGCCCGGTGAGGGTGCAGGCCGTCGTTCCTGCCCCCTGAAGCTCGAGCGGACAGGGACCGGCCGGATAGTCGCTATATTCGCCATGGGCATAGGTGCCCGCCGCGCGGACTGTGAGGCCCGGTGCCAGCAATGCCGTGGCATCGACCTCCACCCCCTTCACGGTCACCTTGGGGATATTCGAGAGATAGCCGCGCAATGCCACCGTCTGGGCACTGTCGACGATCGTCGCCTGGAAATCCTCGACATCCGTCCAGTAGCCGGCGAGATCGAAAACGAGACGCCGATCGAGCAGGCTCGCCTTGATGCCGGCCTCGTAGGTCGTGTTCTTCTCCGGCCTGATGACCGCAGTCGAGAGCGCCGGCTGGTTGAGATTGTCGAGGGGAAGACCCGACATGTTGATGCCGCCCGATTTGAACCCGCGCGCAAAGCTCGCATAGGCCATCAGCGCGTCCGTCAGGCTCCAGGCGAGGTTGACGCGCCCCGACAGGCTGCCGTCCTTGTCGCTCGCAGCATAGCTTTGCGGCCGCAGGACCGAGAGCTTGGCATTGATGAGAGCCATGTTGGTCGTGGCGAGACCGCCCGAGACGGTGCTGCTATACTCCCCCTCCTTCTCCTCATAGGTGTAGCGCAGTCCGCCGGTCAGGGTGAGCCGGTCGGCGAGCCTGTAGTTGAGCTCGCCAAATGCCGCATAGCTGTCCGTCACGAAGCGCGTGTGCCCGTCCGTGCCGTAACCGTCGAGCAGGTTGCCGGGCACGGGTGTATTGCCGGCCCCGGTCGTGGGCCCGATCAGCCAGTAGGCGGCCAGCGGGCCGTAGATGCTGATCGGCCGGCCGGTGATCTTCTGCCGGAAATAATAGAGTCCCAGCACATAGGAGAGGCGCCGGTCGCCGTTCGAGGCGAGGCGCAGCTCCTGGCTGTACTGATCCTGGCGTGAGGGAATATGCTGCGACATCTGGATCGGAAGGCCGGTATAGTCGCGGTCGTTTTCCGCATCCCAGTTCCAGAAGCGCCAGGCCGTGACGGATGTCAGCGTGGCACCGCCCAGATTCCAGTCGGCGATGGCGGAAATGCCCCCTTCGCTGGTCCGCACGTCGAGCGGACCGTCGATATCCGTGATCCGATCATAGGGATTGCGACTGGGCGGCGCATAATTCTGTCCGGCCGCCAGCGCGGGAAACTGACGGGACGGATTGCGCAGGCTCTCGCCCACGCGCAGGAAGACCTGGGTGCAGCAGTCGCTCTGGAAATTGGCGAAATCCGCCGAAAGCCGAAGCGAGAAGTCGGCTCCCGGCGTGAACAGCAATTGTCCTCGCACGGCCTGATTGCCGATCCCGTTATGATCCCGGCCGTCGTGCACGTTGCGGATCACGCCGTCCCTGCGGGTCACCAGTCCGGAAATGCGGCCGGCGAGAAGACCATCGATCAGCGGCCCCGATGCGGACGCCTTGGCCTGGACGAAATTTCTCTCGCCCACCGAGAGCTCCTCTCGTGCCTCGGGGACGAAGCTTGGAGCGCGGGTCGTGATGTTTATCGCGCCTGCCGTCGTATTCTTGCCGAACAGCGTTCCCTGGGGGCCGCGCAGCACCTCGATCTGTTCGATGTCGGTAAAGTCGAAGGCCGCAGTGGCCGGTCGCGCATGATAGACCTGATCGACGTAGAAGCCCACGCCCGGCTCGAGCCCGTCATTGGCCTGGCTGACCGCGACGACGCTGGAACCCAGGCCCCGGATGGTGAAGGCGGTGTTGCGGGGGTTGGCCGAACTATAGTTCAGCGTGGGCACGAGCTGGCTGAGCTGTCCGGTATTGACGGTATAGCTGCGGTCCAGATAGTCGCCGCCGACCACCGAAATGGCGGCCGGCACCTGCTGTGCATCCTCAGCGCGACGTCGCGCCGTGACGATGATGGGTGAAAGACCGCTGGCTTCGGCACGCCCGCTCTCGTCGGCCGGGGGCGTTTGAGCGATAGCCTGACCGCCGTGGAAGAGCGCTCCTGCAAGAATGATGGCGATGGAAGGCCATGTACGTATCGGCTGCATTTCGATCCCCCCTGACGACGCATTGCTATATTTCAGTGGATATAGCGCCTATCGCGTCGCGATCGAGGAGAGAAGCTCGCTTTCCCCATAGAGGTTATGACCGCAGGTCATGAATGATGGCCAGGCCGACGACCGCTAGAAGCTGATCCGGTGCACGCCTGGACCAAATAACCTGTCGCCCGAGGACAGGCGAAGCTCTGCTGTGGAATTGGCGGGGACCACGATATCGAGCGTGCCTGCACCCGACGCGACGCGCCAGCCAATCTCGATCGGCCCGCGTACCGTCTTCACCGAGGCGCGGCATCGCGATACCCGTTCATCGAACAGGGGCGCTATGCGAAACCGCTTAAAGCCCGGCTCGATCGGTTCGATGCCCGCCACACGCCGGTAAAGGAAGCCGCAGACGGCGCCCAGGGCATAATGGTTGAACGAATTCATGGCGACGTCACCGGTATCGCCATTCCACCGTTCCCAGATCGTCGTCGCCCCCTTGCGCACCATATAACCCCATGAGGGAAAGCCGGTGCGCAGCAGAAGATCCCAGGCGAGCCGGTCTTCGCCAGCCGCCGCCAGCGCGTCCAGCGCAAGCGGGGTGCCGAGGAACCCGGTCGACAGCAAGGTGCCGCGCCTGCGAATATCCCCGGCCAGAAGCGCCCCGGACTTCGTCTGCAGCCCGTCGGGCAGCAGACCGAGGCTGAGCGCGAGGATATAGCTGCAATGGCTGCCGTTGCCGACGGTGCCGTCCGGCTTGACGAAGGCGGCCGCGAAGGCAGCCGCGATCCTGGCGCGGAGCGAGCGCCATCTGGCCGCTTCGTCTGCCCGTCCCGTCCAGGCCGCCATCTGTGCAAGCTGCTGTGCCGAGCGTGCGAACATGGCAGTGCCGATCAGCGCCTTGGGGGTGGTCTCGTCCATGGGTGATTTCGCATCGAGCGCCAGCCAGTCGCCAAGATCGGCACCGCGCCCCTTGCTCCACAGGCCGTCGGGATTGGCCGCCGCTATGCCCTCGACATAGGCCGTCATCGCGGCCCAGTTTTCATCGACGATCGTGCGATCGCCGCTGTGTAGATAGGCGATATAGGGCAGCATCACGCCCGCGTCGGACCAACCCGGCGTGGCGCTGTCGGTGCCCCAGCCCAGTCCGTCCGGGGATGGCGCCCAGAGCGGATAGGCACCGTTCGCGCCCTGCGCCTCACGCAGGATGCGACCATAGGATCGGGTGAAGGCGCCCACATCCATGTTGAAGCTGGCAGCATCCCAGAAGATCTGCGCGTCGCCGGTCCAGCCCAGTCGCTCGTCGCGCTGGGGACAATCGGTCGGGATGCCCATGAAGTTGGAACGCTGGCTCCAGAGCGTGTTGAGCCAGAGCTTCTGGATGTCGGGTGCATCGATCTCGAACGTCCCCGTCTCCGCCATCGCGCTCGAGAGCCTGATGCCCGTGACCATATCTGCCGTCAGGACGGGAAGACCATCGACCTGCGCATAGCGGAAGCCCTGATAGCTGAAGACGGGTTCGAGGATTTCGGCCGCGCCTGCACCGCGCAACCGATATCGGTCCTCGGCCCGGGCAGCGCGCAGGTTTCGGCGATCAGGCTCGCCGTTCGCCGCCAGGATTTCGGCATGGCGCACGACGATTTCCTGGCCGGCTGCGCCCTTGACCTGCAACCGGACGCGGCCGGCGAAATTCTGGCCGAAATCGACGATATGGCGCGTGGGACCGAGCCTGCGGATGGTGACAGGCGCGAGCGTGCCCATCACCCGAACCGGATCGGCCAGTGCGGCTGCGCAAGGCGCATCGGGCACCGGCGCTTTCCAGCCATGGTCCCAGCCTGCCTCATCGAAGCCGGGCCCGTCCCAGCCCGCTGGCCACAGGCGCAGATCCTGGTCCTCGCCCGCATAGATTTCGGACATCTGCACCGGAGCCTCGGCATGGCGCCATTCCGGACCGGTCGAGACATGTTCGACCTGACCGTCGGGCCGGACAATCTCCAGCATCATCCGCACCCGCCGCGGTGCGCCGCCAAAGGCATAGCGACCGTTGGGGGCCTGATAGCTGGCATAATAGCCATCCCCTACCATCGCCCCGATCGCATTGGCGCCATCACGCAGCAGCGCGGTAACGTCATAGGTGCGATAGGGAATGCGCACCGTATAGTTGGCCGGTTCGCACTGGAGTTCGTCGTCATTGACCCGGCGGCCATTGAGCCAGATCCGATAGCCCCCGAGCGCCGCGACATGGAGCCGCGCACGGGCGACCTTCCCCGGAAGCGAAAAGCCCCGGCGCAGCAGCCGCGCAGGCGCGGGCGGCCAGGGAAATACCGGCTGCTTTTCCAGCGGAGCAGCCGGCGCCCACTCTTCCACGGTCCCCAGGCGCGTTTCCCATCCGCCGGAGATGCGCTCGGCTTCGGCCGCTCCCTCGAGACGGATCTGCGCAGCGAGCGAGACGAAGGGCTTGACGAAAAAGCCGGGCGTCGGTGCCATCTCGACGGTCAGGCTATGATTGCCTGCCGAAAGACGCAGGGGCAGACGTGTGGCAGGCGCTCCACCAAAGGCGTTGGGATCGCGCGTCGGCAGGGCCAGCGGTTCGCCATCCAGCATCAGCACGGACATGACGCCATCGCCCACGATCGTGAGAAGCGCGTCGCCCGCCTTGCTGCGGAAGCCGAGCCGGAACGACCGCGGCTCGCTCGGCGAAGGCGCCGGGCCACCCACCCATTGCGCACCGGCGATCCGGTCGTCCCTCTCGGTCGCGCTTTCGACCGCAAGCCAGTCCCCGGTCCAGTCGCCCGGCGCGAGAAGGCCCATTTCCCACGTCGCAGGCGCGCTCCGGGCGGGCGTTCCTGCCTGGTTCCAGACCTCCACCATCCAGTGGCAGACCTGTCCCGACACCAGCGGTCGACCCGAATAGGCTATGCCGGCGCAGTCAGCGCTTTCCACCCGGCCGCTATCCCACAGATCGCCGCGACCTTGTGCCAGCGTCGCCGCCGTGGACGCAACGAGGATGCGATAGGCCGTCTGTCGCGCGCCGGTTCCACCTGCCATGTGCCAGGACAGGGCCGGACGGCGATCGTCGATACCGATCGGGGCCTCGCGCATGGCAACGCGCAATCCGGTAACGCCTTGCCCCGCCGACGGCGCGGACACTGCCTTCTGGGCGCCAAGCCCGAGGATCGCACCTGTGGCCAGGAAAGAACGGCGATCTAGAGCGGGCATGGGGCGATCCTTGGCACGAGCGGGAAAGAGGGGAAGACGGGCAGCGAATTCAGATCGCGTTTTCGCGGGCGTAGCGGCCCAGATGCAAGCCGCTTGGCTTCATGGTGCGGCGGAAAGTCGTGCGATCGACCGACACGAGGCCGAATTGGGCGGTGTAGGCCCGGTTCCATTCGAAATTGTCGAGAAGCGCCCAATGGATATAGCCGCGAACGTCGACGCCGTCCGTGATCGCCCGGGCAAGTCCGGCCAGCGCGCGGTCGATATAGACGATGCGCCGGCTGTCATCGGCCGTCGCCACGCCATTTTCAGTGACGATGACCGGACGGCCGGTCGCCTTGGCAACCCATCGCACAGTTGCCTCCAGCGCCTGTGGATAGAATTCCATCTCGGTCTGCGTCAGCTCCACGCCCGCTGGCGGGGGCAGATCGATGTCCTTGCCGACGATCGCCCGGCCATAGGTCTGTACTCCGATGAAATCGTCCCCCGCGACCGCCGCGAACCAGGGTGCATAGACCTGTTCGATCTTGCGCTTGAGGCCGGCGGGATCCGGTCCGGCCTGTTCATCCGCGACCGCGAGGCTGAGACCCAGTTGCAGGTCGGGCCGCACGGACTTGATTGCCTCGACGGCGCGTCGATGCGCATCGGCCTGGATCGGGCCTGCGCGTGGCGCATCGAAGATCGGCGTGGACGAGAAGCGGTCGCTTCCCACCGCCCTTGCAGCCGCAGCAGCTGCCTGGGCGAAATAGGGCATGGTCGCGCGGAAGCCCGGCTGCCAGGCCAGCTGTGCCGCCAGATTGGGTTCGTTGAACGTCAGGGCATGGCTGTAGCCGGTTCCGAGTGCCTTGGCGGTCCGTTCGCAAAAGCGCAGGAAATGGTCGACATTGGCTGCCTCTTCCCAGCCGCCCCTGGCCGCGAACCAGCGCGGAACGGTGAAATGGGAATAGGTGACGAAGGGCTTCAGGCCAAGTTCCGCGCATCCATCCACCATGCGCCGGTAGTGATCGAGCGCGGCGAGGGAATATTCGCCCGCCTCCGGCTCGATCCGCGACCACTCGATACCGAACCGGTAGCAGTTGAGGCCCATCTGCCGAACCAGTGCGATATCCTCGCGCCAGCGATGATAGCTGTCGCAGGCGTCCGCCGAAGGTTCGGCATAGGCGCTGGGCTTGAGATGCTCGAGCACCCAGCTGTCGCTGTTGACGTTGCCGCCTTCGACCTGGTGGCCGGCGGTCGCCGCGCCCCAGATGAAATCGGAGCGGAGCCTCGAACGGGCGGCCAGGGCCGGCCCCGCCAGGGTGGCTGCCAGCGTGGCGCCGCCGATCTGGAGCATCGAGCGGCGCGACATGGTATCGGGCATGGCGTCCATCCCTTTCTTAGAAACGGAACTGGACGGTCGCGCCGATCGTGCGGACCGAGTCGAAGCCGAACTGCTGCTGATAGGTGGCGACGTTCGCGATCGCGTCGCCGGAATCGAGGCCGATGAAGTTGGATTATATTCGTTCGTGCAATTCTTGCAGAAGACCGACAGCCGCATGCCGTTGTCGAGCCGCACGCCCGCGCTGGCACCGATGAGGTCGAGCGTGGGGACGCTTGCCCCCGGAGCCTGGTTCACCAGATAGTTGATCGTGGTGCGGTGATACCAGTTGCCCTCGATGAAGGGATGGATCGCCCCTCCGGTCTGGAACTCGTACATCGCCTGGACCGAGGACGCGAATTTGGGCGCGGTCGGGGTCCGCTTGCCCGCTGCATTGAAGGAGCCCGTCGCAGCGCAACTCGCATCGGCCTGACCGGGATAGCATTGCGCGCCGGCAAAGTCGTCGAACCGGGAGTTCAGGAAGGTGGCCGACCCGTTGATCGACAGGCCCCTTAGCGGGTTGGCGTTGACCGTCAGTTCGACGCCCTTGCTTGTCACCGACGCGGCATTCTGCACGATGAAGCTCTGGAGCTGCGTATCGAGCGATTGCGTCTGGTAATTGTCGAACTTGGTATGGAAGGCCGAAGCGTTCACCACCAGGCGGCGATTGAACCAGCTGGTCTTGAAACCGATCTCGGCGGTGTTGGACTTTTCGGGCCGGACCAGGAGCGGCGCATTCGCGGTGGCGCCGGTATCGTTGAAGCCGGGGCCCTTGTAGCCGCGTCCGTAGGAGCCGTAGATCATGGCGTCGCGTGTCAGCTGATACTGGGCGCCAGCACGCCAGCTGAAATCCGTATGGCGATAGGATTCCGCGATGGCGCCCGGAACGCCCAGCGTCACGAAATAGGCGCCGCGATTCTGGTCGAGATCGATGCTGATCTCGTCGCGGGTCACGCGGCCGCCCGCGAAGAGCTTGAACTGGTCGGTCAGGGCGAAGGTCAGCTGGCCAAAGCCGGCATAGCTGTCGGTCTTCATGCGATAGCTGTTGTCGCGGCCCAGGAAATAGTCGTTGCTGGCCGAGCAGGTGGGCGGGAAGGCACCCGGCACCGCTGTCGCTCCGACACAGAAGGGGAAGGTCGGCAGCAGGAAGTCGGGCAGATAGTTGTTGCCTGCGATCTGGCTACGCTGTGCGATCGTGGAGTGGAAATAATAGAGGCCGGCCTGGCCCGTCAGCCGGCTGTCGGCCGGAAGCGCCACGCGCAGTTCGTTGGAGAACTGATCATAATCCGCGTGGGTATAATTGATGTTGGCGCCGTTGCTGTTGGTGAAGTCGGTATCGAGCTGGGAATCAAAATTGTAGAATTTCCAGGCGAAGATGTTGCTGACGACGATCCCGCTGTCGGCCGTGTAGCTGAGCGAGGCCTGCGCGCCGCCGAGCTTCAGGTCGCGCCAATAGCCGCCATCGCCAGCGAATGTGAAGTTCCGGTCGCCTGCCACGATGCCCGAGGCAGCCAGCGGCGCGGCATTGGTGCTGCCCTCGCCCAGTTCGCGATAGGTGCGATCATAGATGCCCGCGACGCCATGCGATTCGGCATATTCGCCGACGACGTACAGTTCGAGCGCGGGCGTGATTTCCTGCAGATATTTGGCCCGCACGCCATATTGCTTGCGATCCAGATCGTTGCGCGCGCCGCCGCTGCCGGCGAAGTGCGTGCCGGGCTCCTCGATCGAATAGGTGCCGTTAACCCGAAGCGCGCCGGTTTCGCCGACCGGGATATTCACCGTCTGGCGCGCGATGGCCGACCAGGCCTGTTCGTCGCTGCCGGGCGTATCCCGATTGTTCAGCTCCAGATTGGTCTCGCTTTCGAACTTGCCGAGCTTCGGGCGGGTCGAGACGACGTTGAGCAGCCCGGCCGATGCGTTCTTGCCGAAGAGCAGGCCCTGCGGTCCGTTGAGCACCTCGACCCGCTCGACATCGTTGAACAGGCCCTGTGCGAGGAAGGGTCGTCCGAGATTGACCTCGTCGAGCGCCGTCGCAACGCTCGAATCGATCGTGGTCGCGAACGCCTGGGTGCCGACCCCGCGGATCGCGAAACTATTGTCGTTGCCGACCTGGAGGCTGGGCGCCGCGAGCGCGACCTGGCTGAGATCGTTGAGGTTGCGCGACTTGAGCGTATCGGCGCCAAGCGCGGTCACGCTGACCGGGACATCCTGCAGGCGCTCGGCCCGGCGCTGGGCGGTAACCACGATTTCAGCCACGCCTTCGCTGGGCTGCTGGGTCTGCGCATAGGCCGGATGGGTCACTGCGATCAGGCTCGCTCCCACCAAGAAAACTGTCCTGCCCATCATATCCTCCCTTTTCGATCGTGCAGCTGCTCTGCCCTTGCCTGTCGCAATGGTCTGATACATACAAACAGTCAACACTGTTTGTATGTATCGATATCGATCGATTTTAGTTATGGATAGCTTGGGTTTGCCGAGCCTATACGAAGTCGAGAACGATCGGAGCGGATCGCATGAAGGCAGAGACTGAATGAAAGACCGGGCCATGGCCAAAAACCGCCGAACGCAGGAAGAGAGGACGGCGCAGACCAGACTGGCGCTGATCGATGCGACGATCGCGGCGATCAGCGACCTGGGCTATACCGGAGCCAGCACGACGCTGATCGCCGAAAAAGCCGGGGTCAGCCGCGGGGCGATGATGCATCATTTCCCTACAAGAGCAGCATTGATGGCGGACGTCGTGCGGCATGTCTTCGACCATGAGATGGCCGAATATGAGGAAACGCGGGTGAGAACCGGCTTCGGCGACCGGCTTTACGATTGGCCCAGGCTTCTCTGGGCGGTGTTGAGCCGCCCATCGGGCATGGCGGTTCTCGAAATTCTCCAGGCGACACGTAGCGACCGCGATCTGGCAGCGCTCGTCGTGCCGATGCAGGAAGCGGTCGAGCAATCCGCGCTGGGGGCCGTGCGGGGTGCCTTTGGCGGCGACGAGAAGCTGGCGCTTTCCGTCATGCGATTGATGGTATGGTCGGTGCGGGGGCTTTCCATCGCCGAACGCTATCTGCCCCATCGCGCCGAAACCGAAGATGCCGTCGAACTGCTGAGCCGGCTCCTGCGTCAGGCGGCGCCCGATGGGCAGATGGCTCCATTGAAGACGCTGATGGAGCCCTGAGGCCGGCGGAAGCATGGATGCTCCCGCCGTCCCACTCGCGCGCCGATCCCCCGCGCGATGATCGCACGCCTCTAGAAGCGGACGCCGGCGCGAATGCCGTAGGTGCGGGGCGGACGCAGCTGATTATAGATGACGCCAGGCTTGGCCGGACTTTGCAACGAGTTGGCGAACACCAGTTCATTTTCGATATTGTTGATAAAGCCGGTGACGGAAAGCTTGCCAGAAGGCGTTTCATAGGTCAGCCGGGCGTTCGACATCATATAGGATCCCTGTCTGCCCAGCTCGAGGAAATCGAGCGAGAGATAGCGCGACGTCTCGATCCGGGTATCGACGCCGGCCGTGAGCCGGCCATGGTCTCCCAGGACAAAACCATGTTCATAGCCCAGGTTGAAAACCCATTTGGGCGCGTTGACGAGCGGACGACCAGAGCAGTCGACATCGTAGATGCGGGCTGCAGCCGAGGCCCCGGTCTGGCTGGTGGGCGTCACCGCGCAGCCGATCACAGGCGCGGTGCCCGTCGTCGAATAGGCCTGATAGGTCAGCTCGTCATATTTGCTGTGTAGATACTGGATATTTGCAGACAGCTGGTCGTTCGGCGTCGGCTGGAACAGGGCTTCGAGTTCGATGCCGTAGATCGTCGACCGCCCCGCATTCTCGGTGGTGAAGACGGGGCCGTAGATCGGACCTCCGGGCGTGCTGGCGACCTGGACCGGGCCGAGATGGGAAATCTGCTGGTCCTTATACTTCCAGTAGAAGGCTTCGGCATTGAGCTGCACCTTGTTGTCGAAGAAGCGGTTCTTCGACCCGATCGTGTAGGCGGTCATGTTTTCCGGAGCCGAATAATTGCGGCCGGTCGCCGCAAACAGCGCGCCCGATTTGAACCCGGTCGCGGCCGAGGCGTACAGCAGCGAGCGCGGGCCTGCGTCGAACTCCACGCCCGCCTTCCAGGTCAGCTTGTTGAAATTCACATCGCTGCGCGGATTGCTCACGATATCGAGGATGATCGGTGTGAAATTGCCCTGGGCCGGATTGACGAAGCCGACGAACGGCAGGGTATGCGCCTCGGTTGCCTGCCGCTTGCCGTCCGTGGTGTAGCGCAATCCGCCCGTGACCCGGAGCTGCTGCGAAAGCGAAAGGGTCGCCTGGCCGAAGGCAGCGAGGCTTTCGGTGTCGAGCTGGGAATTGATCCTCGTGCCGTTGCTGGCCTGATCGAAGCGCTGCCGCGCGCTCACATCCTCGGCGAAATAGAAGCCGCCTACCACCCATTCCAACGGACCCGACCGACTTGCAAGGCGGGTCTCGAGCGACATCTGGCTCGACTTTTCCTGAATATCGATGAGGAAGCTCGACGCATAGGAGCGGAAGTCGAGGTCGGTCTTGCGGTAGGCCGGAACGACCGTCAGCGTCGCAAAGCCCAGGTCGGCATTGACCGTCAGGGCCGCACCGAAGAAGCCGTTATCCTGATATCCGTCGTTACGCGCGATCGCCTGGGGTACGGGCGCCGTCGGCGAACGCGAGACATAGGCGGCGATCACGCGCGGGTCGCTCGGTCCGAGCCGATGCTTGCCATCAAGAAGCGGCATGATCGTTCCGCCAGATCCCATGCCGCCGACATGCGCATAATCGACCGAGAGGGTGGCATCGAGGCCCGTGCCGGTTTCGCCCCTCAGCTGCGCGCGGATCGCCTGCGTATCCTCATCGTCATAGCCGTCGCTATAATAGCCGTCGCGCTTCACATATTGGCCGGCGATCCGGAATGCGGCGCTATCGCCGATGGGCAGGTTGAGTGCCGCCGATCCCTTGATCGCGTCATAATTGCCATATTCCGCGTTGATATAGCCGCTCGTCTCGCCAAGCTTGGGCTTGGCCGTGATGACGTTGACCGCGCCGCCCGTGGCATTGCGACCATATAGCGTACCCTGGGGGCCCTTGAGCACTTCCACCCGCTCCAGATCGTAGAAGAGGCCGGCAGGCGCAGCGGGGCGCGAAAGATAGACGCCGTCCAGATTGAAGGCGACGCCCTGCTCGGCAAAGGCGTTGGCGCCGAATGTTCCGACGCCGCGAAGGTAGATCTGGGTGAAGGAAGCGGCCGGAGCGACCTGCAGGGCCGGCACGACACGGGTCAGATCGTTCGCTTGGGTGATACTCTGCTGCACCAGAGCATCGCCGGTCACCGCGCTGACGGCAATGGCCGCTTTCTGGAGATTCTCGGTTCGCCGCTGCGCTGTGACGATGATGTCGGCAATGCCAGATGCGCCTGCTTCGCGGGGCGCATCGCCACCTGCATCCTGCGCATGCGCGCCGACAGTCGAGATCGATATCGCCGCTACGGTGGCCAGCAATACTGTCTTCAATTCCCTCTCCTCTCCGGTTTCGCGTACCTGATCCGGCACGTCTGCGAGGAAAGAGTAGAACAGCCGGGGGTCATAGGTTAAATCGTTTGATCTTATCGATATCCAATCATGAAATGGATTGTTCATGCGGTTCCGCGGTCTCGATCTCAATCTTCTGGGCGTGTTCGAGGGGCTGATGCAGACGCGTTCGGTCTCAGGCGCCGCGAGGCAGATGAACCTTAGCCAGCCGGCAATGAGCGCGGCTCTCTCGCGCCTGCGCGACTATTTCGGAGACCAGCTCCTCGTCACTCATGGGAAACGGATGTATCCGACCGCCTTTGCCGAAAGCCTCGCGCCCCAGGTCCGCGAATGCCTCGCGACCATCGAGTCGATGCTCGCCACCTCGGCCTCCTTCGACCCTTTGACCTCGCAAAGACGCTTCCGGCTGATCGCATCGGACTATGTGGTGGCAGCCATCATTGCGCCCCTGCTGGAACGACTTGCAGAACAGGCGCCCGGCGTCACCATCCAGCTCATATCGCCGGACGATCACAGCTCCCAGCTCATTGTCGACGGCAAGGCCGACGTCATGATCGCACCCGAGCAGTTCATGTCCACGGACCATCCCAGCGAACTATTGTTCGAGGAAGAACATGTCGTGGTCGGGTGGAGCGGCAACGGCCTGTTCGAGCAGCCGATCGACGAGGCTGGATTTCTCAGCGCGGGCCATGTGGCCGTTGCGATCGGTTCCAGATCCAACGCCGCTTTTGCCGATCGCCATCTGGCCATCCTCGGCAAGGTCCGCCGGATCGAGGTCTCCGCATCCTCGTTCACGACCGTTCCCTGGCTGCTGATCGGAACGCCTCGCCTCGCCGTGATGCACAAGCGGCTCGCACAGGCTGCCGCACGCATGTTTCCGATTGCGAGCGCCCCGCTTCCCTTCGACTTTCCGCTGATGCGCGAGATGGTCCAGTTCCATCATACCCGGGCGCAGGACGAGGGACTGAAATGGCTGCGGTCGCGTCTGCGAGACATGGCTTACGATCAAAAAATCTGATCGTTATCGATCCAAACAATCGAATTTCGAAATTCGAAAGAGTCGCTAGTTTCACCGTCGAGACAATGGTGGAGAGCGACGTTTGGAACCGCACAGGATACTTGTCGTAGGCGCTGGCATCGGTGGCCTGTCGTCGGCGATCGCGCTGCGGCGGAGCGGGCATGACGTGACCGTCATCGAGCGTGATCCCGACTGGTCGGTCTATGGCGTGGGCATCATCCAGCAGGCCAATGTCGTGCGGGCGATGGAGCAGCTGGGCGTGCTGGACGCCTTTCTCGATGCGGCCTGCGGCTTCGACGCGGTGGAAATCTATATTCCCAGCGGCGACCGGGTTGCGCGGCTGCCGTCGCCGAGGCTGGTGCCGGGCAAGCCCGCCAATGTCGGCATCGGCCGCCGCGCGCTTCAGAAGGTGCTGGGCGACAGCGCGCAGGCTCTGGGCGCGAAGATCCGGCTGGGGCTGACGGTCGAGGCGCTGGAGGATGACGGCGCGGGTGTCGACGTGCGCTTTTCCGACGGCAGCGCGGATCGCTATGATGTCGTCGTCGGCGCGGACGGCGTCTATTCGCAGACGCGGGGCATGATCCTGCCCGAAGCGGAAAAGCCGGAGTTCACCGGGCAGGGCGTGTGGCGCTATAATTTCCCGCGGCCTGACGGGCTGGATGCGCTGCATGTCTATAATGGCCCGATCGGCGTTGGGCTGGTGCCGATGAGCGCGGAGCAGATCTATCTCTTCGCCACCAGCGCCGAGCCGGGCAATCCCCATTATGCCCGCGCCGATCTGGCCGCGACGATGCGCGCCAAGCTGGCCAACACCGCCCCGCAGATTCAGGCGCTCGCCGCGCAGATCAGCGACAATGACGGGGTCGTCTATCGCCCGCTCGAAGCGATGATGGTGCATGGTCCCTGGTCGAAGGGCCGGGTCGTGCTGCTGGGCGATGCCGTCCATGCGACCACGCCGCATCTGGGGCAGGGCGCGGGCATGGCGATCGAGGATGCGATCGTGCTGGCCGAGGAACTGGACAAGGCGGAGAGTCCGCAAGCCGCTTTCGCCGCCTATCGCGACCGTCGCTACGAACGCTGCCGCTACATCGTCGAACAGTCGCTGGCCATCTGCCACGGCCAGATCGGCAAGGGGCCGCAGGTCGATAATCACAAGGCCACCGCAGAGATGTTCGCGGTCGTCTCCCAACCCATCTGACAATCAAGGATAGCCGCCATGAGCCGCGTCACCGAAATCCGTTATGTCGGCTATGCCGTCCCCGATCTGGAGGCTGAGCGCGCCTTCTATCATGACCAGTGGAAACTGGTCGAGGCCGGCGAGCAGGATGGCATGGTCCATTTCGCCGCCGATGGGGGCGAGGAACTTTATGTCGTGCGCCTGCGCGCGGCGGCGGAGAAGCGGATCGATGTGATCGCGCTGGCCGCCGACAGCCGCGCCGATGTCGACGCGCTGCATGACAAGGTCGCGGCATCGGGCGCGCGGATCATCTTCGCACCGAAGGAACTGACGACGCTGGGCGGCGGCTATGGTTTCCGCTTCTTCTCGCCCGAGGGGCTGACCTTCGAGATTTCGAGCGATGTTGCCCGCCGCACCCCGCGCGACATGGTCCGCTGGGAAGGCGTGCCGCAGAAGATCAGCCATATCGTGCTGCACGCGCCCGATCATAAGGCGCTGGTGCAATGGTTTTGCGATGTGCTGGGCTTCAAGATTTCCGACTGGCTGGGCGACTTCATGTGCTTCCTGCGCTGTAATGGCGCGCACCACCGCATCGCCATCCTGCCCGGACCGCCCTGCCTGAACCATGTCGCCTATGACATGCTGAGCGTCGACGACATGATGGTGGGCGTGAACCGCCTCCGCCAAAAGGGCACCGATATCCGCTGGGGGCCGGGCCGACACACCGCCGGCAACAACACTTTCAGCTATTTCACCACGCCGGCCGGCTTCGCGGTCGAATATACGTCCGAGCTGGAATATGTGGATTTCGAGAGCCATGAGCCGAAAGTCCATGTGCCCGGCCCCAAGGTGATGGATCAGTGGGGCATCGGCGTCGGCGGCCCGCAGACCATGCCGCATCCCGAACCCGACACGGGCCTGTTCCAGGCGGCGGAAGTTTAAGGGGGGAGGCCTGAGCCATGGCGCTGTTCGAATATTTTCCCAATTATATCTGGAACCTGTCGGTCGCGATCGCGATGGAGAGCGGTGGGCAGATCGGCGAGATCGTCGACATGTGCCAGCCGATCAAGGACGCGACCGCAAACGGTGGCGACGCAGGCACGCCGATGTTCATGAAGGCCTGGGCAGCGATGGGCGACAAGCTGGTCGATCTTGCCGCCGAGGATGCGGCGAAAGGGCGTAATTTCTCGGCCTCCAACAAGCTGGAGCGCGCATCGCTTTACCTGATTACCGCCGAGCGGATGCAGGGGCATGGCGCACCGGGGCGCGAGGCGACCTATGCCAAAGCGCGCAACGCCTTCGATCGGTCGACTGCCTTGGGCAAGATCAACCGCGAGCGGGTGGAGATCCCGCTTGAAACCGGCACCATGCCCGCGCTGTTCACCCGCGCGCCCGGCGAAGGGAAGAAGCCCGTCGTGGTGTTCTGCAACGGCCTCGATAGCTGCAAGGAACTACTCTACTGGACTCGCCTGCCTGAACAACTGGCGCGGCGCGGCATTTCGACCCTTTGCGTGGATCAGCCCGGATCGGGTGAGGCGCTCCGCCTCCAGAACCTCCCCGTCGATCCACATAGCGAAAGCTGGGCGAGCAAGGCGGTCGACTGGCTGGAACAGCAGCCCGAAGTCGATCCCGCCCGCATCGGCATGACCGGCATTTCGCTGGGCGGCCATTTTGCGCCACGCGCCGTCGCCTATGAACCGCGCTTCGCCAGCGGCGCGGTATGGGGCGCGAACCATAATTGGCGCGAGGTGCAGAACAAGCGCATGGCGCGCGAGGGCGAGAATCCGGTTCCGCATTATTGGGCGCATGTCCATTGGGCCTTCGGCGCCAGGGATCAGGAGGATTTCCTTCGCCGGTCCGAGGCGATGAACCTCAACGGCCATATGGGTTCGATCAAGGTGCCCTTCCTCGTCACCCATGGCGCCAACGACCGGCAGATCAGCGTCGCCTATGCCGATGATCTCTACGATCAGCTGGTGAACTCACCGCGACGCGAGAAGGTCATCTTCACGCCGCGCGAGGGTGGCGTCGAGCATGTCGGTGCCGACAACATGGCCTATGGTCGCGACCTCATTTCCGACTGGTTCGCCGAAACGCTGGCGGGCCACGCGGCGTGACCCCCTCCACCGGCGATCTGGACGCCTATGTCCGCCGGGAAACCGCGATCAGCATTGCGATCAACGCAGCTCTGTCGCTCGCCTTCTTCCTGGCGATCTTCGGGCTGGACCGGCCAATCCCGCCATGGGGCGTCGGGGGCTGGGTGTTCGACTTCATGCCCCAGGGCTTCATGATCGCCCTCATGAGCGTCCTCGTTCCGGGCATTATCGCAGGCAGAAAATTACGGTCAGGCCGGCTGGTCGCTACGCCCTCTTCGTCCCTTCTGCCACGGCATCTGGTCGCGCGCGCAATCCTTCTGGCAATTACATCGGCCCTCGCGGGATCGGCGCTCGTCGCGACTTTTGTCTGGATCGGCGGCGTGCAGATGCTGACGCCACTCGCCGCCCTTCTCTTCAAGGTCGGATATGGCGCAGGCCTGGCCGCGATCATCACCCCGCCATCCCTGCGAACAGCCCTTTCCGCCCCGCGCCCGTAAATTCTCCGCGAAGGACCAAGAGCATGACCCGTCGCTTCGTCGACCTATCGATCACCCTCGACAATGACGTCGTCTCCGACCCGCCCTTCATGCGGCCCAAGATCACCTATGAGACGCATCAGGACACGGTGAAGGAACTCCAGCATTTCTTCCCAGGCGTGACAGCGGAACAGACGCCCGGCGGCGAAGGCTTTGCGGCGGCGGAATGGGTGACGCTGACAACGCATAACGGCACGCATCTGGACGCGCCCTGGCACTTTTCCCCCACCATGGATGGCGGGGAAAGGGCGATCACCATCGATGAAGTGCCGCTGGACTGGTGCTTCCGCCCAGGCGTGAAGCTGGATTTCCGGCACTTCCCCGACGGCTACGTCGTGACGGCGGCGGATGTCGAGGCGGAGCTTCAGCGCATCGGCCACGACCTGCAACCGCTCGACATCGTGCTGGTGAACACGGCAGCGGGCAAGGCGCTGGGCCGCCCCGATTTCGTCAATGTCGGCTGCGGCATGGGCTATGAGGCAACCATGTATCTGACGTCCCGCGGCGTCCGCGTGACCGGCACCGATGCGTGGAGCTGGGACGCGCCCTTCGCCTATACGGCGGAGAAGGTGAAGGAGACCGGCAACACTTCGCTCATCTGGGAAGGGCATAAGGCTGGCCGCGACATCGGCTATTGCCACCTCGAAAAGCTGCACAATCTGGAGAGCCTGCCCGGCGCCGGCTTCACCGTCAGTTGCTTCCCTCACAAGATCAAGGGCGCGTCCGCCGGCTGGACCCGCGCCGTCGCCATCTTCGAGGATTGAGCGCGTGCGTCTTGCAACATTGTCCCACGGGACGCCCGATGGCGCCCTGATCCTCGCCTCCCGTGACGCGCAACGCTGCCTGGCTGCGACCGGCATCGCCGACACGCTGCAACAGGCGATCGAGCACTGGGACGCTGTCGAGGCGCCGTTGCGTGCGCTGGCGAGCCGGCTGGAGCAGGGCGAAGGCGAACCGCTCGACCACGGCCACCTGCTCGCCCCGCTGCCCCGCGCCTGGCAATGGCTCGACGGATCCGCCTTCCCGCAACATGGCGAACTGATGCAGAAGGCGTTTGGCCTCCCGCCGATCGAGACGGACCGGCCGCTCATGTATCAGGGACTGTCCGACCGCTTTCTGCCCGGCCATGCCGACGTACCGCTGCCCAGCGAAGCCGACGGCATCGATTTCGAGGGCGAATATGGCATTATCACCGACGCCGTGCCGATGGGCACGCCGGCCGGCCATGCGCTGCGCCATGTGAAGCTCGTTCTCCTCATCAACGACTGGTCTTTGCGCGCCATCGCGCCTGTCGAAATGAAAACCGGTTTCGGCTGGGTGCAGGCCAAGCCCGCCTGCTCGGTCGCCCCTTTTGCCGTGACGCCCGACGAACTGGGCGAGGCGTGGAAGGATGGCCGCGTCCATCTGCCGCTGGAAGTTACGTTGAATGGCCAATGGTTCGGTCATCCCCATGGCAGCGAAATGGCGTTCGGCTTCCACGATCTCATCGCCCATGCCGCCCGCACGCGCGATCTCGTCGCGGGCACCATCATCGGCTCGGGCACCGTGTCGAACGCTGGTTACGCCAGCGTCGGCTCCTGCTGCCTCTCGGAACGGCGCGCCATCGAAATGATCGCGAGCGGCAAGCCGGCCACGCCCTTCCTCCGGTTCAATGATCGGATCAGAATGGAGGCGCGCGGCGGACCTTTTGGCAGTATCGATCAACAGGTCACCGCCGTGCGCTGACATGCCCGCTATCGAAAGCGTCGGGGGCCAGGCTTCTCATCGAGCACCTGTTGCCTCGCCGCAACGGCACCCAGCCATTCGGGTCAGGTGGCTGGACCCTTGCAATATTGCGCGTCGGTCACCGCTTCCATCCATTCGACGGCAGATCCGTCCAGCGCTTCCTGAATTGCTATATGGGTCATTGCCGTCGTGGCTGTCGCTCCATGCCAGTGCCGATGACCGGGCGGACACCAGATCACGTCGCCTGCGCGGATTTCGACGATCTCCTCTCCTTCACACTGCGTCCAGCCGCACCCAGCGGTCACGATCAGCGTCTGCCCAAGCGGATGCGTGTGCCAGTGCGAGCGCGCGCCCGGCTCGAAAGTGACCGCAGCGCAGCTGTGGCGCGCGGGGGGCGGAGGCGCGTTGAGCGGATCGAGCCGCACTGTTCCGGTGAAATACTGGGCCGGAGCGGCCTGGGAGGGCTGTGAGCCCGCGCGCTTCAATTCCATTTCCGTTTCTCCTGAATCTACTGGATATTCAAAGACCGCTCATCTTGAGCACCGCCTCGGGCAACCGCTCGCCCTGGACCAGGATGCTCGACGTTCCCGCATCGATTTCGGCCAGGTCGGCCGGGGTCAGTTCCAGCTCGAGGGCACCCAGATTCTCACGCAGGCGATGCAGCCTGGTGGTGCCGGGGATCGGAACGATCCAAGGGCGCTGCGCGAGCAGCCAGGCCAGTGCGACCTGCGCCGGCGTCGCCTCCTTGCGATCGGCAACGGTCCGGACGATGTTGACGAGCGCCATGTTGGCCTTGCGCGCTTCCGGCGAGAACCGGGGCACGAAGTTGCGGAAATCGCCGTCGTCGAACTTGGTGTTCTCGTCGATCTGGCCGGTAAGGAAGCCGGCTCCCAACGGACTGAAGGGCACGAAGCCTATGCCCAGCGCCTCCAGGGCGGGCAGCAGCGCTTTTTCCGGCTCGCGCCAGAACAGCGAATATTCGCTTTGAACGGCCGTCACCGGCTGCACGGCATGGGCGCGCCGGATCGTATCCACCCCGGCCTCCGACATGCCGAAATGCTTGACCTTGCCCTGGGCAATCAGATCCTTCACGGCACCCGCGACATCCTCGATCGGTACGGCCGGATCGACGCGATGCTGATAGAGGATGTCGATCCGGTCTGTGCGCAGACGCCGCAATGCCGCTTCCGTGACCGCCTTGATATGCTCCGGCCGGCTGTTCGTGCCACCCCTGCGCTCGCCGGTTTCCAGATCGATGTCGAAGCCGAATTTGGTCGCAATCGCCACGTCGTCGCGGATCGGCGCCAGCGCCTCGCCGACCAGGGCCTCGTTGGCGAACGGGCCATAGGCCTCGGCGGTGTCGAAAAAGGTCACGCCATCCTCGCGCGCAACGCGGATCATGGCGATCATCTCGGTCTTGTCCGCCGCCGGTCCGTAGACTTGCGTCATGCTCATACAGCCAAGGCCAAGGGCCGAAACTTCCAGGCCATTGCCCAGGATACGCGTCTTCATGGGGTCATCCTTCTATCTGGCCAAGCCAGCTTCTGATCTGGTCGAGGGTCCTGCGCTCCTGATCGCACTCCAGCACGAACGGTTTCTCGATCCGTGCGCCAGGAGCAAGGCTGGCAAGGACATCGGTCGCATCGCCCGGTCCATATCCCCCATGCGTGATGAACGGCCGTACCGTCTTGCCGGTCAGCTGATGCGCACGCAGGAAGGAGCGCAGCGGCGCCGGCGCCGTTTCGCCCCAGATGGGGAAGCCGAGGAACAGCTCCTCATATTTGGCGATCTCCTCGACCCTGGCGTCGAGCGGTGGCTCGATACCGCCGTCCCGCTCGCGCGTTGCCTGCGCGACATGCTGCTCATAATCCTCGGGATAGGGCCGTGCCGTGCGAATCTCGAAAAGGTCTGCCCGCAGTTCCCGCTGGAGCGTCTTCGCTATTACCCGGGTGTTTCCCGAGCGTGTGAGATAGGCAACGAGCGTCCTGCCTGCACCCGCCCGTCTGGCTCCGCCTTCCTGCGCGCACGCCGCCGTGCCGGCGAAGGCGAGAAGCGCTGGCGTCGCGAGCAGCGTGCGCCGCGACAGGGCATCCTGCTCGCTCATGACGCCCTGGGCGGAGCTTCGACTCCGGAAAAAGCCTGGACCGGCGCTGGCAGGCGCTCGCCCTGTACTTTGATCGCGGCGACGGCGGCGTTAAGCTCGCGAACCTCGTCGGGCGTGAACCGGACCGCCATGGCGTTGCTGTTCTCGACCATATGGGCCATCTGGGTCGTGCCCGGAATGGGAGCGATCCAGGGCTTCTGCGCGAGAAGCCAGGCAAGCGCGATCTGGGCAGCCGTCGCCTGCTTGCGCGTCGCCCAGTCCCGGAGCAGCGTCACAAGCGCGAGGTTCGCGGGCAGATTTTCGCGCGAGAAGCGACTCTCCCCCTTGCGAATGTCGCCGTCGGCATAGGCCGTCTGCATATCGATGGCTCCGGTGAGGAAGCCGACGCCCAGCGGACTCCAGGGAACAAAGCCGATCCCCAGTTCCTCGCAGAGAGGCAGAACCTGCTCTTCGGGACCGCGCCACAGCATCGAATATTCGCTCTGCACGGCGGTCACGGGCAGCTCGGCATGCGCGCGGCGCAATGTGTTGAGGCCCATCTCGCACAGCCCCCAGTGCAGGACCTTGCCCTCGCTCCTGAGCGCCTTGATCGTGCCTGCCACATCCTCGATCGGGACATTGGGATCGACGCGGTGCTGGTAGAGCAGGTCGATCCGGTCGGTCCGAAGACGCCTGAGCATGGCCTCGACGGCAGTCCTGATATGCTCGGGCCGGCTGTTGAGGCCGGGACCGCGACGCCCGGTCTCGGGGTCGATGTTCCAGCCAAATTTGGTGGCGATCACCACCTTGTCGCGAAAGGGCTGCACCCCCTCGCCCAGAATGCGCTCTACCTCCAGCGGACCATAGGCCTCTGCCGAGTCGAAGAAGCTGATCCCGCGATCATGGGCCGCCCGGATGATGTTGATCATCTCGGGCCGGCTCGGCACGGTGGTCTGGTAGGTGCGGCTCATATTCTGGACGCCAAGGCCAATGGCGGAAACCTCCAGCCCGCCAAGCCTGCGGCGGGCATTGTCGGCAGTCGTGCTATCCCCATGTTGCCGGGCCTGCGCCTTGCCGTTCCCGATCAGCGGAGCAGCTGCCAGTGCGCCGCCCGCCGCAAGAAAGCCGCGGCGTCCGATGCCCGGACCGTTGATATCCCTGTCTGTCATTCCACTGCTCCTGCGCCATCGAACCCGATCCGATGTCGGGATATCGCCACAGTCCAATATGCCTTCCCCGATGCTCTTCGATTAGATGGGATAATGTGGATGTCGCGATAAGCTCGCCTAATGAATGATCTCACGCCTCATGGCCGAAATCGGTCGTGATGCTGACAGCAGCCCATTCCTCCAGCTCCCGGCGTTGACGATCAATCTCTTCCCCGACGATCGCCACGGCGTCGCTGCCAAGCAACAGCCGGACCGGCAGCACGGGTCTTGCGACCGTTTCGAGGATGACCCGGGCGGCGCGTTCGGGATCGCCGGGCTGCGTGCCATCGGAGCTGTCGCTGCCCTTGCGGCGCGGTCCTGCCGTCCCGTCATAGGCCGGGAGACCTTCGCTGGCGCCGCGCAGCGAACGGCCGGCAAAGTCGGTGCGAAAGGCGCCCGGCTCGACGATCAGCACATGAATGCCCAGGGGCGCCAGCTCCCTGCGCAAGGCATCGGACATGCCTTCGAGCGCGAATTTGCTGGCCGAATAGAAAGCCGATCCGGGCATGGCGAGGCGCCCGGCAATCGAACTTATGTTGACGATGGTCCCGCTGCCGCGCGCGCGCATGTCCGGCAATGCCGCCTTGATGAGGGAGACGGGACCGAAGAAGTTCGTTTCGAACAGGCCAGCCACTTCCGCATCGTCGGCTTCCTCGACCGCCGCCCGATAGCCATAGCCCGCATTGTTCACCAATATGTCGATGCCGCCAAATCGGCTTCGGGCAAGGGCAAGCGCCGCGTTCACGCCGGATGGGTCGGTAACGTCGAGCCCGACGGCGAGAGCGCGCTCGGGATAGTGAGCCACGATATCAGCGACGGCCGAGGGATCGCGCGCAGTCACGACCGCATTGAAGCCGGCCACGAGCACCGCTTGCGCAAGGCTTCGACCCAGACCGGTCGAACATCCCGTGATGAACCATGTGGTCATGTCATTCTCCTTTGGACATTTGGGGAATTCGGTCGCTTCGCAAAGCCCGCAGTCGGGAAAATCAGGCAGGCGACTTCGCGGCCGGGCGGACGATCGCCAGAAATATGATCAGGAAGGCGAGGAGCAGCATGACGGTTGCCGCTTCGAGCGCCTGGGTCACGCGATGCGCCGTCAGGGCGGGGCCGGCGACGGAGCCCGTTCCGATCGCCGCGATCGCGACAAGGATGCTCAATCCTACCGAGCTTCCGATCTGGTGGGCGGCATTGACCGCTCCCGATGCCGCGCCGGCATGGCGCGGATCGACCCCCGCCACACCTGCCGAGGTCAACGGGCTCAGGGTCAGCCCCTGGCTGATCCCGATCAGCAACATGGGGAAAGCGACCGACCAGATATAGCCGCTTTCCACAGAAGCACAGCTCAACCACCCCATGCCGACCACGCCGATCGGCACGCCTGCCATCAGCAGTTTCTCCGGGCTGAAGCGGCGAACCAGACGCGGCACCGCGAGGGCGAAGGGGAAATGCAGAACGGTGGCGGGGAGAAACGCCATGCCCGACAAGGCGGGGCCATAGCCCACGACTTCCTGGAGATAGATTGTCGTGAAGAAGAAAAACCCGACCATCGCGCCCAGATAGAGGATCCGCGCTGCATAGGCGCCCGAACGCTCCGCACTGGCGAAGAGCCACAATGGCAGGATGGGCTGCTCGGCCCGGCGCTCCACCGCCACGAATGCGGCAAGGCAGAGGATCGCACCCACGACGGTCGCCAGCGTCACAGGATCGTCCCAGCCGCTATGGGCCGAGTGGATGAAGCCGAAGACCAGACCGCCCATCCCCAGGGTCGAGGTAAACGCCCCTGCAAGGTCGAACCGGCCGGTGTGGCGCGGGGTTTCCTCGACATAGCGCAGGGCCGCGACGATCAGCCCGATACCGATCGGCAGATTGACGTAGAAGCCTGCGCGCCAGGATATCCACTCCGCCAGAACGCCGCCTAGGACGAGGCCGACAGTCGCCGACAGGCCTGCGGCCGCGCTGTACCAGGAGACCGCATGCGTGCGTGCCTCGCCTTCCGGGAAATTGGTCTGAAGAAGCGCCAGCGTCGAGGGGGCAAGCACAGCGGCGCCCACGCCCTGTATCGCGCGCCAGGACAGCATCCAGGCCGCCGACTGGGACGCGCCGATCGCAAGGGAGGCGATCGTGAAGATCATAAGGCCCGCGATGAACATCGCCCGCCGGCCCAATATGTCGCCCGCACGGGCGCCCAGCAGCAGGAAGCCGCCGAAGGTAAGCGTATAGGCGCTTTGCACCCAGGCAAGGTTCGCCTCGGAAAAGCCGAGCTGGTGATGGATCATCGGCAACCCGGTCAGCACCACGGAAATGTCCAGGACGATCATTACATAGCTAATGAGGATGATCGCCAGGATCGCTGCTTGATGCGGGTGTGCGCCGCTTGGTCGTTCCATGGTCCAGTTCCCGGATGGATGAACCGAAATGCGTCCGGCTCTTCGACAATCCAGATAGCGCTCGCGCGGCTGAACAATTAGACGCTATAATCGACATGACGCGATAAGATGAGCTAATCAATGTCGACCGAGAATTTCAATAATCTGGCGGCCTTCGTCGCCGTTGCCCAGGAACGCAGCTTCACCCGGGCGGCGGCCAAGCTGGGTGTTTCCCAATCCGCGTTGAGCCAGACGATCAAGGGCCTCGAAGAGCGCCTCGGGATCCGTCTTCTGACGCGCAGCACGCGCAGCGTCTCGCCGACCGAGGCAGGCGACAGGCTGCTCGCGACGCTGGCGCCCAGATTCGAGGAGATAGAGCAGGAATTGGGCGCGCTGAGCGCCCTGCGGGAAAAGCCGGCCGGAACGATACGGATAACCGCGGGCGAGCATCCGGCGACCTCGGTGCTGCAGCCTGCGCTCAAGCGCTTTCTTCCCGACCATCCCGACATCCACGTCGAGATCGTCGTGGATTATGGCCTGACCGACATCGTCGCGCAGGGCTATGACGCGGGCGTGCGCATGGGTGAACAGGTCGCGAAGGACATGATCGCCATGCGCATCGGTCCGGACATGCGGATGGCCGTGGTGGGAACGCCAGACTATTTCGCAAATCGCGGCATGCCCCGCCAGCCCCAGGATCTGACGGGCCATAACTGCATCAATATCCGCCTGCCGACCTATGGCGGCCTCTATGCCTGGGAATTCGAAAAAGGCGGTCAGGAACTGAGAGTACGCGTCGAGGGTCAGGTCGTGGTCAACCAGGCCGTGGTAAGGCTTGCCTCGGTCCTCGACGGGCTGGGACTGGCTTATGTTCCCGAAGACCAGATCCTGGAGCATGTCGCGGCCGGACGGTTGATCCGCGTGCTTGAAGACTGGTGCGAACCCTTTCCGGGCTATCACCTCTATTATCCGAGCCGGCGGCATGCGTCCCCGGCCTTCGCGCTGTTGCTGGAGGCGCTGCGCTACCGGTAGCGTCCCCCAGGATCCTGCCTGGGCTCAGTCCTTGTAGCGCAGTGCCTCGAGCACTGCGCGGAAAGCGGTCGAGGGCTGGCGCCGACTGGGATAGTATAGATAATATCCATCGAACGGATCGCACCAGTCCTCCAGGACGCGCTCGAGCCGGCCTGCTTTTATCTCTTCAAGAAAATGATCCTCCACGAGGAAGGCGATGCCGCGTCCGGCCACCGCCGCGCTCGTCACCAGATCGACGTCGTTGAGGATGAGTTGCCCTTCCACCTTCACCCGGATTTCCCGGCCCTCATGATCGAATTCCCAGACGTAGAGGCTTCCGGCGGTCACGAAGCGCAGGTTGATGCAACTATGTTGCGCGAGATCATAAGGCGTCTTGGGCACGCCTTTCTCGGCGAAATAGGCGGGCGAGGCGACGGCCGCCATTCTCAGCTTGGGACCGATGCGCATGGCGATCATGTCCTTTTCGAGCCGCTCTCCCAGTCTTACACCAGCGTCAAAACGCCCCGCAACGATATCGGTAAGGCCGGCATCTACGTTCATCTCGATAATGATATCGGGATTGTCGGCCATGACCTTATCAAGTGCAGGCATCAAAACCGTTTGCGCGGCGTGTTTGGATGTCGATATCCGCACTGTTCCAGCCGGGCGTTCACGAAATTCCGTGAGAAGACCCAGCTTATCGTCGATTTCCTCCAGTGCCGGGCGCAAGGTTTCGATCAGCCTTTCCCCGGCTTCGGTCGGCGCCACACTCCTTGTGGTGCGGGTTAGCAATCGAAGGCCGAGCTTTGCTTCGAGACGCCGCATGGAGTGGCTCAGAGCCGACTGCGAGATACCGAGCTTGGCTGCAGCCCGGGTAAAGCTCTGTTCCTCGGCGACCGTCACGAACATTGCCAGACTGCTCAGTTCCTGCCGCATAATCCGTTACGCACTCCAGTTTCATGACTTCCTGTCATAGGCTTAAACGATTTCCATCCTCTAATCGATAGCCCCGATCTGCGGTAGGATCGGTTCTCTCCGGGACTGCGCCTGATGGTCCCACGTCTTGCCGAGGAAACCATCGATGATGACGCGCACCGCCCGCCGGCTTAGCCCGCCCCAATCCCCGCGGCTCTGAAGACATGCGTATTGAAGGTAGCAGGCGGGGTTCCCTCCAGGGTGCGCTGACCGTGGCCGCACTGGCAATGTCCTCCTCGGCGATTGCCGAGGAGCGCCCTTCGGTCGCGCCCAGGAACATGCAGGAAATGGCTCCTGGTCTGGCGGCCTATACCGACGGCGTCCTTTTCGGCGACATCTGGGAGCGGCCCGAACTTTCGCCGCGGGACCGCAGCGTCGTGACGCTGACCACGCTCATCGCGACGGGGAAGTCCGCGCAGATCGCGAGCCATCTCAACAGGGGATTGTCCAATGGCGTAAAGCCTTCGGAAGTGTCCGCGATCGTGACCCACCTGGCCTTCTATACGGGCTGGCCCAATGCGGTTTCGGCGATCAACGTCATCGCACCGGTCTTTGCCGAACGGAAGATCGACAGCTCGGTGCTGCAAGGTCTCAAGGACGCCCCGTCGCTGCCGGCACTGGATCCTGCAACAGGTGCGGACGAGCGGCGTCTTGCAGGCGTCGCGCCGAAATTCGCCGAGCTTACCGACCGCGTGATCTTCGGCGACCTGTGGCGCCGGCCGGACCTGTCGCGCCGCGATCGCAGCCTCGTCACGCTCATCGCGCTGGCGGCGAACGGCGATACGGGCCAGTTGCCCTTCCATATCCGTCTCGGCCTCGAAAACGGTCTCGAAAAGGCACAGATCATCGAGGCATTCACCCATCTCGCTTTCTATGCAGGTCTCCCCAAGGCGTCCGACGCGATTGGAATCGCGGAACGTGCCTTCGCCTCCGGGCAGGTTGCGGCAAGCGGAGAAACCCCGCCACTGACGCTCTTCGCACCCGGCCAGAAGCCGCAGACGGCACCCGCCTCCAATTTCACCGGAACTGCGACGCTTACCTCGCCGTTCAAGGGAAGCGGCGAGGCGCGCCTGGGCGGAGCGACCGTGACCTTCCAGCCAGGCGCGCGCACCAACTGGCATGTGCACCCCATGGGACAACTTCTCGTGGTCACCAAGGGTGCGGGCTGGGTCCAGGCCGAGGGTGAGCCGGTGCGGGTGATAAAAGCCGGGTACGTCGTGTGGACGGCACCGGGCGTGAAACACTGGCATGGCGCGCAGCCGACCGGGGAGATGACCCATGTGGCTGTTTCCGAGGTGGTCGCGGGCCGAAGCGTGACTTGGCTCGAACCGGTATCGGACGAACAATATCGAGGTCCCCGATGACGGGGGGCGGCATGAAGAGGGAAGGGACTGCGATAATGGCCACAGAGCTGCATATCTCGAGGCGCAACATGCTGGCCGGTAGCGCTGCGACGGCGGCTGTCGCTGCCGTGCCGCCCGCCGAAGCCCAGCTTCAGCCCAAGCCCCAGGTCGCGCCGACGACCATGCCGCTGTCCATCAAGGTGAACGGCAAGCGCCATGAGCTGCAGGTCGATACGCGCACCACGCTGCTCGACGCCCTGCGCGAGAATATCAGGCTTACGGGTACGAAGAAGGGATGCGATCACGGTCAATGCGGTGCGTGCACCGTTATCGTGGACGGTGTGCGCATCAACTCCTGCCTCAGCCTTGCGGTGATGCACCAGGGTGACGAGGTCATAACGATCGAAGGCCTGGGCTCTCCCGACGACCTGCATCCGATGCAGGCCGCCTTCATCAAGCATGACGGCTATCAGTGCGGCTATTGCACGCCAGGCCAGATCTGTTCGGCGGTCGCCGTGCTCGAGGAGATGAAGGCAGGGGTGCCAAGCCATGTCACCCGCGATCTCACGAGCGGCATCCAAGCCAGCAACATGGAGATGCGCGAGCGCATGAGCGGGAACATCTGTCGTTGCGGCGCCTATTCCAACATCGCCGAGGCGATGGCCGAAGTCGCGGAGGCACAGGCATGAAACCCTTCACTTATGAACGCGCCAAGTCTCCGGCCGATGCCGCCGCCGCTGTCGCGCGGCGGCCCGGCGCCAAGTTCATCGCCGGCGGCACCAATCTGCTCGACCTGATGAAGCTGGAGATCGAGGCACCTGCCCATCTCGTGGATGTCCAGGATCTCAAACTGGACAGGATCGAGCCCACCGCGCAGGACGGGCTGAGAATCGGCGCCCTCGTCACCAATACCAGGCTCGCTTCAGACGAGCGTGTGCGCAAGGACTATGGCCTGGTGACGCGCGCCATCGTTGCAGGCGCCAGCGGTCAGCTTCGCAACAAGGCGACGACGGCGGGGAACCTGCTGCAGCGCACGCGCTGCCCCTATTTCTACGATACCAACCAGCCCTGCAACAAGCGCAGGCCCGGCTCGGGCTGTGCCGCCATCGGCGGCTATTCGCGCCAGCTCGCGGTGATCGGCGTCAGCGACAAATGCATCGCAACCTATCCAGGCGACATGGCGGTGGCGCTGCGTGCTCTGGATGCCACCGTGGAAACCGTTCGGCCCGATGGCACCACCCGATCCATCGCCATTGCCGATTTCCATCGACTTCCGGGCGATACGCCCCACATCGAGACGGACCTCGCCAAGGGCGAGCTCATCACATCCGTGACGCTGCCCAGGCCGATCGGGGGAACGCATGTCTACCATAAGGTCCGCGATCGCGCCTCCTACGCCTTCGCGCTGGTTTCGGTCGCGGCGGTGCTGCACGAGGATGGAACCGGCCGGGTGGCGGTGGGGGGCATCGCGCATCGCCCCTGGCGTGACGAAACGGCCGATGCGGCAATGCCGCAGGGCGCGGCAGCCGTGGCCGGCCGCCTGCTCGCGGGTGCCAAACCTACTGCCGACAATGCGTTCAAGGTCGAACTGGTCGAACGCACGCTCGCCGGCATCCTGGCCGAAGCGAGAGCCGCGTGAAATTCGAAGCGCCGGCGGGACCGAATCCTCTCGACCGCCTGCGGGTGGTCGGGAAACCGCATCCCCGCATCGAGGGGCCGCTCAAGACGTCGGGGACGGCGACCTACGCCTATGAGCACAAGGATGTCGCCGACAACATCGCCTATGGATATGTCGTGGGTTCCGCGATCGCCAAGGGCCGCGTATCAGCGATCGACACCGAGCGGGCGCAGGCCGCAGCCGGCGTGCTGGCGATCGTCACGGCGCAGAATGCCGGTCCTCTCAAGAGCGAGGGCTTCTATGTGGCGAGGCCGCTCGCGGGCCCTGAGATCGAGCATTATCATCAGGCCGTGGCGCTGGTCGTGGCGGAAACGTTCGAACAGGCGCGGGCGGCCGCTGGTCTCGTACAGGCCAGTTATGATCGGGAGGCGGGCGCTTTCGATCTCGCCCGCGCCCGTGCCGGCGCGGTCCCGCATCGCCGCCAGCCCGATGTCATGATCGGCGACTTCGACGCTGCGTTCGCGTCAGCGCCGATCAGGATCGACGAGACATATGCCACGCCCGATCATAGCCATTGCATGATGGAGCCCCACGCCACCATCGCCCGCTGGGACGGTGACGCGCTCACGATCTGGTCTGCGCAACAGATCATCGGCTGGGCGCAACGGGACATGGCGACCAAGCTCGGCATTCCGCGCGACAAGGTCCGCGTGGTGTCTCCCTTCATCGGCGGCGGCTTCGGCGGCAAGGGCAGCATCGCATCGGACGCGGTTCTCGCGGCTCTTGGTGCAAAGGCCGCGGGCCGACCTGTGAAAGTCGCCCTGCCCCGCCCCCTGATGGCCAACAATACCACCCACCGCCCGGCCACTATCCAGCGCGTTCGACTGGCCGCCGACAGGGACGGCCGCTTGCAGGCGATCGGTCATGAGACGCTGTCGGGCAATTTGCCGGGGGGCGGCCCCGAGATCGCTGCAGCCCAGACCAGTGTTCTTTATGCCGGCGCCAACAGGCTGTGCCAGACGCGCCTTGCCCGCCTCGACCTGCCCGAAGGCAATGCGATGCGCGCACCGGGCGAAGCCTCCGGCATGATGGCGCTCGAAGTCGCCATGGACGAACTGGCCGAACGCCTCGGCCTCGATCCGGTCGAGCTGCGGATCATCAACGACACCCAGGTCGTCCCCGGCGCAGCGTCCCAGGCCACACCGGACGGCCAGTCTCCCAAGCCTTTCTCGGGACGGCAACTGATCGCGTGCCTTCGCCTCGGCGCTGACCGCTTCGACTGGAAGGCACGCAGCCCGAAGCCTGGTTCGCGCAGGGACGGTCGCTGGCTTGTCGGAATGGGCATGGCCGCGGCCATCAGGGGCGCGCCGATCCTGCCAGCGGGCGCACGCATGACGCTCGATCGCGACGGCATGGTCGCCGTCGAGTGCAACATGACGGACATGGGCACGGGCAGCTATACGATCATCGGACAGATTGCGGCGGAGATGATGGGCGTCGAGCTCGATCGCGTCGTGGTCCGTCTTGCCGATTCTCTCTTTCCGGATGCCTTTGGCGGCGGCGGACAGGGCGGGGCCGCGTCGGCGACTGCCGGCGTATATGCTGCCTGTGTGAAACTACGCGAGGCGGCCGCCCGGGCGGTTGGTTTCGATCCTGCAGATGCGCAATTTTCCGATGGCGCGATCCGGTCCGGCGATCGCAGCGTGCCCCTCGCGCAGGCGGCGGCGGCCGGCACCCTCGCGGCGCAGGATGCCATGACCTTCGGAGACCTGTCCCGAAAATATGAGCAGCAGACGTTCGGCGCCCATTTCTGCGAAGTGGGGGTCGATGCCTATACCGGAGAAATCCGGGTGCGCCGCATGCTTGCGGTCTGCGCCGCAGGTCGCATCCTCAACCCGATCACCGCCAGGAGCCAGGTGATCGGCGGCATGACCATGGGTGCGGGCGCTGCCCTGATGGAGGAGTTGGCGGTCGACAGGCGCTTCGGCTTCTTCGTCAACCATGACCTGGCCGGCTATGAGGTGCCTGTTCACGCCGACATTCCCCACCAGGACGTCGTCTTCCTGGACGAGGTCGACCCGACCATGTCGCCGGTCAAGGCCAAGGGCGTGGGCGAACTGGGCATATCGGGCGTCGCCCCGGCCATCGCCAACGCGGTCTACAACGCCACTGGCGTTCGCATCCGGGAATATCCCATCACTCTCGACAAGCATCTCGGCAAGCTGCCCCGATCTGCCTGACGCAGGAGAGAAGAAAGCCATGAAGTTCGACACACCGGCAGGCCCCAACCCGATCGACCAGATGAAGGTCGTCGGCCGTGCCCATGATCGGATCGAGGGGCCGCTCAAGGTTTCGGGCACGGCGCCCTATGCCTATGAACGCCATGACGTCGCCTCCGACGCCGCTTATGGCTTCATGATCGGAAGCGCCATCGCCAAGGGCAAGGTGACGCGGATCGATAGCGACGATGCGGCGCGCGCCGCCGGCGTTCTGGCCGTGGTGACGACGCTCGATAGCCCCGAGCCGATCCGGGGTGCGATGAACACCGCCAATCTCTTTGGCGGCGCAGCGATCGATCATTATCATCAGGCCGTGGCGGTCGTGGTCGCCGAGACCTTCGAACAGGCACGCGCTGCTGCCGCGCTGGTTCGCGTCCATTATGAGCGGTCGCCCGGCCGATTCGAACTGGCAAAGGAGGCGACCGACGCCGCCATGGCCATGGCGCAAGGCAAACCCAAATCGCATGAAGTGGGCGATTTCGCCACGGCGTTCGCCTCTGCCCCGGTGAAGATCGACCGGACCTATACGACCCCCGATGAAAGCCATGCGATGATGGAGCCGCACTCCACCATCGCATCATGGGCAGAGGGCAAGCTGACAATCTGGACATCCAACCAGATGATCGCCTGGAACAGAAACGAACTCGCCAAGGGGCTCAAGCTCAAGCCAGAGGACGTGCGGGTGGATTCGCCCTATATCGGGGGAGGCTTTGGCGCCAAGCTGTTCCTTCGGGCCGATGCCGTCCTTGCCGCGCTGGCGTCGAAGGCCTGCGGTCAACCGGTGAAGCTTGCACTGACGCGCCCGCAGGTCGCCAACAATACTACCCATCGCCCCGCCACGATCCAGCGCGTCAGGCTGGCAGCCGGAAAGGACGGTCGCCTTACCGCGATCGGCCATGAAAGCGTGTCGGGCAATCTTCCCGATGGCAAGCCCGAAGCGGCGGTGGACCAGACCAACCTCCTCTACGCCGGCAGCAATCGGCTGACCGCGACCCGCCTTGCCGTGCTCGACCTTCCCGAAGGCAATGCGATGCGCGCGCCGGGCGAGGCCCCCGGGCTGATGGTGCTCGAAATGGCGATGGACGAGATGGCGCAAGCCCTGGGGATGGACCCGGTCGAGTTTCGCATCCTCAACGATACGCAGGTCGATCCCGAAAACCCCGACCGCCCCTTTTCCAAGCGCCGACTCGTCGAATGTCTGCGTGTTGGCGCGCAGCGGTTCGGCTGGTCGAAACGCAACGCGCAACCGGGACAGTCCCGCGAGGGTCGGTGGCTCGTCGGCATGGGCGTGGCCGCCGGTTTCCGCAACAACATCTCGATGAGGTCTGGCGCGCGCGTCAGGCTGGACGGGCGGGGCACCGTCACGGTCGAGACCGACATGACCGATATCGGAACCGGTAGCTATACGATCATCGCGCAAACCGCCGCCGAGATGATGGGCGTCGCGCTCGAACAGGTGAAAGTCCGCCTCGGCGACTCCGCCTTTCCCGTCTCGGCGGGATCAGGCGGGCAATGGGGTGGCAACAGCGCAACCGCCGGTGTCTATGCGGCATGTGTGAAATTGCGGGAAGCCGTCGCGCAGAAGCTGGGTTTCGACGTTTCGGCCTGCGAATTTGCCGACGGCATGGTCAAGGCCGATGGCTCGAGCGCCGCCCTTGGGCAGGCCGCACGCACCGGAGAGATCGTCGTGGAGGACACGATCGACTATGGCGACCTGGCGCGGAAATTCCAGCAATCGACCTTCGCCGCCCATTTCGTGGAGGTGGCGGTCGACGCCTTTACGGGTGAAGCGCGGATTCACCGGATGCTCGCGGTCTGCGATGCAGGCCGCATTCTCAATCCCAAGACGGCCCGCAGCCAGGTGATCGGCGCCATGACCATGGGCGTCGGCGCTGCCCTGATGGAGGAACTGGCTGTGGACAAACGCTTCGGTTATTTCGTGAACCATGACCTGGCGGGCTACGAAGTTCCCGTCCATGCCGACATCCCCCATCAGGAGGTCATCTTCCTGGAAGGGGTCGATGACAAGAGTTCACCGATGAAGGCGAAGGGCGTGGGCGAGCTGGGTCTGTGCGGCGTCGCCGCCGCCATCGCCAATGCGATCCACAATGCCACCGGGGTCAGGGTTCGCGATTACCCCATCACCCTCGACAAGCATCTCATGGACATGCCCCGCTTCGCATGAGCGTTGCGGCGTCAGGAAGGACGGGTGCCGTGGAAGTTTCCCATAAGAATCGTACCGGTTCGCATTTGCCCGCCGGGGTTCCCGACAGATGAAGAATGCCGCGGAGATATTCCGCTTCGTGCGCGATCGACAGATGCTGGGCCAGCGATGTGCTCTGGTGACGATCACCGACGTCACCGGTCGTTCGACGCGCATGCCCGGAACCCATATGGCCGTCTGCGAGAATGGAGACTGGATGGGATCCTTTTCGGGCGGCTGCATCGAGGCGGCGGTGGTTGCCGAGGCGCAGCGCGTGATCGCCCAGGGACAAGCCGAACTGGTCCGGTTCGGAGCCGGGTCACGCTATATCGATATCCGTCTTCCCTGCGGGGGCGGAATAGATCTTCTCTTCACGCCGGAGCCCGACAGCAATGCCGTGAAACACGCCCTGATGGAACTCGACGCCAGGCGCCCGGTCGCGCTGTCGCTGGGCGCCGACGGGACCAGCGGCATCCAGCATGAAGGGGCAGGCTGTAGCCAATGGCATGGCCGGCATTTCATTGCTTCGCATCATCCTGATCTGCGCATTTCGATCATCGGGCATGGTGAGGAAGTGCTGGCCCTGTCACGCCTCGGCCGGGCCTATAACGCCGATATCGAAGTGCTCACGCCAGACCCGAAGATCGTTCGACATTGTCTTGCCATGGGCGTGGCTGCCACCATCCTCAAGACGCCTCGCGACACGACCGGCGTCCGGTCCGATCCGTGGACCGCGCACGTCTTTCTTTTCCACGATCATGACTGGGAGCCGGCACTTCTCGAAGCAGCGCTAGAGGGCGAGGCATTCTATGTCGGCGCGATGGGGAGCCGTGCGACCCAGCAGGCCCGCCTCGCCTCGCTGCTCGAACGCGGCATCCCGGCTGCGCGGCTTTCGCGCCTGGTGGGCCCGATCGGAACGATCCACACCGCGCGCGATCCCGACACCCTGGCACTGTCGGTTCTCGCACAGGTTGCCGACCGGCTCCGCGAGAATGGCGAACGGCAGCAGCCTGCTCCTTGCGAGCAGGATCGTCGTGCCGCCGTCGAGCCTGCGCATCGGAACTAGCGACAGCCATCCCGGCCGGCGCGATTTGCCGCCCGATTTCAACTGGCGATCGGACGATCGCAAAATTCAGGGGGATTTTCTTGCCATCTGCGGGCCCGGACCAACCGCCTTCGACGCGACTGACCTTTTCCTGTACGGCCTGCGGCCGGTGCTGCCACGACCTGCGACTGCCCTTGAGCGTGGGCGAGGCGATCGGATGGATCGAGAGAGGCGGGAAGGTCGAAATCCTCTGCGATGCAGCGCCTGCGCTGGATGCCGCAGAAGCGGAGCGGGATTATCGCGCGACGCGTTCCTTGCCGGCGCGCAGCGGCGCGCTTCCCATATCGCTGGGCGTAACCCTCACGGCGGTATTCGAAGGCGCCTGTCCGCATCTGCTCGAGAACCTCTATTGTGGTGCCTATGAGGAGCGACCGAACGTCTGCCGCATCTATCCGGCCGAGTTGCGCCCGGACCGTCCTGTCGTTGCGGCCCAGAAGCTATGTCCGCCCGAAGCCTGGAGCGATCAGCATCCGCTGTTCGTGAATGACGAGGGAGGCGTCGAGGATCAGGAGACGGCAAGCGCCATCGCTTCGAGCCGGGTACAGGGCCCCAGGGACGTGGTCCCCAAGCGACGGCTGGTCGGCGCACTGCGCCTGAACGCCGCCGCCCTCGCCAATGAAGGATATGCCGTCTGGAAACCCGATCAGCCGTCCCTTCTGGCCGCGCTGCGTTCGGCGAGCCTGACCGGCGCGGCAAGCCCGGCGGATACGGAATTGCAGATACGCATCGTCTCCAAACGGCCAGAAACGCTCAGGCTGATCGGCGAAGCGGAGGCAAACGCGGAGGAAGTCGGGCCGCAAGGCCCCTATGACTATATTGCGCTATACTGAGCGTCCGTCCGGATTCCACGATCGGGACTGCGCCGCGAGAGGAATTGAGAGAGTATGTCGGCGGTTCGACAATTGCAGGATAATTTGGGGCGCAGGATCACTTATCTGCGCGTTTCGGTGACCGACCGTTGCGATCTGCGATGCCGCTACTGCATGCCCGAAACGATGCGCTTCATGCCGCCTCGCGACTTGCTGAAGCTCGACGAACTGGCTCTTGTCGCGGAGCGCTTCGTAGAGCGGGGTGTCCGCAAGATACGCCTGACGGGCGGCGAACCTCTCATGCGTGCGGGCGTCCTTGATCTGGCGGCCAGGCTCGGTGCTCTGGATCCCGGACGGCTCGACGAACTGACTCTGACCACCAACGGCACTCGCCTTGCGGAATGCGCACAGGCTTTGGTCGATGCGGGAATGAAGCGCGTCAACGTCAGTCTCGACACGCTTGTCCCGGAAACCTACCGCGCCATAACCAGGACGGGCTCTCTCTCCAAAGTCGTTGAAGGCATTGCGGCAGCTTCCCGCACCGGCCTCCAGATCAAGATCAACATGGTCGCGCTGAAGGGGATCAACGAAGCCGAGATTTTCGCGATGATCGACTGGTGCGATGAACGCGGCCATGATCTGACGCTGATAGAAACCATGCCTCTGGGCGACACGGGGGAAGATCGGACTGATCATTATCTACCTCTCGACGGCGTTAGACGCCGCCTGGAAGAGCATTATGACCTTTTTCCAGACCCGCATCGTTCCGGCGGTCCGGCGCGCTATTACCGCATTGCGGGAAAGCGCGTGCGGCTCGGCTTCATCACGCCCATGACGCATAATTTTTGCGAAAGCTGCAATCGCGTGCGCCTTGCAGCCGACGGGAAGCTGTACATGTGCCTTGGTCATGAAGACCATGTCGACCTGCGCGCCGCCTTGCGTTCCGGCGGCATCGAAGCTCTCGACGCGGCACTGGACGCTGCACTCATCTCAAAACATGCCAGGCATGATTTCCTGATCGGTAGCGCAGAACCGCGAGCTTCGATTTCAAGGCATATGAGCGTCACGGGCGGCTGATCGACCGCGTCATCGCCGCGGATATGCCCGACGAAACCGGAAGACCGCTCCCCGCCCGGTGCCGTCAGGCGATCCAGGTAGGCTCCCGGATCGATCATGTCTTGCCGGACGTCGACGGATGTCATGGAAATTTACGCCGTCGGCCTCCTCAGCCACCCGTTACGGGCGGAAAGAAAGCCACCTCGCTACCGGTCGAAAGGGGCGCATCCGTATGGGCGAAGGACTGGTCGACCGCACAGCGCACCTTGTTACCCAGAAGGATGCCATATTTCTCGTGCCTGCCCTGAAGCCAGATCGCGAGGCCCCGCACATCGATGACAGTGTCGGGAAGGTCGAAGCTTTCCGCATCGACCCCGATCGCCTCGCGGATCCAGGAAAAATAATGGATCGAAATTTTCATGGATGCCAGGTCGAATATTCGCGCGCGCAGATCAGGCCAGTCGCTCGGGATCGCAGGCCCCGCGGCCCGGGGCCGAGCAAGGTCGACCGATCTGCGCGCATTCGACGTTTCGCGACTTCAGGCGACAGGGGCCGCAATCTGGGAGAGGATTGCCGCCTTGTCGATCTTGCCCGTCTGATTGACCGGAAGCGGCTCGTGCTGCAGCCACCAGCGCGTGGGCACCGCAAAGGAAGCCAGACGCTGTCGAAGCGCGGTC